>DASXED010000114.1:0-17579 GCA_036490295.1 Verrucomicrobiia bacterium | reverse complement strand
AGGATGAGCAGCATACAAGCGTCTTCCACCTTGCAAACGCAGGCTGAAAGCATGGCGAGCCTCATCAAGCAGATACAAATTCCCGGCGGCGGCGACGGAACCAACGGAGGGTATCAGCCCAATGGATTTACTGCGAATTTTGACACCAACGGGCTTTGGCTGGAAGCTTTGAACGGGGAAACTTATTTACCTTTAACCGATTTGCGAGCTTTAGCGATGACTTTTTCAAGGTCAATGTCCAAAGCCAAAGTAATCCGCAGCAAAGTATCCAATGTTGGGATTCGCTGTTCTTGTTCAATAAAAGTTATTGTTTGACGCGATAATCCAGCTTTTTGAGCAACCAAGTTGAGTGAAAAGCCGCATTTGGCGCGCTCTTCTCTCAAAAGACGCGCGACTTGAGAACAAACGGCTTCCGATATTTTGCTGACTGACACATGAAAGTCATACAAAAAAAAGATTGACGAAAGGACGCTACACTTGTAGCATAACTCTGTTCAGCTAAAACAGGCATTTGGTCAGTGGAAAAGCTTATGAAAAAAGCAATTAGAAACTTATTTAGCGCGGCGATGTTGATTGCCGCTTCACTTCAAATTCACGCGCAAGGGTTGGTTTATGACCAGCAATCGGCTACAGAACCAGTGGCTGTTGTAGGCAACGGAAATGCCGACGGCCTTTATATCCAAGAAGATTCGCCATTGGTGCAATCTTTTATTCCAACACTTTCGGCGATTGATTTTGTCCAGTTTGAATTCGAGGATGTGCCAGGCAATGGCAGCAATGGCGCGACGGTTTATGTGAAACTGTGGACAGGGTCGCCGATCCCCAATACCCCTTTGGCGACATTACTCGGTTCAACCACTCCGGTTTATATGCCCAACGGATTTGAAAATGGTCCTTATTCTACGGGAGTTACGAATTTCTATTTTTCAACACCTGTCACTTTAACGTCAGATCAGACTTATTATCTTCAGCCAGTCGTTTTGTCGGGAGATGACCCGTGGGCAATAGTAGCAATTGGTGACACTTATCCCAATGGACAGATACTTGAGGAAGGCGCTGGTTTCAGTTCAGACTTTTGGTTTCGAGAAGGAGTGGTTGCTCCTGTTCCAGAGCCAACTACTTTGGCTCTAATTGGAATAAGTGGTCTTTTAGCTTTCGCCTTCAAACGGCGTTCCAAGCTACCTGTTCTATTTTTGGCTGGAGTATTATTTACGGCTCCCGTTCTATCTCTTCATGCCGCGCCGGATTCTGTTGTCCAAGTCACCGCTGATGAAGCCGGACTCACTCCCGTATCAGCCACCACATTGCCCGACAAAGGAACTTTTTGGGTGACGACAGTAAGTCCCGACGGCGATCTTACGAAGTTGCCTTATCCATTCCTGCCATCAAACCTGTCAACTCTTCCAATCTATTCAGTGCTCGGCAATATATTTATCGTGGACGACACCGGAGGACAAATCATGCCTTCATCCGCCGGAAGGATGAGCAGCATACAAGCGTCTTCCACCTTGCAAACGCAGGCTGAAAGCATGGCGAGCCTCATCGAGCAGATACAAATTCCCGGCGGCGGCGACGGAACCAACGGAGGGTATCAGCCCAATGGTTTTATTCCGATGTTTGACACTAATGGCCTGTGGTTGTCTTCATCGAATGAAGCCCCTAATCTTGGATTGCGCGCGCACAACACTGTGGGCGGCGATAACTATCAACTACTCTCGACCACCAATCTGGTGAACAGTAGCTGGGACTTGGGACAAATTTACTTCGACGCACCCGATGGTCAGGCGGATTTCACGCCCGTGTCCATGATGACCAATGCCATGACGTTCTATCGGGTGCATCACGCCAATCCGGTGATGGAGATTGTGGACACACAAGACTCGGAAGAGTTGAATCCGACCAACACCAGCGACCCCGGATACGCGGGTAGCATCTCCATTGAGAACGAATGGTATGCGGCGACCAATGACATGGCCGTTTTTTACAGCATCGGCGGCACGGCGCAGAATGGCGTTGACTATTCCAATCTCACGGGCGTGGCCGTCATTCCTGCCAATCAAGGCGGGGTGGAAATTGACATTGACCCGACTGCCGACGGCTTGAAGCCCAACCAGACCGTCATCCTGACGCTACTGCAAAACACCAATTACCTGATTGACCCTGCAAACGATTCAGCCACCAATAACCTCTACGCCAATCCCGAAGTGTATCCGACAATTCAAGGCGATTTTCAACAACCATGTCCCGATATGCCGTTGACTTTTAACTTGGCTTCGTATGTCAGTGACCCGCGCAATTTGCCACTAACTTACACTATCCAGACTTGGCCGACTCACGGAACTTTGGACACCAACGACATGCCAGAAGTCACTTACACGGCAACCAATTGTTATGAAGGTCAAGATAGTTTCACCTTCAAGGCCAGCGACGGCCAGTATGATTCCATTGGCACCGTCACTTTGAACATCACCAACCAACTCTATGCCAGTCCGGTTTCCGCTCAAACCTGTCGCGGCACGGCGGTTCAATTCACGCTGGACGGCGGGGATTATTGCGGAACGCCGGGCTATGCCGTCTCCACTCCGCATGACGGCTCCGTGAGCTATGTGTCGGGTCAGACTTATGTTTATACTCCAAACAACACGAACTTCACCGGACAAGACATTTTCAATTACACGGTCTCCAATAGCTGCGGCGACACCGTCACGAGCACCGTCACCATCAACGTCGGCGACGCCAGCCTTTATCTTGCCCCAAGTTCCCAAAGCGTGCTGACCGGAACCAACCGGCCTGTGGCCATCCCCTTGAGCGCGGGGGACGATGCCGACGCCTGCACCGCAGACACCAATGATTACACCTACACGATCATCAGCGGCCCCGCCCACGGAACTTTGAGCGGCACGCCGCCCAATCTCATCTACACGCCCCACACCGGCTACGAAGGGACGGACGGGGTTCAACTGGCCGTCAGCGACGGCGTCTGGACTTCCAGCGCGGCCAGCGTCACCATCTATGTCAGCGCCGGGCCGGTCCTGTCCCCCAATTGCGATCCGTTCGGGACGGCGGTGCAACTGGATTGGAGCCTGGATACAAACGAACAGGCGATGTTCCCCAATCCCGGCTCTTTAATCAGGGATTTCATCGTCTATGACTCCGCCAGCAGCGGCGGGCCATACACGGTCATTTCCACCAACGCCTCCACCGGCGACACGAGCTGGATGACTTACCGGGACACCAACGCCATGGCCGGCCAGACCAATTACTATGTCGTGACCTTTGAATTGCCAGATTATACCACCGGCATCACTTACGAGTCGCCTTTCTCCAATGAAATTGAAGTGACGGGTCATAATCCCGACAATTTGATTCCGGCAAACGCCGTCTGGCAGGTGGTGACGGATACGAACTATCCGTCCATTGTGACCAATCTGCAGGCGCCGTTTTCCAGCGATTATCCCAATCAATACCCCGGCATTTATCCCTGGCCAAACACCAATTGGCCGACCGGGACGCAGGACGATCCCTCGGTGTGGTCGAATCACATCGTCCTGTATGTTCCCACCAATGTAGTGTTGTCGCAGGTGCAATACTCCATCGCCATAGACAACGACTATTCGTTGTATCTCAACGGCTCGAATATTGAAACATTCACTCACGAGGATTTAACCACTTGGCGGTCCTTGCAATCCTTTGACAGTGTCGCCACAAACGTCCTGCATTGGGGAACGAACGACCTTGACGTGGAGATTCTAGATCGGGGCCAGGAAGATTACTTCTCCATGATCGTCACCACCAACACCTGCGGCTGGTAAAAGACGCTTGCGCATGATTTGGAGCGCGGACGGCTCGTCCGCGTGAGGTTGGTTTTTGAACTCGCGGGCGGGCCGCCCGCGCTCATTTTGCAGAGGCTTATTAATATGATTGAAGTCAGCGCCGCGCTCATTTTCCGCAACGGCAAACTTTTAATCACCCAACGTCGCGCAGGCGCGCATCTTGGCGGACTTTGGGAATTTCCCGGCGGCAAGCGTGAAGCGGACGAAACCTTTGAGCACTGCCTCGTCCGCGAAATTCAAGAGGAACTTGGCGTCGAAATTTCCGTCGGCAAACTGTTTGAAGAAATCACGCACGCCTACGCGGAGAAAACCGTCAGCCTGAAATTTTTTCTTTGCCAGTTGATTCGCGGCGAGCCGCAATTGCTCGGCTGCGCGGCGTTCAAGTGGATTGGCAAACCGGAACTGGGCGATTACGAATTTCCCGCTGCGGACGCGCAATTATTGGACAAACTGCGCGGTTACAATTTTCCGTAAGTCTCCTCGACGATCTGGCGGAAACTGTTTTCCCCGACTTTCACGATGCCTATTTCGCGCCTGGCGTTGTCGGCTGAATCGCTGGCGTGCGCGGCGTTGATCATGACGGTCGAGCCGAATTCGCGGCGGATCGAACCGGGCGGCGCCTTGGACGGATCGGTCGGGCCAAGCACGTCGCGGATTTTGCGGACGGCGTTCACGCCTTCATAAACCAGCGCGATGCACTTTTCAGGGCCGGGTTCATGCTTTTCTTTTTCCGAGGCGCATTCGGACGGCGCGCGGCCGGACATGAAGCGGACGATGTTCTCAAACTGGTGGTCGCCGAAGACCGGCCCCAAAACATCGCCGAGCGCCCTTTGTTCGGGGGCGGGAATTTTGAAGCCGAATTCTTTTTCCACGGCGGCGGCGGCGCGCGCCCCGACGGTGTCATTGAGTTTCGTGCGCAGATATTCGCGGACGGGGCCGTAAAATTCCACCGCCTGCGCCGTGCTCATGCGCAGGACCTTGATGCCGACGATGGAAAGGCCGGTGCGTGAAAAGAAATCAATCACGTTGCCGGGACGCCCGGTCGCAAACCGGAAATTGTCCGGCTTGATCAGCACCAGCGTGCGCTCGCCGGTTTCGCCGGGCTGGTAGGCGAGGACATTTTCCAGCACACCGCCGTCGCTGTCGGAATGGCGCGCCCACAATTTAAGCTTCGCCACGGCCTCGCCGGGATTGGGCGCGGCAAGAACGGCGGGTTCAAAATAACGAATCCCTCCATCATCGTCCAAAATCAAGTCGCCGTAAGTGTCGCGTATCGTTTCGCCGACGCGGCGTTCGGGGCTTAAATTGCCGACGACCGAACGCACTTTGCGCACCGCTTCGTCGCCGCGAAAAAGCATCACCATCACGCGCCGGCGGCGTCCGGTTTTTGCGTCGGGCGAAAAATTGTGGAGAATGTATTCCTTGAGCAGTTCCTGGATTTTCCGGTCCTGCGTGTCTTGCGCGGAAATGATGTTTTCCGAATATTCCCTCACCAATTCCGCGCTCGGCGCGAACATCCGCATCGCCGCCAAATTCAAACCCGTGCGCGAAATCAACCGGCTCAAAATGCCGCCGGTGCGCGATTTGTGAAGCGAATAGGGAGTGACAATGACGTAGGCAAGCTGTTCTGACATATTAGCTCGTGACCACGGGTGTCGCCTGAATGGAAGACGCGGCCTTGCCGCCTAGAATCTTGAACATGACCGTGCCGCAAGTCGGGCATTTGCCTTTGATCGCCTTGCGCCCGTTTTTCATCGTTTCCTCGACGCCATTGGCAATTTCCTTCTTGGCCTTGCACTTGACACAATATCCTTCGGACATAAAAAGTTTTACCGCTCGCGCTTCATGCCCAAACGGTGCCAGTAGCATAGCCAAGCCAAATTCAAAGCGCAACTTGGAAAAGGAAGTTGTGAAAACCGTTCAAAACAAAATAGTTACGTCGCTGACAAAGCATTCCGTTTTTCGCCGCCCACGCGGTGTTTAGCCTCGCCCGAATTCTTGCCGCGCGGTTCGGAGCCATTTTTCAATGCGCTCCGCCTGCCGCTTTTGTTTGCCGGCTCAACCAGGTTTGCTTCCGCGCAACATGGTTATTGGGATTCTTTGACGGTGATGTTGTTCACAACGTCTTTGACATCTTGAACGTTTTTGGCGATGTCAGCGGCCCTGGATTTTTGATCGGACGTGTCCACAAATCCGCTCAATTGCACCGTGCCGCGAAAAACGTCCACATTGACGCCTCCAAATTTGTAATCGGGATTGTCATGCAGCGCGTCGCGAACGCGGACAGTAAGCGATTTATCGTCAACATATTCTCCGGTGCTGCGGTTGTATTGATTTCCCGCGCAGCCGGTGAATGTTGCCACAGCCGCCGTTGAAAGACCGAGGCACAATAACAGACACAAACCACCATTTTGAATTTTCATAATTTTTCCTTTCATTTTAGTTTTTTACCCTTGCCAAATCCGCTGAACGCCAGCACTGCGCCGACGATTGCCGCCGCAATGCCGCCGAGCAGCAGCCACATTGTCTTGTTTGTCGGCGTGCCGGTGAATGTCCGTGACAAATTCGAAATCGTGGAGTTCGAAGCGTTGATGCCATAGATGATCAGCGCGACACCAATGACCAGTAATGCCAGTCCAATTGCCTTGTTCATAATTTTTTCAACACCATTCCCGCCCGCGCCGCTTTTTTTGCGCCGCTGCCTAAAGTCCCGATGACCTAACCCATTTTAGCCAGAAGCGTGCCAGCCAGTTTCATCGCAAAAATCTCCAGATCGAAATGCAGAATGCAAATTTCACCATGTTTCATCGTGCAAAATGTCCGGCGAAATTAGCCCCTCACTGTTTGGGCGGCGGGTTCACGCTGTTCAAAAGCAGCGACGAAGGCGAACCTTGGGGCGTCGTGGGGCTGGCATTGGTGATTTCAATGGACGGCGACCATTTGAGCCATTTCTCGTCCACTTTTTCGTTGAGCGGAAAGACGCCGCCGTTCGTCGCCAAGGTTTCCGGCGGCGATGGCGTGGCAAAGGCAATTCCGCCGATGACGAGCGATTTGAAATTTTCCGCGCTGACGTTGATCCCGAAAAATTTCAAATTCACGCTGATGCCGCCCGCGTTCCAAAATTCCGAATCCGTCCGCACCAGCGGCGCAAACGCCGGCTCGATCAGCGCGTGAATTTCCACCTCGGTCGAATCGGCGTCCAGCACAAAATATTCCACCGCTCCGACTTCGATGCCGCGATAATAAACCGGCGAGCCGATGGAAAGCGTGTTGATCTGCGGCGTCGTTAAAACAACTTCCAATCCGCTCTTCGATTGTTTCAGGATGGGCGGCTCTTCCGCGCCGATGAAATTTTTTTGTTCTTTGCCGTCACCCGGCTGCACTTGGATGTAAGGCCCCGAAACAATCGTTTCCAGGCCGCTCAAGCCGCCAGCACCCACTTCGGGACGCACAATCCAGAACACGGAGCCTTCGCGCGCCAGATTTTTTGCCGAAGACGTCAGTCGCGCCTGCACTTCAACATGAGCTGCGTCTCCGGCCAATTGCACCGACCGGACTTCGCCGATGCGCACACCGCGATATTTCAGAACGGTCTGGTTGGCTTGAAGGCCGTCTCCATTGCTGAATTGAATGGTGATGACCGGGCCTGTCTCCCGGATGTTTTTGTAAACAAGCCAGCCGGCGGCGATGGCGGCGATCAACGGCACGATCCAAACGATTGAAACGCGCGTCTGCTCCTTGATTTTTGCCTGCGGCAAACCGCGCGCCATGAATTCATCTTTTTTTTCCGGGTTCAAAATTTTCCTCCTTCCAAATCACGCGCGGGTCAAAGCTCGAAGAGGCGAGAATCGTCAAAACGACCACCGACGCAAAGGCGACAATGCCCGGACCGGGAATCACCGTGGCGAATCGTCCGAACCGGATCAGCGCCACCAGCACCGACAGCAAAAAAACATCGAGCATCGCCCACGGGCCGATCCGGCAAACCGCCTTGTAAATCCATGTGCGCGTTTTCTGCCAGCGCCAGCTGCGGTTCACGACGAGAAAAAACAATCCGGCCAGTTTCAGAAGCGGAATCAAAATGCTGGCCGCAAAAACAATGGCGGCGACATACCACATATGATCTTTATACAAAGCCTTGACGCCGCCCCAGACGGTGTTTTCGGTGTGACGCCCCATGTATTCCATGACCATGATGGGATAAATGTTCGCCGGCACATATAGGCAAAGCGCGGCCAGCGCCAAGGCTGCGGTTCGCGCGCGGCTGTTTGGGCGATGGCGTTGAAGGAGTGAATCACAACGCGCACAATGGACACGATGGCGCGGCGACGCATTTTCAAACTGTTGCACAAGACCGCAAGTTTCGCAGGCAACCACGTTCATAATTTCTTTCGTTCAATTATTCCCATTCGGATTTGTTTTGCAAGAAAAGTGCCAGGAAATGAAATTTCGCCCTGCCTGCTGCTCAAAACCCGTTTCAAATCTGTTTTTTATTCAATTTGAATGACATATCCACGATTTTTGCTCCGCTGCTCGATTCAAAAAGAGGCGGTAACTTCAAAAATTTTCCAGTCACTGGAGAATTCAAACCGCGCAGGGCGCTAGAATGGCGTCCGTCATGCCGTGAACAATCTTTTTGTCGGCGGGAACAATCGTCGCCAGCACGCCGCCGAGCTGCGGACGCGCCGAGTCATTTTCGCCGGAAACAAAATAATACGGGCAAAGCCGCACACGGCCTTTCATCGGCACAATCTCGCTTTTAGAAAAGTCAAACCAGCTTGCCTCTACAATTTTCGGCTTTTCAAACCGCTGCAAAACGAACGGCGACGTTTCAAAATTTTTCAACGCTTCGTCCACCGCTGCGCTCCAGTCCGCCTGCGACAAATCGCTGCCAAGAAAAACCCCCCGCGCGCCCCACGCAGTTTCTGAGAAACCCGAAATCTTCAAAATCAGTTCGCGTTCTTTTTGCGACAGCGTTTTGAGTTGCTGCCAATCTGTCAAATTCAGTTCAGGAATCGCCGCGTGCGGCGGCAGCGGTGTCGAGTCAACGAGCCAGGTATAAGGAATTATTTTTTTGAGCCGCGCCAGAAAACTTTCGCCCAATTCCTGCCGCCAGAAATTTTGCAGGTTCCGGTTCCACAAAAGCGCGAACAGCATCTTTTCCTCAAAAACAGGCTTGGGCGGCGGCGTGAGCCTGATTTTTTTTTCGACGGCCAGTTCAAAAATCTTTTTTGCATTCGGAACGTTCGCCAAATCGAACAATTCAAAAAAACGATAAACCGCGTCGCCGTCGGCGAAGCCCTCAAATTTTGAATTTTGAATTTTGAATTTTGAATTGCCGGTTTGTTCCGCGAGCCATTCCATTTCCGGCCGGTAAGTTTTCGCTTCTTCCGAAACGACAATGTGAACTTGCTTCGCGTCGCCAAAAATACTTTCAAATCCACGAATCATTCCGTCCGCGCCGCCGATGACTTTGGACTTTGGACTTTGGACTCTGGACTCCGAATAAGTTTGATTGAGCCACGCCGTCAGCCCGATCCCGCCCGGAACCGAATCCAATTCCGTGATGCTGAAACCATTTTCCGTCAGCAAAATGTCCGGGCGGATCACGCGCGGCATTTCATTTTTGAAAACCGACGAGCGCTGAAGTTCAATCAAACGCGCCGGTTTTCCCAAATCCAGCCAGCGCGAAATCCATTCCGGCTGTTTGCCTTCAACGCTTTTGCGGTAAAGCAGATTCGTCGCGCGGTAAAATTGCAGCAGCACGCGGCCAAGCGATTCGATCTCCTTCGCCAGATTTTCGCCGAGCGGAAAAGGCGTCGGTGAAATGCGCCAGTCGAGTCCGGCAAAAAGTCCATTCGCAGGAATTTGTTCGCGGATAAATGTTGCGCGTTCGGCGTCAGAAGAAAATTTTTCTGAACTCACAAAAATTTAAGTTCGGATTTGCCCGTTGCCGAAGCCGAGCCATTTGTAGCTCGTCAATTCGTCCAGGCCCATCGGGCCGCGCGCGCCGATTTTATCGGTGCTGATGCCGATCTCCGCGCCCATGCCGAATTCACCGCCGTCGGTGAAGCGCGTGCTTGCGTTCCAATAAACCGTCGCCGAATCTACCTCGGCGAGAAATTGTTTCGCGTGCGATTCGTTCTTCGTGACGATGCTGTCCGAGTGCGCCGAGCCGTAACAATTGATGTGGCAAATCGCCTGCTCCACGCCGTCCACGACGCGCACGTTCAAAATGTAATCGTTGTATTCGGTGAAATAATTTTGGTCAGTTGCAGGTTGAACGTTGAAAGTTGCAGGTTTCAAAATTTCACGCGTTGAATCATCGCCAAATAATTTCACTTTTTCCTCTGCGAGCTTCTGTGCAATTTGCGGCAAAAATTTGCCGGCAATTTTTTTGTCCACGAGCAAGGTTTCCATCGCATTGCAAACAGCGGGACGCTGGACTTTTGCGTTCATCGCGATTTCTTCCGCCATTTTCAAATCGGCATCGGCGTCCACGAAAACGTGGCAGACGCCTTTGTAATGTTTGATGACGGGAACTTTCGAGCAATCAGCCACGGCGCGAATCAAGTTCTCGCCGCCGCGTGGCATGCACAAATCAACATATTGCGTGAGCGAAAGCAAAATGGGAATCGCCTCGCGGTCGGCGACTGGCACGACTTGAATCGCGTGTTCGGGAAATGCGGCTCGCGAGGACGCTCGCCCCACCAGAGTTTTCTTACCGGCGTCAATCATCGTCTGCGCGATGATTTGATTTGAGTGCAGTGCTTCCTTGCCGCCGCGCAAAATTGTCGCGTTGCCGGATTTGAAACAAAGGCTCGCGGCGTCCGCTGTCACGTTTGGACGCGATTCGTAAATGATGACGACGACGCCAATCGGCGTGGAAACTTTTTGCAACTTGAGTCCGTTTGGCCGGACGCGCTCATCCAGAATTTTCCCGACTGGATCGGGCAATGCCGCGACTTCGCGCAAACCTTTGGCCATCGCGGAAATTCTTTTCTCGTCCAACTTGAGCCGGTCGAGCATCGCGGAGGACAAATTATTTTTCGAGGCAGTTTCCATGTCGAGCGCATTGGCTTCCTTGATTGTGCTGGAATTTTTTTCGAGCGCATCGGCCATCGCGAGCAAGCAGTCGTTTTTTTCGCGCGTGGAAAGCTTCGCAAGCTCGCGCGACGCGGCTTTGGCTTGTTTGGCCAATTGCGTCATTTGTTCCGTCAAATTCACGGCTCAAAGGTAAGCCAATTTTGCGAACTTAAAAGGGCGAAATGCGAGGCTGTAATCTGCTTGCTAAATTTCAACTTCCGCCTCTTAATAAAGATGGCTTTGAAAGTTCAAGCCACTTTATCAAAAGAGAGCATCTTATGAAATTATCCTTCTTCAAGGTTGGTTTACGCGTTGCCATTTTTCAACTGGGCTTGCTGCTGTGCCAGAATCTGACGGCAGCCGTCACGTTCACCGTCACGCCAAATGTTGTCAGCAACACTTACATCGGACCAATCACGATGTTGATCAGCAATATACCCGCCGGCGGCACCGTCGTCATTCAAAAATTTGCCGATCTCAATTCCAATGGCGTGATTGATGCCGGAGATGTGTTGGTGCAGCAGTTTAATCTGACGGACAACCAGGCGGGCATGGTGATTGGCGGTGTGACCAATTTCTTCGTGCCATTCGATTATAATTCAACGACGGGAACCATCACCGGGATATTGGCTTTTCCAGCGGGCGACTTCTCGCAAAAAATCATCGGGCAATATCTGTTCAAACTTTCCAGTTCGTCCGGGCAATTGACGAACACTTTCAACGTCACCAATTTTCCCTACGCGCAAAAAATCACCGGCACCGTGACCAACAACGGCGCCAATGTGCCCGATGCCAGTGTCATTCTGTTTCCGGCTTCGCAAGGTGGTGACAACGGACCGGGAACTCCAGTGGCGGGAACGGTGGCAAACAGTTCAGGTGTCTACAACGTTCAAGTGCCGCCGGGATCCTATGTGCCGATGGCTTTCAAAAGCAATTACGTCGCCAACTACTTGGCGTCACCGGTTCTCACTTTGACCAATGGCCAGACTATCACCACAAATCTGGCGCTCACAATCGCCACGTCAAGGATCAGTGGCCAGATTATTGATGCCACCAATAGCAACATCGGATTGCCCGGTGTTTTCATGCCGGCCATAAACAACGGCCTTATTGCAATTGGCTTCACCGACACCAATGGCAGTTTCAACATTCCGGTCACGTCCGGGCAGTGGCAAATCGGCAGCAGCGATGAAGGTCTGATCGTTCACGGCTATGTCGGATACCACGACGGCACCAATGTCAACGCCAGCACGACAGGCATTGTCGGACCTTTCTACAAGGCCAACGCGTTGTTTTATGGCACGGTGAAGGATGGTTCAGGAAATCCGTTGCAGGGAATTCCAATTCAAGCGCAAGACCAACCTAACAATGGTGACGACGGCGAATTTGATACTGATGGCTACGAGGATGCGAACGGAAATTATGTCGTTGCCGCGTTGGGCGGCGTGACCGGCAGCGGCGATCCGTGGGTGGTGAGTGTTGACAACCAAAGCGAATTTCCCAATTACATCTTTTCCCAATCGGCGCTGGAACAAAATGGCGGCACCAATCTGGCCGCCGGACAAGCCGTGCTTCAAAATTTCACCGTGCTGGTCGCGACAAACCATATCACCGGCAATGTCCAGTTTAACGGCACCAATGTCGTCGGAGTGCAGGTGGATGCCTACGCGACTGTCAATGACAACAGCTATCAGGCGCAAGCGGACACCGACGCAAACGGCAATTATTCATTGAACGTGGCCAACGGCAACTGGAACGTGGAAGTTTATGATTGTGGCTGTGACGACGATGACAGCTTGAACAACATTCTCGGCAACGGAAATTATCAAGACCCGGACAGTCAAAACGTCACCATCAACAATACCAATGCGACGGGAGTGGATTTTACGATTCAATCTTGCGGCGGAGTTCAAATCACAACCACGTCGCCGCTGCCCGACGGCACAAACGGTGTATCTTATTTCCTTCAATTGCAGGCTTCGAGTTGCAACAATAATTTCACATGGTCTTTGAACGACCCATCTAATTTTCCGCCGGGCTTGGCTTTTGATCCTATCGGAGAAATTTTCAACACACCCAGCGCCAGCGGCACATACAACTTTTCCGTGCATGTGACCGATGGAAACGGCAACTCGACGAACATGACTTTCTCGATTTACATTGCTCCGGCGGCCACGCCGCTGCAAATCACGACAACTTCCTTGCCCAACGGCACGAACGGCACATTTTACAGCCAGACGCTTCAGGCTTCCGGTGGGCAGACGCCGTATAGCTGGGCAATTGCCGACTATTCCGCTTTGCCGTCGAATCTGGCTTTGGCCACCAACGGCGTTCTTTCCGGCACGCTCTCGGACACGGCCGACACATATTATTTTGACGTGATAGTGACGGACGCCGCAGCGAATTCCATCACTAACACGTTGTCGCTGACCGTTGTCAATCCGCCATTGCCGCCGCTGGTCATTACGAATACTTCATTGCCCAACGGCAACCTCGGCGTGCCTTACAGCGCGCAGCTCGGCGCGACCGGCGGACAATCGCCTTACTATTGGGACTACGCACTTGGTTCACAGAATTTGTCGTTGATCGGCTTGTCGCTGAACTCCAGCGGCCTCATTTCCGGCACGCCGACGACAAACAGGGTGTTTAGCTTCAAAGTGCAGGTTACCGACTCAAACGTGTCAGACCCTCCAACGAACAAGGTTCTTTCCATCACCGTCAATTCCAAGCCGGTTTTGAGTTCACCCGCGTGGCTGACAAATCAATTCCAAATGCAGCTCACCGGCGCGGCCAATCAAGGTTACACGATTCAAATGTCCACCAACTTGGGTTCCACCAATTGGATTTCACTCTTCATCACCAACAACGCGACGACCAATTCGTTCATGGTGATTGATCCAAACGCCACCAACAAGCAGCGCTTTTATCGCACGCTGATCGGGCCGTGAATTGTGGACAACTCGTAAATCGCAAATCGTTAATTCGGTCACGGCGATTGGACGCGATAGAATCGCGTGGCCGCGCCGCCCGTGGCCGTGAAGCGATAGGAACTGCCCGGAACATTGGTCGTGAACATCGCGCCTGCATTTGTAATCCACGGGCCGGGAAGTTGATCCGCCTGGAGCAGTTCAAAAGCCGAGGTCGCGCCGGACACGGTGAAATTCAACTGCACCTGGCCGCCGGAAATGGCGGGCGCGCTCAATGTGATAATCGGTGAACCACCGGAGACGGCTGTCACCGTTTTCACCGGCCCCCAGCCGAGCGGAAATTGGGTGAAAATAAGCGCACGGGCAAAGAGATTGTAACCGCCGGTTTGCACGGGCGTGAACGTGAAGTTGGTCGAGACGGTGGAATTGGTGGCGAGGTTGATCAACTGCGATGTGTTTGTCACCAAGATGTTTTCAATGCACCACCCTTCAACATTAAAACCGTCCTCATAATATCCGTTCGCCCCACCGTCGTAAATAAAGTTGAATCGAAGCAATGTCGGCAGTCCGGCGTAATCGGACAGCGAAAATGTGCGCTGGCTGAATGCGGATTCAGAACCGCCGGTTCCGGCCTGGATGTAAATGTTCTGCCAGGTGACGCCGCCGTCCGGGGACGCCTGCACATAGGCGGTTTCATCGCTGGTGGAGTAGCCGAGATAACTCTTGAAGCTCAAGATGGTGTTGGTCGCCGGCAATAACAGTTCATGCATCTGAAGTGATTCCGCGCTCATGGAGGGGGAATGGCACAAATGAAAGCAATTTCCCGAACCGGCTGGCGCGTTGGTGATGGCGGGAAAATCGGGCACGGACGGCGAAACCGTGAAATTCACCAGACCATTCTGCGCGTTGTCAATCAAACTGCCGTTGGTGCCCTGCGATGCGAGCAATTGATAACTCGTCGCGTTGGTGATGGCCGTGCAAGCGTAAGAATTTCCCGCGTTGACCGACGGCTGGCTCGAACCGCTGATGACCGGCGGAAAATAATCCGCACCGGGCGTGGACGGGTCAAACACCGTGACGTTGTAGTTAAAATTTTTCGCGCCCGCGCCGGTCACGACGTTGCCCACGGTGACGGTGTAGACCGTGTCCGTGCCGCTGAACGGAAATGTCGTGCTCGCGCTGGTCGGGTCAAGGCTCGTTGGATACCAGACCAAGGTGTTTTCGCCATAACCGTTGGTGGGATATCCACCCACATACGTTTGAATCGTGACGGCCATGTTGACACCATTGCTTGTCATGCTGACGGTTGCAGCACTCAAGTCTGCATTTGAAAGGGCAAACGACCATTGTGGATACACGGCTTGATACGGCACATAACCGGCGGGCGGCCACGAGACATAAGGCACGCGCGTGGCGGGTCGTGTGCCGCCGTAATTTGCGTCAAAAACCCACGTCGCATTTGCCGCGAGATTTGTTCCTTCCGGCGGCACGTCGCCAGTGCCCATGACTTGCGTTTGCGGATACAAAATCCAGCGACGGTGGGGAGCTTCAGGATTGTTCGCGCCGAAATCCCAGATGTAACCCGTGATGGCGTCCGGGCCGTCCTCGCCCAGCGCGAGATTTGAATTGCCCGCCGCGTTGGTTCCGTCCGAAGTAATGCAGCTCCAGCCCAGCCAGCCATTTGTGCTGACATGTTGCAACTCTCCATTCGACGACATGATCACCGCGGCCTGCTGATCCTTGGCGTTTTCGCCCGAATCAAACGTCACCGTCGCCGGAACTCCGGCCATTGCGCGAAACCAGTTGATGCGCCGCAGCACGACTTCTTGAAAGGCGGTGGAATTTGTGCCCGGCGTGCAACTTGACTGATCCGCCGTCGAACCAATCGGCGTGCCGTCGGACGAAGCATAAACCGCGTTGTAAAACGAACGCACTTGCTCGCGCGAACTGGTGTCCACGCTGAATGCGCCCGTCACGCTTTTGGGATGCGGCCCGCCGCCGGGCAGTCCCGAAACATCCGCCGGCGCGCGCGGCGCATCGCCGAGGGTGGGTTCGGCGCGCAATGGATTTGACGCGCAAATGAGCAATGCCAGCCCGGCAAGCCACGGAAGGATTTTTTTCTTCTGCATAGTCCGATGGCAATAAATCATCTCCTGCGATCAAAGTCGAATTAAAATCGCGGTCAATCGCCGCGCCGCATTTTATTTTGCGCCGGGATGCCGCACCGCCGCGCTTTTCTTTGAACCGGCTTTTTCATTCAACGCCAGCGCGGATGGCTCGTGGGCGGGATAGGAAATTTTTCGCGGAACGTCGCCGGCTTTTCCCATCCGGTGCGGCGGCATGGCCAGCTCCCTGGGCAGCGACACGCCCGCGCGCGTCAATTTTTCCACGATGGCGTCGCGGATGAATTGTGAGCGGTTGCGGTAGCCCGCCTTGGGCAAACCGGCGTTCAATTCGCGGATGAATTTTTCATCCACCGCGATTGGCAATAATTTCTGGCCCGGGGCGCGCTGATTTGGCACGCAATTCCTATACACTTTTTCACCGCCAAAAAAAACTAAATTTTTTCATTGACTTTGATATAGATTAAATCCATACACCTGTGCAGACCATGAAACTTGGCGCTGTCAAAGGTGAAGGCAAACTGCTCACGGTATGGGTGTCGAAATCGCTGATGCCGCGTCTGGACGAAGGCGTCAAAAAAGAGGATTCCGACCGCTCGAAATTCATCCGCAACGCCATCCGCGAAAAACTGGCGCGCCATGGCATCCGATTAAAATGACCGCTTCATTTTTTAACTTCGCCGTAAAGCCATGCGACCGGAACCTTGAGGCATTTCGCAATCGCCACCACTTCATAGTCCATCAGATAGCGCGCCTGCCTTTCAACGCGGGAAATCGCCGTCTGGTCCAAAATAATGCCACGGGCCGCCAGCCGTCCGGCCAGATTATCCTGCGAAACCGGCTGCTTGCCTTTCAAACGCGCCTCGCGGATGCGTTTCCCGACAATGTTTTTATAAACGGGCTGATGGGTCTTTTTCACAAATCATGTGAATTTCACATGATTGACATTTACAAGACAAAGAGCCTTTAATTATGTGGACTTGACATAAAATGCGAACGCTGATTTATGGCCGGCAAACCGAAAATCCTCATCATCGAAGACCAGCCCGACATTTTGAAGCTGATGGTTTTGCTGCTGGCCCGCGCCGGCTGCGAAGCGCTGACGGCACACGATGGAAATGAAGGACTGCAACTGGCGCAGCAGCCGGACATTGACTTGATTCTGCTCGACGTTGATTTGCCGGACATCAGCGGATTTGAGATTTGCCGCCGATTGAAGGAAGACCCGCGCGTTTCCCGCGTTCCGGTCATTTTTGTCACCGGGCGTTTTTGCGAAGAAAGCCGGCGGCGCGGCCTTGCGCTCGGCGCCGCCGATTACATTGACAAGCCGTTCGACGTCTCGCATTTCGTCCGGCGGATTTTATTTCACCTCGAAACCAAACGTCAAAGCGCAAGTTGTTTTCCTAATGAACCGACGGCGGCAAAATTCCCAGAATCGCCACGACAATGACCACGGTCGTTCCGAGAAACAGTTCCACCGAAACATTGAATCGCAATTGCCCGGCAGCGGCTTTCAAATTTTGCGATGACGATGTTTCATCAAGCAACTGCGGTTTCAGCCGCAATAAATTCACCGCGCCGATTGCCACGGCAAAAATGAAAAGAACAAT
>DASXED010000076.1:0-13271 GCA_036490295.1 Verrucomicrobiia bacterium | reverse complement strand
AGGGCGCGTCACTCCGTGCGCGCCGCAGTGTGTCACAGACCGGGCGGCGCGCACGGAGTGACGCGCCCTACCATTGCAGCTTCGTGTTTATTCGTGTCTATTCGTGGTTAAAATTTCATGGAACGCAACACGCAGAAAAACGGCCTGGTGAATTTGATTGCGGCGGTGGTGATTTTCATCGCGGCGTTTGCCGTGGCTGTCTTCGTGAATTCGCTCGCCGGGCGGACTGCTTCAATTTTTCTCGGCCTCGTCACCCTCGTCGCCTTCGCAAGCTGGTTTCATATGCGGATCGAGGAAAATGAGCGCCTCGAAAAACTGGAGATGGATGAACTGGCCCGCGCGAAAGGCGAATCCGCCCTGTTTGACGCGAAGGAATCCGAGGTTTTCCCGGCGCGGCGCTCGCGCGAGCAGTTTGAAAAATTTTTCGTGCCCGGATTTGCCGTCCTGCTGTTCATCCTCGCAGCCGGCGGCGCGTGGCTGCTCTGGCGCTGGACCGGCAAGGCGGCCGGCGGCATCGTGCCGGAACGGGCGATGCCGGCGTTGTCGTTTTTCGCCATTTTCGCGCTGCTGCTGTTTTTGATCGGACGGTTTTCCGTGACGATTGCGCGGCTGGAAAACCACCGGCTGCTGCGGCCCAGCGCGAGCTTCCTGCTGGCGGGCGCGTTTGTTTGTTTTTTCACCGCGCTGGGAATCGCCGGCGGCAAGGTTGGATTTCCCAGGACGGATTTCTGGGTCGCGCGCGCGCTGTGCGTGTTGCTCGGCTTGACGGCGTTGGAAATCCTTTTGACGCTGCTGCTGGAGATTTACCGTCCGCGCGTCAGGGGAAAAATTGCGCGGCCGCTTTACGAAAGCCGCGTCGTCGGGCTGCTGGCGCAGCCGGAAAGTTTGTTCACGACGGCGGCGCAGACGCTCGATTATCAATTCGGCTTCAAGGTTTCCGAGACGTGGTTTTTCCAATTGCTCGAAAAAAACCTTGCCTTGTTGATTCTGGCGCAACTGGCGGTTTTGTTTTTGTCCACGTGCGTCGTTTTCATTGATCCGGGCGAGCAGGCCATGCTGGAGCGTTTCGGCAGGCCGGTGGCGGATTTGCAATCCGGCGCGCATTTGAAGTGGCCGTGGCCGGTTGACAAGGCGTGGCGCTACCGCACCGACCAAATCCAGACGTTCGAGGTCGGCTACACGCCGGACGCGCAAAGCGAAAATGAGAAGACGATTTTATGGAGCGTCGCCCACGCCAAGGAGGTCAATTTTCTGGTCGGCAACCGCGCGACGGCGACGGTTGAAAGTCAAAATGGCGACACCAACGACACGCTCAAGGCGCCGCCGGTGAGTTTGATTTCCGTCAGCATTCCGGTGCAGTTCCAGATCACGAACGTCATGGACTGGGCTTACAACAACGCCGGCCAGTCGAATTTGCTGGAGGATTTGGCGACGCGCGACGTGGTGCATTATCTCGCGGGCGTGGATTTGAACGACGTGATGTCGCACGCGCGGCTGGAGGCGGCGCAGGAATTGCAGGATCAGATTCAATCCGCCGCCAACGCGCACCGGCTCGGCGCGAAAATTCTTTTTGTCGGCCTGCAGGACATTCATCCGCCGGTCGCGGTCGCCGCCAATTACGAAAATGTCGTCGGCGCAATCCAGGGGATGATCGCCAAAACGAACATGGCCGTCGCCAACGCCATCAGCACAAACACCCTGGCCGACGCGGTCGCCTTCACGACCACGAATGTCGCCGAGGCGACCCGCATCCAGTTGCAGACGCTGGCATGGGCGCGGGCGGCGCTGTTCACGAACCAGATTCCGGCGTTCGAGGCCGCGCCGGCGGTTTATGAGCAGCGGGCGTATTTCCAGATGTTTGCCGGCGCGACGGCCAACGCGCGCAAATATGTCCTGCTCGTCACGAACACGGACAACGTCCTGATTTTTGACCTCGAAGACAAAATCCGCGAAGACCTTTTGAATTTGAACGTGCCCAACGAATAATTGCCATGAAAAGAAACATTCTAACCGTCATCGTCGGCGCAGTGCTGGTCGTGATTTTTGCGCTGCTGCTGTTTGTCTTTCAAGTGCGCCGGTCCGAGACCGCCGTGGTCACGACCTTCGGCAAGCCGGCGCGCGACATCACCGAGCCGGGCGCGTATTTCAAATGGCCGTGGCCGATCCAGAAAGTGTATAAATACGACCAGCGCGTCCAGAATTTCGAGGACAAGTTCAGCGAGAATTTCACGGGGGACAACATCATATTGCTGTCGAGCGTCTATGTGGGCTGGCGGATTTCCGACGCGGGGCAGTTTTTGCGGAAATTTCCCGGGGACACGACGGTGTCAATCCCCAACGCGCAGGGAAAACTCGAAAGCATGCTGCGCAGCGCAAAAAACGCGGTCGTGGGCAGGCACACGTTGTCCGAGTTTGTGAACGCCGACCCGAAGCAGTTGAGGTTTGACGCGATTGAAAATGAGATTAAACAGACGGTGCAGGGCGAGTTGAGCACGAATGACTGGGGCGTCAGCCTCGAATTTCTCGGCTTCAAAAAAATCGGCCTGCCCGAAAGCGTCACGCAAACCGTCTTTGACCGCATGAAGTCCGAGCGGCAGCAATACATCAGCAAATACCAGTCCGAAGGCGACGCCGAGTCGCAAAAAATCCGCTCCGCCGCCGAGCGCCAGGCCGCCGAGACCGTCGCCAAGGCCCAGGCCGATGCCACGCGCATTCGCGCCGAAGGCGAACTCGAAGCCGCCAGCACGTTCAAGGTGTTCCAGCAAAACCCCGAACTGGAGAATTATCTTTTGCGGATTGAGGCGATCAAGCAGTCGCTCAACAAGCAAACGATCATGATTTTCGACGAGCGCACGCCGCCGTTTGATTTGTTCAGCCATCTGCCGACCAATTCACCCGGCAACAATCCATGAGCGACGAGCACGATCATCACGGCCACGAGCATTCGCCTGCGCCGGAAACGCAGGACGCCGGCTCGCAGGCGCTGGCCGAGGCGTTGCGCAGCAGTTTCGCGATTGTCAAAATCGTCATGGCGCTGATGGTCGTCGCGTTTTTCTGCTCCGGCTTTTTCCAGGTCGGCCCGTCGGAAAAGGCGATCATCCTGCGCTTTGGCCGACCCGTCGGCGCGGGACAGAAAGCCCTGTTGAATTCCGGCCTGCACTGGTCGTTTCCCTATCCGGTTGACGAAGTGGTGCGGATTCCCATCACGGAAATCCAGAAAGTCACGTCCAACAACGGCTGGTATTTCACCACGCCGGAGCAGGAATTGAGCGGCGAGGAAATTCCCGCCGGGCCGTCGCTCAATCCGGCCATTGACGGCTACGTCATCACCGCCGACCGCAACATCATCCACACCAGCGCGACGCTTTACTATCACATTGAAGACCCGATCCGTTACGTCTTTGATTTCGCCTCCGCGTCCAACACGGTTCAAAACGCGCTGGACAACGCCCTGCTTTACACCGCCGCGCATTTCAAGGTGGACGACGCGCTTTACACCGACGTGGCCGGTTTTCAAGAAGCCGTGAAACAGCGCGTCGGCGATTTGACCGACCAGGAGCAGCTCGGCATCGTGATTGACAATTGCGAGATCCAAAACATCCCGCCGCGCCAGTTGTCGGACGTCTTTGCGCAAGTCACCACTTCGCGCGAAAATCGAAACACCGCCATCAACTATGCGAAAAGCGCCGCCAATAAAATCCTGCTCGACTCCGGCGCGCAGGCGGCGACCATCGTCAACGAAGCCGAATCCACGCGCACGCGCTACGTCGCGTCCATTGACGCCGACGCCAAGCGGTTCAGCGACTTGCTGCCGAAATTTGACAGCAATCCAAATCTATTCGTGCAACAGACGCTTCTGCCGGCCATGAGCGAAGTGCTCACAAACGTGCAGGACAAAATGTTTCTGCCCGTTCATGCCGATGGAAAACCGGCCGAACTTCGGTTAATGTTGAACCGCGAACCGCCGGAGCCGAAACCGGCGGCGAACCCGTAAAATGAAAATGGACGCGATGCAAAAACGAAGAATTCACAAAGTGTCAGTTGCACATTTTGTTTTGAGTGTTTGTTTTGGAATAATTGCCTTTAATTTTGCTGTCCATGCCCATGGATTTTCTGGCCCGCCCGAAGCTCGACTTGCATTCGGGACTCACATTGCTTGGTATCACGCGTGGGCAAGTGTTTGGATAACGGTTTTTAGTTTATTGCAGCCACAATTTTGGTTTTTGGATGGAATGGAACGTTTTTCTGTATTCTCAAATCTATTTTCATTTTTACAGGCCATTCCTGTTTGGGTGACAGTTATGGCTTATTTGATTTCAGTTCCACTCTGGAGTTTCTGTTTCAGTTGGATTTTTGTTAAATTAGACAATTGGCTGAACCATTTTCCAGTTCTCGGTAAAAGAGTTTTTTAATTGTATGCAAGTCACCTCCCTTTTAAGCGAACACGATCACGACGATTCGTGCGGCTGCGGCCACGGCCACGAACATTCCTCCGTGCATTTGTGGCAGATGATCCTCGGCGCTGTTTTTGTCATCAATGCGTTCATCGTGGACTGGTTTTTTGATCAAGGCACGACGACCGCCAGCGCCAGCGGATTTATCGGGGCAATCATTCTCGGTTATCCGATTGTGGTCACGGCGGTAAAAGATTTGCGGCACGGACGCTTGAGCATGAACGAACTCGTCGCGGTCGCCGTGCTCGCGGCGTTTGCGCTGGCCGCGTTTGGTTATGACTCCGGCGCAGGATACAAAACTGCCGGCGTGATCGCGTTCTTCATGCTCACCGGCGAACTTATCGAAACGCGAACTGCCGAGGGCGCGCGCGACTCGATTGAATCGCTGATCAAGCTGACTCCGACAAAAGCGCGCCGGATAAAACGTAGTGGCACGGGCGTCTCGCCCGTGAGTTCCTCAACACAAGCAGAAACACACGGGCAAGATGCCCGTGCCACTACGGAAGTTGAAGAAGAAATCGCCGCAAGCCAGCTTGCCGTCGGCGATGTAATCAGAATTCGTCCCGGCGACAATGTTGCTGCTGATGGAATTATTGTGAGCGGCCAGGGTTCGTTCAATCAGGCCACCATCACCGGCGAATCGCTGCCGGTGGACAAAAAATCCGGCGACGAAGTTTTTGCCGGCACGCAGAATCTCACCGGCGTTCTGGAAATCAAAGTCAGCCGCGCCGGAACGGACACGACGCTCGGTCGCGTGCGCGAACTCATCATCGCCGCCGAAAAAACCAAATTGCCCATCCAGAAAATCGTGGATCAATACATGGGTTTTTACACGCCGCTCGTGCTGGTCATCGGTGCGCTCGTCTGGGCGTTCACGCACGATCCGTATCGTGTGATTTCCGTTTTCATCGTCTCGTGTCCATGCGCATTTATTTTGGCGACGCCGACGGCGATGGTCGCCGCGCTTTCCGCCGCCGCGCGTCTCGGTATTTTGATCAAGAACGTCGCCGACATCGAACTCGCCGCAAAAATCAACGCCTTCGTCTTCGACAAAACCGGCACGCTTACGACCGGCCAGCTTGCCGTCAGCCGCCTCGCGCCGATTGGCGACACGAAACCCGCCGAACTTCTGCTGCTCGCCGCGTCCGCTGAAAAATACAGCAACCATCCGACGGCGAAAGCGCTCGCGACTCTTGCTGGTGAAGCCGGAGTTCCGCTGGCCGAGCCGAAAGATTTTACCGAAACCGCCGGTCGCGGCGTGAAGGCCGACATCAACGGCGCAAAAATTCTCGTTGGCCGCGCGCAATGGCTCAAGGACAACGGCATTGACGCGAGCTTTGAAAAGTCTGTTGACCTGAACGAGACCGAAGGCTGGAGTTTGATTTTCGTCGCGCAAAACGGCAAATGCGTCGGCTGGGTCGGGATGCAGGACCAGACGCGCGCCGAGGCGAAGGAAGCGCTGGCCGAATTGAAAGAAGCCGGCGTCCGCCGCATCGCGATGATTTCCGGCGACCGTCAAGTCGTCGCCACGCGCGTCGCGAATGAAATTGGTTGCGAAGAAACGAAGGGCGATTGTTTGCCGCAGAACAAGGTTGAATTCGTCCGCGCGATGAAATTGAAAGGCTACAAAGTCGCGGTCATCGGCGACGGCGTGAACGACGCGCCCGCGCTCGCGGCGGGCGACATCGGCATCGCGATGGGCGCGGCGGGCAGCGAAGTCGCGATCCACAGCGCGACGATCGCGCTGATGAACAACGACCTGCGCCGGCTGCCGTTCCTCGTGAAACTGTCGCGCAGCACGCGCGCCGTCATCAACCAGAATTTTGCGTTCGGCGTCTGCTTCATCATCGTCGGGCTATCGGCGTCGGCGTTCGGCTACATCGGCCCGATCACCGCCGCGATCCTGCACGTCATCGGCACGCTCATCGTGATTTTCAACAGCGCGCGCCTCGTGCGCAAAGGCGAGGAACTGGAACATTTCCATCCCGAACCGGAAGAGCCGCCGCAAAAAGTTTCCGGCCAACTGACGCCGAAATTGGCGTGAACTTTTGGTATGCCGAAACTTTACGAATACTTCGGACTGCGGATTTATTTTTACGCGAACGAACACGAGCCGGTTCACGTCCATGGATTTTATCAAGGCCGCGAAAGCAAAGCGGAATTGGTGATTGAAAATGGAATTGTCATTGGAATACGAATTTTGCCGGTCGCCGGAATGAAACCGTTGAATGGCAAAGCGCTGGCCGATTTCAAACTGTTGATTTCGCGAAGAACCGACGATATTGTCGGCAAGTGGATTGAATTTTTCGTCCATCACCGGCAGATTGAGACGGAAGTCATCACCCGGAAATTAAAATGATCGCTCTAGAAAAGAAAAAATCGCAGATGCCGAAAGTTGTCCGCATCGAATCGGCGGAATATGTGCCGCCCTACAAGCTGCGTCTCCGTTTCGACGACGGCCACGAAAGCCTCGTGGACTTCGCGCAATTCTTGAGCCAGTCGCGGCATCCGGCGGTGCAGGCGTATCACGACCGGAAACGCTTCCGCAAATTCACCGTCGAGGACGGCTTCCTGCACTGGAATGATTTCGACCTCGTGTTCCCGATGGCGGATTTGTATGAAGGGAAAATTTCGTGAAATGTTTTTATCATCCGCAAGTTGACGCCGTTGCCATTTGTAAAAATTGCAGCAAGGGAATTTGTATGGATTGCATTTCAGACGTTGGAAATGGAGTTGCCTGCAAAGGAAAATGTGAAGCGGAAGTTCAAGCGGTCAATCAAATGATTCAGCTAGGAATAAAACGCAAAAATGTTACTGGCAATTACTATAAAAAAATCACCGTCCTTTGGAGTCTCATTAGTTTGGCAGCCTTTGTCACAAGTTTGCTTTTATGGCAGAGTGGAAGAAATGGTTTCGGCTTAATTCCGATAGCTGTCGTTGCGCTGATTGGGGCTTTTTTCTACGGCTCGATGATAAAGAATTATTCAGGAAAAAAATAAACGCACAAGTTGGAACGCAAAGCCGCCAAAATAATTTATGCCCGTCGCCGAACCAAATCGTAAATCAAAAATCCGCCGAAGTCGTCGTGTCCGTGCGCGGGCTTGCTGGCGCGGGAAATTGCGGCTAATTTAATTCTGTGAAAACAAATGGCATCAAATATCCGCACATCGCTTCCAGTCCGCGAATCCTGGATGGCGCGCCCGTCATCAAAGGCACGCGCATCGCGGTGCGGACGATTGCCGGTTATTACCAGCTTGGCATGACGCCGGAT
Source organism: Verrucomicrobiia bacterium (assembly GCA_036490295.1). GTDB lineage: Bacteria > Verrucomicrobiota > Verrucomicrobiia > Limisphaerales > UBA11358 > UBA11358. The sequence continues at coordinate 5,546 of DASXED010000076.1, read as the reverse complement.
GAGATTCTGCAAAGCCTGCCGCACCTAACGCAGTCGCAGCTTCACTCGGCGCTGGCCTATTACTTCGACCATCAGAAGGAAATTGACCGCGACTTGAAACGCAACGACGACGTGGAGCATTGGCGCGGACAGGTTCGCGAGCTTGCCGCCGCTTGAGAAATGAAACTGCGGATCTTCCTTGACGAAGATGTCCATGCGGCTCTGGCCGCCGCGCTTCGCAAGCGCGGTCACGACGCGGTTCTCGCGCTGGAAGAAAAGCGGCTCGGCTTGTCCGACGAATCCCAATTGAATTTCGCCACGCAAGAAAACCGCTGCCTCGTCACGTTCAATGTCGGCGACTTTGTCCGCCTGCACAACCGCTGGATTGACGCAGGCCGCGAACACGCGGGCATCATCGTGTCAAAACAACTGCCCGTCGGCGAAATGCTGCGGCGATTGCTGGCGCTGCTGCAAAAGGAAAACGCCGATTCGATGCGCGGACAGATGCGTTTTCTTTGATGCCTCGCGGCTTGCTGGCGTCGTCCAACTGGTTTAGAATTTTCACATGACCGCTGTTGAAATTGCTCCAAAGTCCGCCGCCGGTTCGTCATCGAACGGCGAGATTGTTGTTTCCGTGCGCGGGCTGACGAAAGTTTTCAAGGATTTCTGGAATCGCCCCAAGGCGCGCGCGGTGGACAACGTGGATTTTGAAGTCCGGCGCGGCGAAGTTTTCGGTTTGCTCGGGCCGAACGGCTCCGGCAAATCCACGACGGTCAAGCTGCTGCTCGGTTTGCTGAATCCGACGAAGGGACACATCGAGGTCTTCGGCCATTCGCCGCGCCATGTGCAGACGAAATCGCGCATCGGTTATCTGCCGGAGGAATCGTATCTCTATCGCTATCTCAATTCGCGCGAGACGCTGGATTTTTTCGGAAATCTTTTTCATCTCTCGAAAGGCGAACGCGACAATCGCGCGGAACAACTTTTGGAAATGGTTGGCCTTGGCAAAACGCAGACGCGCGCCGTCGGCGAATTTTCCAAGGGAATGCAGCGTCGTATCGGTCTCGCGCAGGCGCTCATCAACGATCCTGATTTGGTGATTCTCGACGAACCGACCGCCGGCCTTGACCCGATCGGCTGTCGCGAAGTGAAAGATTTGATCATCGCGCTCGCTCGACGTGGCAAGACGGTGATCTTGAGCAGTCATCTGCTGTCCGATGTCGAGGACGTTTGCGACCGCGTGGTGATTTATTACGGTGGAAAAATCCAGGCCGCCGGCACGTTGAAAGAACTGCTCGCCGAGCCGGACACGTTGCGCATCACGACGCCGGTTTTGCCGCGCGAAACTTTGGAGCGCGTTCTGGAAATCATCCGCAAGGACGTTTCGACTGGCGAAGTGCGCGTGGACAACCCGACGCAAAATCTCGAAAGTTATTTCCTCGACGTGGTGCAAAAGGCGCGTCAAGCCGCCGCCGAAACCAGTGGCGCGCAATCCGGCGCGCGCGTGGCCGAGTATTTGCGCGGCGGCATGGAGGCAAAACCACAGACAGAAAAAGTTCTGGAAAAATTGTCATTGCCGCAGGCAGCGCAAATAATTCCCGAAGCAAAAATTTCCGCGCCCGTTGCTGAAAGGAAATTGGACGACAAAAAACTGGAAGCGTTGACGCAGCCGACGGAAACAAAAATTCCCGAAACCAAGTCAGCGCCGGAAACGAAGCCTGTTGATTTGTCCAAAGCTGATGAAAAATTGTCATCACTGCTTGGAAAGCCAAAATAATTTTAGCCACAGATTTTCATAGATGAAACACAGATGGGGAAAAGCTGCCGAACCAAATTTTTAATCTGTGTTTCATCTGTGTCCATCTGTGGCTTCTAAATAATAAATGCAAAGAATTCTCGCCATTGCCTGGTTGACGTGGAAAGCCGCGCTGCGGTTCAAATTGTTCCTCGTCATCGCGGTGCTGCTGGTTCTGGCGGTCGTCGGTTTGCCGCTGGTCATCAAGGACGACGGCACGGCGCGCGGATTCACGCAGATCATTTTGACTTACACGTTGAGCGCGATCACCGCGCTGCTCGGGCTTTCGACGTTGTGGCTTTCGTGCGGCACACTCGCTCGCGACATCGAGGAATGCCAGATTCAAGTTGTCGCGACGAAGCCGATTGCGCGCTGGCAAATCTGGATTGGCAAATGGCTTGGAATCATTTCGTTGAACGCCGCGTTGCTGGCGATTTCCGGCGCGTGTGTTTATGGATTGTTGCAATGGCGCGCGACAAAACTGCCGGAAGCAGAACAGAAAATTTTGCGCGAGCAAGTGCTGGTCGCGCGCGGCTCGGCCAAGCCGCAAAATTCCGACGCGGAGATTGATGCGCAAACGGATCAGGTTTTGCAGGAACGCTTGAAAAGCAGTCCGGTGACGACGGCGGATTTGCAGGAAGTGCGAAAGGAAATCCGCGAGCAGGTGAAGGCGGATTTTCAACTTGTCCCGCCAAATTACACGCGCGTCTGGCAGATTGATCTAGGACTTGCAAAAAATTTCCTGCGGGACAAGCCGCTGCAACTGCGCGTGAAATTCAACTCGGCGCAAAAAAGTCCTTCCGGCACGTTTGAAGGTTTATGGCAGATCGGCGACCCAAATTCGACCAACTTTGTCCAGCTTCCGCCGATGAGCCTTGCGCCGGACACGTTCCATGAATTTCAAATCCCGCCGAATCTTTTTGATGACAAGGGCGTGCTGACGATTGTCTTTGCGAATCCGAACAGCACGGCGCTGCTGTTTCCGCTCGAAGACGGCATCGAAGTTTTGTATCCCGAAGGCGGTTTCGCGATGAATTTTGCGCGCGGGCTGGGGATTATTTTCTGCTGGATGGCCTTGCTCGCGGCGCTCGGGCTGGCGGCGGCGAGTTTTCTGTCGTTTCCCGTCGCGACTTTTTTTTCACTGGCGATGCTCACGGTGGTTTTGTCGGGCGGAACGCTTGCCGAGACGGTGGAAAACGGCAGCGTCGGCGTGGGCGACGGAGAAAAGGGAATCGCGGGACATTCGGTGGCGGACGCGGTTTTGATCCCGATGTTCAAGGGCATCCTGGCCGTTGTCCGGCTGGTGCAAAATTTTTCGCCGATTGATTCATTGAGCACGGGCCGCGCGATTTCATGGGGCGAACTGGGCGCGGCGTTCGGACAGATCATTTTGCTGCTGGGTGGAATCATCGCCGTCATCGGAATCATTTTGTTCAACCGGCGCGAACTGGCGACGGCGCAGGGAAACCAATGAAAAACAGAAGCCAGAGGACAGAAGCCAGAAACCAGAAGTCGGAAATCCGGCTTCCGGCTTCCGGTCTCCGCTCTCCGAAAAAATGAACGCGCGCGCCAAAAAAACCATCCTGCTGCTGCTGGCCGCCGCGCTGCTTTTCAGTTCCGGCCGGGTTCAAAAATCCTTGAACCGCGACCGGGCGCAACTGGGGCTGACGATTTCCGAGCCGCTGCAAAACGCACCGCCGATGCTGGCGTTCACAACGGTCGCGCTGGGCGCCTTTCGCGGGTTGATTTCAAATTATCTCTGGATTCGCGCGAACGATTTGCAGCAGGACGACAAATTTTTCGAGGCGGCGCAGCTCGCGGACTGGATCACGGATTTGGAGCCGCACTTCTCGCAGGTCTGGGCGTTTCAGGCGTGGAACATGGCCTGGAACATCTCGGTCAAGTTCAAGGATTTTGCCGACCGCTGGCGCTGGGTGGAGCGCGGCATTGACCTGCTGCGCGACAACGGCCTGCGCTATAATCCCGACGACACGCTGCTTTACCAGCAGTTGGCCTGGGTTTTTCAAAGCAAGCTGGGGCAAAACCTTGACGACGCCAATGAGTATTACAAAACCGAGTGGGCGGGGGAAATGACGCCGTTCTTTGGCGCGAACGGGACGAATTATCAAAACCTGATTTCGCCGCAAACCGCGCAAGACCGCACGAACGCGCTGGTGCTGCGCGAAAAATATAAATTGGACCCGGCGTTCATGAAAAAAGTGGACGAAGAATACGGCCCGTTCGACTGGCGGCTGCCCGAGGCGCACGCGATTTACTGGGGCGCGTTCGGTTTGGAAAAAGCGAAGGAAGATCCCGGCAAAGTGAAGCAGGACGATTTGATCCAGTTGCGCCGCATCATTTATCAATCCATGCTCCAGGCGTTTCATCACGGGCGGATTATCGAAGATCCCTTCAGCAAAACTTACGCGCTCGAACCGAACCTCGATTTGACCCCGCACGTCAACGCGACTTACGAGGAGATGATGAATGAAGATCCGGCAATGAGCAACAACATCGCCAACGCGCATCGGAATTTTTTGCGCGACGCCGTTTATTTTCTTTACGAGGACGACCGCATCGCCGAGGCGCAAAAATGGTTCAAATATCTCGGCGAAAAATATCCCGACAAGCCGATTGTCGAAAACGATCCCAATTCATTTCCAAGAAACCTGACGCTCGATGAATACGCCGTCGCGGTGGTGCAGATTGACATCGGCGAAACCTCGCAGGAACGCGTCACCGCTGCCGTGCGCGGAATGCTCGCTCGCTCATATTACGAACTTGCCATCGGGCAGGATGACCGCTTTGACGGCTACCAAAATCTTGCCGCCAAGGTTTATCAGCGTTACCGCGTCAAAACCGCCGGCTCCAACGGCGACAAACGCATCCCGCTGCCGCCACTCGACGAACTCAAGCGCGCCGTGCTCAATGACATTCTCAATCCGCAAACCGGCGCGCCTTACGCCGCGCGCGCCGTGCTGCGAACGCAACTCCGCTTGCCAGCGGAAACCAACGCTCCGGCGATTTCAACCAATGAAATTGTTTCCCCGGTTTTGCCGCCGTCCACCAATTCGCCCGCGACAAATTCCATTTGGAAATAAACAGGCGTGCGTGCGTTCCGCGAGCCGATTCGCAACATTGCTTCACGGAAAATCCCTGCTAACCTTTTCCGTCCGTGACCAAAGAAAAAAATTCTGAAAAACGTCCGCTGCGCGTCGGCTTGATTTCGCTCGGCTGCGCCAAAAATCTCGTGGACGCCGAGATCATGCTAGGCTCGTTGCTCAAAAGCGGCGTCGAAATCACCAATGACGCCGCGAACGCCGACGCGCTCATCGTCAACACCTGTTCCTTCATTGATTCCGCGCAGGAAGAAAGCGTGGACGCGATTCTTGAATCCGCCGAAATCCGCGCCGCGAAAAATCGCGGGCAGAGTTTGATCGTCTCCGGCTGCCTGCCGCAGCGTTTCCGCGATGAACTGCCGAAACTTCTGCCCGAAGTGGACGCCTTCATGGGAATTGACCAGGTCGCGCAAGTCGGCGAAATCGTCCGGCGCGCCATGCGAAATCGCGCGGAAAGAATTTTCAACGGCCAGTCCAAAGTCCAAAGTCCAAAGTCCAAAGTCGTCTCGCGTTTGCATGAGTTGGGAAAAAATCGCGCCGTTTCCGAACACGAAAAGGAAGAAACAATTCGCGGCACGGAAAAATTCGGCAAAACCAAAACCGTCGTAGCGGCGTCTCGGCAGAGCGCCGCCATTCCGCCCGAAAAGTCAGCG
>DASXED010000074.1:0-15954 GCA_036490295.1 Verrucomicrobiia bacterium | reverse complement strand
CAATCCGCGCCAGCAGAAAACGCGCCCAGTGGTTTTTCCAGCGCTGCCAGAAGGTCTGGGTTTTCCGCCATTCACAAGGCTCGATTTTTTTGCAATGTTTCAGCGCGTCTTCAAAAATTCCCTGCGCTTCCGCAGCGGCCGTCTTGTTTTCAAATCGCAACATCAGTTCATAATTAAGGTTTAGGCTGCGAATGTCCAGATTTGAAGAGCCGGCATAAGCAACCCCGTCGGCCAGGATCAGCTTGGCATGCAAAATCTGCGGCTGATATTCGTAAATCTCCACGCCCGCTTTCAACAGGCGATGATACAAACTGCGCGCTGCCATTTGTGAAAGCGGCACGTCGGATTTGCCGGCCAAAATCAGTTGCACGCGCGCGCCGCGCCGCGCCGCGCGCCGCAAATCCCGGCGCAGGCGGCGCGTCGGCAGAAAATACGCACTGATGATCCGCACGTCGCGGGCTTTGGCCAGATCGTGATACAACGCCGTTTGAAAAGGGCTGGCTCCGCGTCCGGGATGGCTTAACAACAATTCACCCGCCGTTTTTTTTTGGGATTTGCGCCGCTGTTTGAAAAGGCGCAACCGCATCAGCGGCTTGCGGTGAAAATCCGCCAGCGTGAACAATTCATCGAATGAAGCCGCCAGTTTTTCCGCCAAAGCCGGGTTTTCAATTTGGGCGCCCAGATCGCACCAGCCGCGTGTCACGCCGTCGCCATCGTATTCATCGGCCACGTTGAATCCGCCGATGAAAATGGTGGATTCGTCGCAGAGCAAAAGCTTGCGATGGTCGCGCACGCCGAACCGCCAGAGATGAAGCGGATTGAAGCGGCGCACTTCCGCGCCGGCGGCGACGAGCGGGTTGAAAAAATCGTTCGGCAAAAACCAGGAACCGGCGGCATCCACCAGCACGCGCACGCGCACGCCGCGCCGCGCCGCCGCCAGCAGCGCCTCCAGAAATTGCCGCCCCAACCTGCCGTCGGAGTAAATGTAAGTCTCCAGTTGGATTGATTTTTGCGCCGATTCAATCGCCGCCAGCATGCGCGGAAAAATCTCCCCGCCCGTGCGAAGCCATTGCAGGGCGGGAATTTTTGGGACAGCCATGATTTCGATGTGATTCGCCACTCGAAACGATTTACCGCATCATTTGCATTGATGCTTCGGGCGCATGGAATTTTTGTCAAAGACAATTTTCAAAATTAAAAAATGTCTGGAGCCAGATTTTGGCAAAGGCGCTGTGACATTCTGAACAGGCGCATCATCTCATCTCCACCCGCCTTGAATGAATGTGTGTTTCCCATCGTGGTTGACATACGCAACGCCACTTTGAGCAAGGCTGATTTTTTCATAAGTCGCATCTTTCCATGATCTGTTTTATTGGTTGGTCGCCGCCGGAAGATTCGTGGCGGTGTCGTTGGTGATTGACGAGGCGTTGGTCGTTCCAGTCACCGGATTGTTATTCATCATGTCATTGGCGGACGGACTGTTGGTGTTGCTCGAATTGACCGGCGGCTCTGAATTGGTTGAATTGGTGGAACTTGATTGATCCATGGAATTTTTTCCGCAGCCAACCAGAAACATCATTGCGAGAATGGGAACGATCATTTTCATATTTTTTTTCTTTCAGTTTTTTGCGCGGCGATTTTCAACATTGAAAAGCGCCGTCTGGAATCATTTAGCTTGTTGAATGCCAGCGCTGATTTGTGGGAATATGAAGCGTTCTCTTCATGCTGCGTATGTCCGGCAAAGTTATTTCATTGCAGCGCGCATTGTCATTTTGCACTTTGCAGGAACAGCCTTTCGCCGCCCGTGCATCTGTTCATGATTCTCCTTTTTCATTTTTCAATTTCTCCCGCTGCGCAATCCATCCGCCCAATCCAAAAAGCGGCCCGGTGAGCGCCCACGCCAGAATCAGGAACACAGCCAGTCCAATGGTGGCAACGCGTCCTGTTGCCTGGACGCCGAACCGCACAAGCTTCTGAAAAGCATCGGAATTTTGGAAATGGTTCATGCCTGCGTTCAGGTCACGTTCAAAACGGCATTGGCCGTGCCAAACGGATTGGACACGCGAAGGGCGGGACGCGGATCGTCGCGCCACAGGCCGTCCACAATGAAGCGATAGGAATAACGTCCGGGCGACAACGGAACATCGGTGAACCACACGCCGGATTCGGTCTTGATCATGTCAATGGGAAATTTTTCCCAATCCGTAAAATCCGCCGCGAGTTTGACCGATTTGGCGGACGGCGCCTCCAGATGAAATTCCACCTTTTTGAGTTCGGCGTTTTTGGGCGCCACGCTGTTTTTTGAGGAAACAGTCCGCGCCGCCTGCCGTTTGGAAACGCCGCCGCCCGGCGCGCGCGCGGCACGGCCATTTTTGTTTCCCGCAGTTTTTGGTTTTTCCGCCGCCGACCTCAAGCTGGCAAACGCCGCCCCGGTGGGAACGGACGCGCATTCATATTCAAAAACCCGGGGCGCGGGAGTGTTTTCGATGAACGCGGCGATGCGGAACAACGCCGGGTGGATGAGGTCAAAATTATTTTGGAGTGAAGTTTTCATAAGATGTTTGATTTGTATGTCAAGTGGTTCGGCTGGAACAAACCTGGCGCTTATGTTAAAAGCGCCCGGTTTGCCGTTTGAATGCGGAAGATTCATGGATTGGCCTGCCGCGTTCATTTAGTCATTTAGTTGTTTGCAGCCGCAGAATTCGTCCGCGGCGCGCTCAAATTTTTCCCGGCCCGCCGGGTGCGCTTCTGGATGCGTCCGATCAATTCGTCCTCCTTGCCCTCGATGAATTGCAGGTCGTCATTCGCAAGCTGCGCGAATTTTTGTTTCAACCTGCCCTTGGCGATGTTCCAGTTTCCCTTGACTGCAAAAGTGCTCATAAGATTTTTCGTTTGGTTGTTTTTGATGCCGCGCAATTCGACGCGGCGGAAATCTTCCTTGCAAGTGGCGTGCCGACTGGTTGAAGAAAAAAAATTCCGCAAAACCAAGTGTTTGACGCATCCAAAAACTTCCGGCGAAAAATCAACGCGCAGGCGTTTTTGCAAACTGCAAACCGGCATTGTTCGCCGGTTTGCAAGTTGCATTATCCCATCATCTCCATGCTCGGTTCAATGGCTGCAAATGCCGGTTTTACAGTGAAATCACAAAGAAATCATCTCGGCACGGTGTTAGCTAAAAGAACAACGTCGGGTGAGGGATTTTGGAAAAAGTGATTCGTCGCTGATGCCGGATTTCTCATTCCGACAATTTGAAAAACAGAAAAATCGGACCTAAAGTTATGAATAAAACCCGCAACACACTTCCGCCGGCAGTCCGCAAAGAGGCCGTCGCCGTGCTGAATGACACCGTGGCCGATTTGTTCGACCTGTTTGCGCGCATCAAACAGGCGCATTGGAACGTGCGCGGAACAACTTTCATCGGCCTGCACAAATTGCTGGATGAATTTGCGGCGCGAACTTTGAGCCACATTGACCTTGCCGCCGAGCGCGCCACGGCTTTGGGCGGCATCGTCGAAGGCACGTTGCGCGAAAGCGTGAAACATTCGCACCTGAAGAAAAAAGAGGAACCGGCGTCCATCAGCGGAATGTCCGACTGGATTCACGCCTTGGCCGATGTCCATGCCGAGGCAGGTGAACGGGTTCGCAAAGGAATCAAAAAAACGACCGGCGCCGAGGATTTCGGCACGGCGGATTTGCTGACGGACGTTTTGCGCGCCCTTGACCTGCAACTCTGGCTTCTGGAAGCGCACATCAACCTGCAAAAAAACCCAACCTAAAAACACTTATGCTCTACACCCTTGCTTTAATCCTGATAATCGCGTGGCTGCTGGGACTTGTCTCGGGCTACACGCTGGGAAATTTCATCTACATCCTGCTGGTCGTCGCCATCATCCTGATTTTGGTGCGGTTGATCCAGGGCAAGAAAATCTGACGGACAATTAAAATCAAAAATTAAAAATCAAATCATAATGAAAACACATACAAATCACCGCACGCACCAGACTGAAGAAGCCGGCGAACATCTTTTGGAAGACGCAAAAGAATTGCTCGCCGCCACCGCCCATGTCGCGGAAGAAAAAGTCGTGGAAGCGCGCAAGCGGCTTGGGGCGGCCATTGAGAAAGGCAAAGAAACCTGGAGCAACGTCCAGGAAAAAGCCATTGCCGGCGCGAAAGCCACCGACCGCGTCATCCGCGATAATCCTTACAAGGCTCTCGGCGTTGCTTTTGGCGTGGGCGCGCTTGTCGGTTATCTGCTTCGCCGCCGCAGTTGATAAATCCGTTATGGAAACGCCATCAGACACCGCGCCGCAGTTGGCGGATGCGTCGAAACGGCTGGCGCAGCGGGCGCTCGTCATTTGCGAAAACCGCATCGAACTGCTGATGGTGGAAGTTCAGGAAGAACGCGAGCGGATTTTGCGCGCCATCTGGCTGGCATTGTGCGCGGCGGCCTTTGGTCTGCTGGCAGGCGTGGCGTTGACCGCCGTGATTGCGGTTGCGTTCTGGCAGCGGTCGCCGATTGCCGCGCTTCTGGCTTTGACCGTGCTTTATGGCATCGCCGCCGTGTCGCTTTATGCGTGCCTGTCCCGCCTGCAACGCGGCTGGCAGACGCTTCCCACCACGCTGGATCAATTGCGAAAGGACCGCGAATGTCTGGAAAAAAATCTCAATTGACGCCGCTGGAAACCAGAAAGCAATTGCTGTTGGTGGAAAGCGAATTGAACCGCGTCCAGTTGCTTAATGAATTGCGCGCGCTGAAAAATGAAATCCATCACCTGGCGCATCAGGCGGGCGAAATTGGCTCCCTGGTTTCGGCGACGGCAAAGCTGGCAAGCACGTTTTCCGCGATTGGACGGGCGTTTTCCCATCGTGACGAAGGTGAAAAAGAAAAATCCCCGTGGATTGCCACGCTGCTCAAGGGCGCGAGGGCCGGAACGTCCTTGTGGGATTTGTTTCGTTCCCGCCGGCGCGGGACGTGAAATTTTATCACTAGACACTCCATTATCCGGCACATAAGTTTTTGGCCCGCATTTGGAATGCGCCTTTGAATCCGGGCCGGGAATTGGAAAAACATGAAACGGCAGGCAGGAAAACAGTTCTACAAACTGGTCGTCGTTGCGTGGCTGACGTTCTCGGTCGGGAGCGTGGCGCTCGCCCTCGTTTCTTGGTATCAACTTTCCGCGCAGATGGTGGCAGGCAGGCGAATGGCGGCCACGCGGGACGAATTGCATGATGTCGTCAAATCTCTTTTCGATGTCGAAACCGGGGAACGGGGTTACGTCATCACCGGCAACAAGGATTTCCTCGCGCCGTTTGTCCGGGCGGAGACAAACCTGCCGGCGCAATTCAACCTGCTTGAGAATTTCGTTCACGACGATCCGCGCCTGTCGCAAAGCGTCGCGGAGTTGCGCGTTGAAACTGAAGGATGCCTCGGCTGGCAGCGCGAGGTCATCAACACCCGCAACTTGAGCTTTAACCAGGCCGTGGCGGTATTCTCAACGGGAAAATTCAAAAATCCCATGGATAAAGTCCGCCTCCGGGTCGAGGAATTGGACCGGATATGCCTCGACAAACAATTGTCCATCCGTGAAGAGATTCAAAATCGCGTAATACGGGCGAATCTGACCACGCTTGTCGCGGGAATTTTTGGGATTGGCGCGGGACTGCTCGCCTTATGGCTGTCCTACGTTGCCGTGAGGCATCAGCAGCGCGAGCGCGAACTGACGAAGGCCAAGTTGCAGGCGGAGCACAGCAACGAGGAAAAATCCATTTTCCTCGCCAACATGAGCCACGAAATCCGCACGCCGATGAACGCCATTCTCGGCTTCAGCGAATTGTTGCAAGGCGATCTCCGCGAACCAAAGCATCGTCAATACCTTAAATCCATCCGCACCAGCGCCGATTCCCTGCTTCAACTGATCAACGACATTCTGGATATGTCGAAGATTGAGGCGGGCATGATGGAATTGCGGCCCGAACCGACCGATCCGCGCGAAATTTGCGATTTTATCCGAACCCTTTTTTCCGAACCGGCTGCCAAAAAATCCGTCAGGCTGGAATGTCATGTCGCCGCAGATTTGCCACACACGGTGCTGATGGATCGGATCCGGCTGCGGCAAATTCTGGTCAACCTGGTGGGCAATGCGGTCAAGTTCACGGACAAGGGCGGCGTGGATGTGCGCGTCCTCTGGGAAAAAGAGCAGACTAGCAGCCGCATCACGCTGATTATTGAGGTTCAGGACACGGGCACGGGCATTCCGAAGGACAAGCTGGACGCGATTTTCAAACCGTTCGTCCAGGCCGGCACGCATGGCGAAAAAGAGAAGCAAGGCACGGGACTGGGACTTTCCATCGTCAAGCGCCTCACGGAAATCATGGGCGGAACCGTGACCGTGGCCAGCGTGCCGGGCGAGGGATCGGCCTTTCATCTGCGGTTCCCCAACGTGTCCGTTTCCGCGCGGCTGCCTGCGCCCGAAAAATTGTCCGAGGCCGGCGACGTGAATTTTAATGAATTGTGCCCGGCAACGGTGTTGGTCGTGGATGACAACGAAACCAATTGTCAGTTGATCGCCGGAATGTTTGACGGTTCCCATCATCGCCTCGTCTTTGGCGCCAGCGGCGAAGAAGCCGTGAAAAGCGCGCTGGAAACCAGGCCGGATGTCATCCTGCTCGACGTCCGCATGCCGGGAATGGACGGGCGCGCCGCGTTGGATAAAATCCGCATGCTGCCGGGATTGGAATTGACTCCCATCATCGCGGTGACGGCTTCCAGCCTGCTGGACGAGGAAAATTCATTGAGGGAACGGTTCAGCGGTTTTTTGCGAAAGCCATTTTCAACACGCGAATTGTTTGACGAGATTTCAGGATTTTTGCCACGGCAGGCAAAATCTGAAACGTCCGGGGCCGGCGCGTTGGAACAAGCAGGCATGACCGGGACGGCTCCAGCCACGGTGCCCAAGGAACTTGTCACCCGGTTGCGCCAGTTATTGATTGAACCGTGGCCGTCCATCCGTGACAGTGTGGCGGTCAATGAAAGCAGAACCTTCGCCCAGGGTTTGGAAGGCCTGGGCGAGCGCTGGCAATGCCAGCCGTTGGTCGCTTACGCCCAAAAGCTCCTGCAAGATGCGGACAATTATGCAGTGACGGACCTGGAAAAACATTTGGGGGAATTTGCCGCGTTGGTCGAACAGCTTGCCCTAAACACCCGGAAATGAATGCAACCAAACCAGCGGCCGCGCCAGTGGAACAAAACCACGCCGCGCCTGTTTCCGCGCAATTCAACGAGCTTGAGCCGGCGCGGATTCTAGTCGTGGATGACCAGCCTGCCAACATCCAGATCGTCGGCGCGGTTCTGGGAAATCTGGGGCATGAAATCGTTCCCGCCCCGGACGGCATGACCGCCCTGAAACGAATCGCATTGCGGATGCCCGATCTGATCCTGCTGGATTTGCTGATGCCCGGAATGGACGGCTGCGAAGTCTGCCGCCGACTGAAGAAAAATCCCGATTGGAAGGACATCCCGGTCATTTTCCTTTCCGCCTCGGACGACAAGGATTTGATCGTCCGCGCGCTGGATTCCGGCGGCGTGGATTACATCACCAAGCCGTTCAACCATGCCGAACTCATTTCGCGCGTGCGCACGCAACTGGCGCTGAAGTCCGCGCGCGACCAGCTCAAGCAGCTTGCCGAGGACAAGGACGAACTGCTCGGCATTCTCGCGCACGATTTGAAAAATTACCTCGGCGGCATCAACATGAGCGCCGAATTGATGAGCGGGCAGATCAAGCGCTTCAACGACGAACGCCTGACGCAATTGTCGGAAAATATGCTTCGTTCCAGCGCGCTGGCCATGGCCTTCGTCAAGGAATTCCTTGCCAACTCCGCGACGGATCATGGTTTCACCTTGAAGCCGTCCGCCGTCAATCTTGCGGATGCCGCCGCCTCCACTGTCCGGCAGCATCAGGAGGCCGCGCGGCGCAAAAAAATAAAAATCGAGTCTGGTTTTCCAGACGAACCGGCAATCGTGTTTGCAGACGCCTCCGCCCTCGATCAAATTTTGGACAATCTGATTTCCAACGCACTTAAATTTTCGCCGCCGGACAAAAACATATTTGTGTCCGTTCATCGAAACGGCAGCCGCGCCGAATGCGCGGTGCGCGACGAGGGGCCGGGCTTCACCGCCGAGGACAAGGCCAGAATGTTCCGCCGCTATGCGCGTCTCTCGGCGCGTCCGACCGGCGGCGAGCCGTCCACCGGGCTGGGCTTGAGCATCGTCCGCAAGCTGGTGCAGGCGATGGGTGGCGAACTGGCGTGCGAAAGCAATCCGGGACAGGGCGCGACATTCACCATCCGCCTGTCCTGTTCCATTTCCGCTTGATGAATTTGTTTGAAACAAAATCCGGGTTGAATTCTTTTTTGAAATGAAAAGCGAACCTGTTTCGGAGCAAGACCGCCTTGTTCGTGAAAATGCCCGTTTGCGGGGCGATTTGCTCACCGTCGCCACGCGCATCAGCCACGATTTGCGCACGCCGCTGGGCGGCATCGTCAGCACGGGGGAAATTTTGAGGGAAATGCTTGCGGAAAAAGACCCGGCTTCGGCGGCGCTGACAAATTCACTTTTCCATTCGGTCGAAGAATTAAGCAAGCTCATCAAAAGCGTCAGCGCAGTGGCCAAGGCGTCCGCCAGACCGCGCGCAAAGGAAAAAATTCACATGGGCGGAATCGTTTCAGGAGTTTTGCAGAAACTGGAAAGCCGGGCGCTGAAAATGCAGGCGGCCATCCTTGAACCCCGTTCGTGGCCCGAGGTTGAAGGCGTCGAACCGTGGCTGGAGATCATCTGGTGGAATTTTCTGGCGAACGCCTTGCAGCACGCCGGGGAATCGCCGCGAATCGAACTTGGCTGGCGCGAGGAAGCCGGAAAAATCCGGTTTTGGATTTCTGACAACGGCCCCGGCGTTCCCGCCGGCAGGCTGAATAAATTATTCCAGGCGTTTGATTCGCTGCACGAGCCGGACGGCGCGCGGGGTCTGGGTTTGTCCATCGTGCAAAGATTGGTGGAACTTCAGGGCGGCGATTGCGGCCATGAGACAAATTCCACCGGCGGCGCGCGGTTCTATTTCACTTTGCCAAAGCCCGCGCCTTGATTACAGATTTAGAATCCAGCCACAATAGGCATGGTTGATGGCCGACGGGAATGGATTTCGAGCCGGAAATGCGTTTTCGCAGCGCATCCTGCTTGAATTCGCGGTTCAATCGGGACTTAATTAAATTTATGGAAACAACAATTCGTCGTTTCAAAAAATGGTCCGGCGTGCTGCTCGGACTCGCCATCGCCATCGCGCCGGAAACATACGCGGATGAATTGACACCATCGCCGCCATCAGACGCGGCCAAGACAAATTCCGAGGTTCTTGCGACTTACAAAGAAATGAGCCTGGAAGAATTGATGGATCAGAAAGTCACTTCCGTGGCCAAAGAACCGGAACCTTACCGCGAAGCGCCAGCGGCGATCCAAGTTGTCACCGGCGACGAAATACGGCGTTCCGGTGCGTCCAGCATTCCCGAAGCTCTGCGGCTGGCGGATAATCTGGACGTGGCGCAGATAAATTCGCACGACTGGGCGATTAGCGCGCGCGGTTTCAATTCTCATCTCGGCGACAAGCTTCTGGTTTTGATGGATGGACGCGCGGTTTATTCGCCATTGTATGGCGGCGTGATTTGGAACATGCAGGATTATTTGCTCGAAGACATTGACCGCATCGAAGTCGTCAGCGGACCGGGCGGAACGCTTTGGGGAGCCAACGCCGTCAACGGCGTCATCAACATCACGAGCAAGAACGCAAAAGACACACAGGGACTTTATGTGGAGGCTGGCGGCGGGACGGAGTTGCAGGATTTTACGGGCGTGCGTTATGGCGGAATGCTTGCTTCAAATGTTTATTACCGGGTTTATGGCAAATTTTACAATCTGAATGACGAGCATCTCGCGAATGGAAGCGATGCCTCGGACGCAACGATTCAAGGCCAGGGCGGTTTTCGCATTGATTCGGAACCGTCGCTGCCAAATGTGTTCACTCTTGAAGGCAATATTTATGACGGCGATGACGGCCTGGACGTCGGCGGCGTTGTTGCGACCAATGAAATTATCGGCGGCGGAAATTTGCTGGGCCGCTGGTCGCACACGATTTCAGATGATTCGGGAATGAGCCTTCAGGCTTATTACGACCGGACGCATCTGGAATTTCCCTATGTGACGCTTGGCACATTGTCTGACGATTTGGACACGGCGGACGTGGAATTTCAACACAACTTCAGCCTGGGTGAACGCAATAAGTTTGTGTGGGGAACTGGCTATCGTTTCACGCATGAAGTGGATCAGAACAACGCCGCCCCCGGAAGCGCGCAGGTCATTTTTGCGCCTTCCACGCTGGATCAAAGCCTTGTCAACGTCTTTGGCCAGGATGAAATCAAATTGTTTGATCCGCTTTATCTGACTCTTGGAACCAAGGTTGAACACAACGATTACACCGGCTTTGAAATTGAACCGAACGTCCGGCTGCAATGGACTCCGACCCCCAAGCAAATGTTTTGGGGCGCAATTTCCCGCGCCGTCCGCACGCCGTCGCGTCTCGACCATGACCTGCAAATTCCCACCGGCCTTGCGCCGCCATTTCAAACGTTCGAAGCCGGCAATTCTGGTTTTGAGTCCGAAACGCTCATTGCTTATGAACTGGGCTACCGCGCGCAACTCGGTGCAAAAACCTCCGCTTCCGTTTCCACATTTTACAACGATTACAACGATTTGCGCAGCTTGAGTCCGGGTCCGCCTCCTTTTGGCCTGCCCTACACCTTTGCAAACAACCTCAAAGGCGACACTTACGGATTTGAAATCAGCGCGGATTATCAACTATTCGACTGGTGGCGGCTGCACGGCGGCTACGATTTTCTCCAGGAAAACATTTACGTGAAGCCCGGCCAGACGGATTTGGACAATGCGCTGGATGAAACAGCCGATCCCAAGAACCAGGTTTTTTTGCGCTCGTCCATGGATCTGCCATTCCATACGGAACTCGATGTCAATGCGCGCTGGATTGACACGGTGCGCAATGACAACAACGGCGTGGCCGGAACCGTGCCGGCTTATGCCGAAATGGACGTGCGCCTCGGCTGGCACGCCACAAAAAATCTCGAAATTTCCGTCGTCGGACAAAATCTGTTGCACGCGCAACATCCCGAAGCCGGATTTCCTGATTCGTCGCAGGAACAAATTACACGCAGCGTTTATGGAAAAATAGCGTATCGGTGGTAAAATCATCCGGGCACCATGCAAAATTTGATCCAGGGAAAAATGTTCCGCGCGCCGCGCGCGTGGCTGTCCATTTTCCTGTGCGTGGCCGCAGGCGCGCCGGCGTTTGAGCCGGAGAAAATCCACGGGCAATCCGGCGTTTCCACGGAATATCAAATCAAGGCCGCTTTTCTGTTTCACTTCGCGCAGTTTGTCGAATGGCCGTCCGCAGATTCCACGAACGCGGACGGCACGTTTGTCATCGGCGTTCTGGGCGAGAATCCGTTTGGCGGCGCGCTGGACGAGATTGTCAGGGGCGAAAGCATTTCCAACCGCAAAATCACCGTCCAATACTCGCGCAGCGCGGAAGACTTGAAAAATTGCCGGATCGTTTTTGTCAGCAAGTCGGAAAAGGCGCGGCTGCCCCGCATTTTGGGGGAATTGAGCGGCAAAAATTTATTGACCGTGGGCGAATGCGACGGTTTTGACCAGTGCGGCGGCGTCGTGGATTTTTATCTCGAAGACGACAAGGTGCATTTTGAAATCAATCCCGCCGCCGCCGCACGCGAGCATCTCAAGATCAGTTCGCAACTGTTCCGCCTGGGGAAAATCGTCAAAACCGCGCCGACAGGCTGACCATGCCATTCAAAAATCCATCGCTCAAGCGCAAGCTGGTCGGAATCATCTTTCTGACGAGCCTTTCGGTTTTGCTGCTGACCTGCGCGATGCTTTTTTATTACGAAATCCACAGTTACCGGCAGACGACCGCGCGCGATTTGTCCACGACCGCCGACATCATCGCGGCCAACAGCGCGGCCATTTTGATTTTTGACGATAAAAACCTGGCCGGACAAATCCTCTCTGGACTGCGCGCCGATCCCGAAATCACCGCCGCCGCGTTTTTTGACAAGAATGGAAAATTGTTTGCGAGGTATCCGGCGGATTCGCCCGCGTCCGCCTTGCCGGATTCGCCCGGGCCGGACGGCATCAGATTCCAGACGGCGCAATTGACGCTTTGCAAGCCGGTGATCCAGGGGCAAAGCCGCGTCGGCACGCTTTTTTTGCAGGAAAATCTGAACCTGTTCCGCCATTTGAAAGTTTATGGCTTTGTTTTGTTCCTGATCCTCGTCGGCTCGGGAATCGTGGCGCTGTTTCTTTCCAATTTTTTCCAGCGGCAGATTTCCGAGCCGCTGCTGAACCTGGCGGAGGTTGCGAAGACGGTTTCCAGGCAAAAGGATTATTCAGTGCGCGCCTCAAAGACCAGCGACGATGAATTAGGCAATTTGACCGAGGCGTTTAACTCCATGTTGAACCAGATTCAGACGGGTCATTCCGCCTTGTTCAAAAGCGAGGAGCAATTGCGGATCGTCGCCGACCTGGCTTCCGTTTATCTTTGCCAGTTCGACCGCGAGCATCGCTACAAATTTGCCAATCGCGCCTATGCGGAACGCTACGGCTTTGAACCGCCGCAAATGATCGGCAGGCGCATTTCCGATGTGCTCGGCACGGCGGCTTATGAAGCGATCCGACCTTACATTGATGAAGCTTTCACCGGAAAAAAGGCGGAATTTGAAGTGGAAATCATGTATGCCACGCTCGGCGCGCGCTGGATTCATGTGATTTTCATGCCCGAACAGAATTTGGAAGGCCGGGTCGTCGGCGTCGTGGCCGTCATCAACGACATCAGCCTGCGCAAAGGCGAAGAGCAGGAACTGAAGCGGGCGCGCGACGAGGCCTTGAACGCCTCACGCGCCAAGGATGATTTTCTGGCCGCGCTTTCGCACGAGCTGCGCACGCCGTTGAACCCCGTGCTGCTGGTTGCCAGCGACGCGGCCAGCAATCCGCAACTGCCGCAGGAAACGCGCGCCGACTTTGACATGATCCGGCGCAACGTGGAACTGGAGGCGCGGCTCATTGACGATCTGCTCGACCTCACGCGCATCACTCGCGGCAAATTGTCGCTCGACCGGCGTTTGCTCGACGTGCGCGGCGTTTTGCAGGAAGCCATCGCCACCGTGCGGATGGACGCGGAAATAAAACAAATCACGCTCGCATCCGATTTGCGCGCCGGTCAGCACATGGTTTTCGGCGACGGCGTCCGGCTGCAGCAGGTTTTTTGGAACGTGCTCAAGAACGCGGTGAAGTTCACGCCGGAAGGCGGAAAAATCACCGTCAAAACCTTTGAAAAGGACGGCGCGCTGTGCATTGAAATCATTGACACGGGAATCGGGATGAATTCCGAGGAACTTGATCGTGTCTTTGACGCCTTTTCGCAGGGCGACCACGCCGAGGGTGGCTCGCATCGTTTTGGCGGCCTAGGATTGGGACTGGCGATTTCGCGGATGCTGGTCGAATTGCATTCCGGCTCGATTCACGCCGCCAGCGAAGGCAGGGGGCAAGGCTCAACTTTTCTCATCCAGCTTCCGCTCGCGCCAACTGTGAGAAAAAACGGCGGATTGCCTTCCGCCAAAAATCCGGCGCAAACTTTGCCTTCCACTCCATCCGCAAAAGCAGGCGCAGGACCGGCACGCATTTTGCTCGTGGAAGACCATGAGCCGACGCGCACGGCGCTCACCCATTTGCTCGTCCGCCGCCATTATGAAGTCGCCACCGCCGCTTCATTGCTGGAAGCGCGCGCGCTCGCCGGCAAACAAAATTTTGACGTTCTCATTTCCGACATCGGCCTGCCCGACGGAAGCGGTTACGATCTGATGACGGAATTGCGGGAACACCACGGCTTGAAGGGCATCGCCCTGACCGGCTACGGAATGGAACAAGACGTCGCCCGCAGCCAGAAATCCGGTTTCGTGGCGCATCTTACAAAACCCGTGCGGATGGAATCTTTGGACAACGCGCTCGCCGCCATTGTGGACGGCAAATCAAATTTGATTTCACTGAAGACATTAAAAACATTAAAACAATAGGATTAACTTATGGATTTTCTTGTAATTGACGACGACAAGACGTTTCGCGATGCGACGTGTTTTTTGATCGAGGAAGCTGGCCATTACGCCGAGGGCGTGGAATCAGGGCAGCTTGGCCTGGAATGGCTCAAGGAGGACAAATGGGACGCCGTGCTGCTGGATGTCAATCTCGGCCGCGAAAACGGCCTGGACGTTTTGACTGAAATCCAGAAACGGTTTCCGCAGGTCGCCGTCGTCATGTTCACCGCGCAAGGCAGCGTGAAGGTCGCCGTCGAAGCCATGCGGTGCGGCGCGGTGGATTTTCTCGAAAAACCGTTTCAACGCGAGCAGTTCATGACCGTGCTGGCGCGGCTCCAACGCCTGCGCCAGATGAGCCAGCGCATTGAGCGGCTCGAACAGGAAGTCACGGAAATCAAAACGCAGGGGCTTGAGCCGATCTTTGATTTCACCACGCCGACGATGCAGGAAGCCATGGACATCCTGATGCGCGCCGCCAAGACGCCCGCTTCAATTTTGATTTTTGGCGAAAGCGGCACCGGCAAAAGCGTCGCCGCGCGCGCCGTCCACGAAAAAAGCCACCTCGCCGACAAACCCTTCGTCACCGTCAGTTGCCCGAGCCTGTCGAAGGAACTTTTGGAAAGCGAACTTTTCGGCCACGTCAAAGGCTCGTTCACCGGCGCGATCAAGGACCACTGGGGCAAGGTCAAGGCCGCCGAGGGCGGAACGCTTTTTCTCGACGAGATCGGCGACCTGCCGATGGAAATCCAGCCGAAACTTTTGCGCCTGCTCCAGGAACGCGAATACGAACGGCTCGGCGAAAACATCACGCGCACGGCCAACCTCCGCGTCATCGCCGCGACCAATCGCGATTTGAAAAAACGCGTGGCCGAGGGATTGTTCCGCGAGGATTTGTATTTCCGTCTCAACGTCATCGCCGTGGAAATGCCGCCGCTGCGCCTGCGCGACGGCGATCTGCTCCGCTTCGCCGAACACTACGAGAAGTTTTTTGCGGAACAATGCGCGCGGCAGCTCGGCGGATTTTCGCCCGAGGCCGTCGCGTGCATCCGCGCATACCCGTGGCCGGGAAATCTCCGCGAACTTCGCAACGCCATCGAGCGCGCCGTCATCCTGGCCCGGCGCGAAAAACTTTTCCCCGAGGATTTCCCCGCCGAGATGCGCGGCCAAAACGCCGTTGCAATTGCCGGCGGCCAAAACCTGCCGCAAACCGGCTCGCTCATCTCGCTGGAAAAACTAGAGGAGGCGCACCTGCGAAAAATCCTCGAACTGACCTCCAGCCTCACCGAGGCGGCGGAAATTCTCGGCATTGACCAGGCCACGCTCTACCGCAAGCGCAAAAAAATCGGCCTGACATGAAAAGAAGAGCTTGGACAGGGCGCGGGCCGTCTTGTTATTTTTCAATGGGCGTGTTTTTGGTTGAAGCTGGTTTCCTGTTGCGTAATTTTTTTACCGCGAAGATTGCGGGCAAAATGGCGAAAAGGATGATGGGATACCAAAGGCTGATCATGAACGTGCACCAATTTTTATCTTTATCAATGGAGTGGGATAAGTCGAAAAATAAAATTCCGTAGCCGATGAATATAGTTTCACTTGTTCGGTCATTAGGAGAACAGCCGACCATGCTTGTAGAGTGGGTTCAACATCGTTTGTATGAAAAGTGCTCCTCGGCTCTGACCAGCCTTTGTCATTGAATGAGAAACCTTCCTCATCAAACAAGAAACCTTTCTTACG
>DASXED010000057.1:0-1793 GCA_036490295.1 Verrucomicrobiia bacterium | reverse complement strand
CGATTGGGGCAGGTGGAACTCAAGATTGACGATGGTAAACCGGTTTCCGTAACCGCGCCCGCACCCGCACCCGCACCTGCTCCGGCCCCGGCGTCCAAGAAACAAGTGGACTCCACCATGGTCGTCCCGCGCGGTGTTAGTCTTACCGATCTGGAACAAAGCGGGGCGCGCCCGTCCGGTTTTGATACCAACGCCTCCTTCTCCAAAAAGAGCAACAAGGTCAACAAATTTTTCCTCATCGGCGGCATCATCGTTTTTCTCATCATCGTCTGCCTGATCGTCTATTCGCTGATGCAGGTCAATGCGTCCAAATAAAATTTCGAGAACTTCGCGATTCCGTAATTTTCCATTCTGGCTTCCGGCTTCCGCCTTCGGTATTTTGTCCCGATGTTTGAAATTGTTAAAACCGAAATCGCCACTGCCGCCGAAAAACTGACGCACCTGCGGAGGTTTCTTTGACTTGCCGGGCGCGCAAAAACGTCTCGGCGAACTGAACTCGCTGATGGCGGCGGACAATTTCTGGAACAATCGCGAACAGGCGCAGAAGCTGATTGACGAGTCCAATTCCCTTCGCAATAAAATTGATCCCTTGCTCAAGGCGGAAAAGCAGTTGGAAGATTTTCGCGTCATGATCGAACTCGGCGAGGCCGAACCGGAAATCGCGCAATCGCAAATTCAATCCGAACTCGAAGCCGATCTCAAAAAACTTTCCACGGAATTGGATGCGCTCGAACTGAAAGTTTTTCTCAACGGCCCGCATGACAAAAAAAATTGCATCTTCACCATCAACTCTGGCGCGGGCGGCACGGAATCGTGCGATTGGGCGAACATGCTGCTGCGGATGTATCAGCGCTGGGCCGAATCGCGCGGCTGGGAAGTCGAAGTGACCGACGCGTTGCCCGGCGAAACGGCGGGCATCAAAAGCGCGACGCTGCTCATCAGCGGCGAAAACGCCTACGGGTTTTGCAAGGCCGAGCGCGGCGTGCATCGGCTCGTGCGGATTTCTCCGTTCGATTCCAACAAACGCCGTCACACGAGTTTTGCCAGCGTGGACGCGATTGCGGAAATCGAGGAGAGCGACAATGAAATTGTCATTCCGCCGAATGAATTCAAAGTGGACACATTTCGTTCCGGCGGCAAAGGCGGCCAGAACGTGAACAAAGTCGAAACCGCCGTGCGCATCACGCACCTTCCGACCGGCCTCGTCGTCGCGTCGCAGGCGCAGCGTTCGCAGCATCAAAATCGCGCAACGGCGATGAACCTTTTGCTCTCGCGGATTTTCGCGCAGCGCGTGGACGCGGAGAAAGCTGAGATGGAACGGTTTTACGGCGAGAAAGGCAGCGTGTCATGGGGCAACCAGATTCGCAGCTACGTTTTCCAGCCGTATCGGATGGTGAAAGATTTGCGAACGGGCGTCGAAACGAGCAATGTTCAAGGCGTGATGGATGGCGATTTAGACCAATTCGTGAACGGCTGGCTCCGCGCCGGTTGTCCGTTGAAGCGGATGCAAGGTGTGAAGGATGAAGAAGAAAATGGATAATCTCCAAACCGCCGCCGCGCAGCTCAAAAAAATTTCGCGGCTGCGTCCGACGCTCGCCATCGTGCTCGGCAGCGGATTTCATCACGTTTTGAATGAGGTGGGCGGGGAAAAAATTTCCTACGCAAAGATTCCCGGCTTTCCCAAGCCGACCGTCAGCGGCCACGCGGGCGAACTTTATTTTGGACATCTGGGCAAAACGCCGGTGCTGGTCTTGAGCGGACGCGCGCATTTTTATGAAGGCCATTCGATGGAA
>DASXED010000031.1:0-8609 GCA_036490295.1 Verrucomicrobiia bacterium | reverse complement strand
CTTCGGGCAGCGCCAGCGATTGGATGAGGTGCGCGAGTTCGCGGCTCAACGCGCTCATCGCGCATGTCCGCAGCATGATCTGGTAGCGATAAAAAGTTTCCGCGCGCAGCAGTGGCGCAGGCGCAGGCCCGGCGATGATTAAATCGGAGAAAACTTTTCGGGGAGCACACGCGCCTCGCGTGTCCTGTTTGACGCCCTCGTCAAACAGTTCCGCGTCGTCAGCGAGGGCGCTGACAACCGCAGCCGGGGCGGCTGCGCTCCCCAGATTTTTCTCCAACTCGCGTTTCAAATGCTCGGCGGAGAATTTCACTTTTTCTTCATTGCGACCTTTGAGCGTGAGCAGCGCGACGCGGCTGACGGGCGGATATTTCAATTGTTCGCGGAATTCGATTTCCTGTTCATAAAAACCGTTGAAGTCGTGGCGGCGCGCGTATTGGATCGCCGGATGAAACGGCGCGAACGCCTGCACAAAAACCTCGCCCTCGACGTCGCCGCGACCGGCGCGACCGGCGACTTGCGTGAGCAATTGGAAGGTGCGTTCGCCCGCGCGAAAATCCGGCTGATGCAGCGCAAGATCGGCGTAAATGATGCCGACGAGCGTGACGTTCGGAAAATGCAGACCCTTCGCGATCATCTGCGTGCCGACGAGGATGTCGGTCTTGCCCACGCGAAAATCGCCGAGGACTTTGCGGTAATCGTCCTTGCGCTTCATCGTGTCGGCGTCCATGCGCTGGATGCGCGCCTTCGGAAAAAGTTTGGCGAGCGTTTCCTCGACGCGTTGCGTGCCCGTGCCGGAAAAACGGATCGCGGGATTTCTGCACTTCTCATTCGGGCAGACCAAAGGAACTTTTTCGACGTGGCCGCAGATGTGGCAGGCGAGTTTTTGTTCCTGCCGGTGAAACGTGAGCGCGAGGCTGCAATTCGGGCAATTGCAAACGTAACCGCACTTCGGGCATTGCAGCGAAGTCGAATAGCCACGACGATTGAGAAACAAAATTGTCTGTTCGCCTTTTTCCAAACGTTGCGTGATGGCTTCCTTCAACTGCGGCGAAAAAATGAGATTGCCTTTTTCTTTCGTGGCGGCTTGGCGCATATCCACGACACGGACGCGCGGCATTTTCTGGTTGTCCACGCGCTCCGGCAATTCGAGCAGCGAGAATTTTCCGCGTTTGCAATTGTAAAAACTTTCCAACGACGGCGTGGCCGAGCCGAGCACGACGACGGCGTTTTCCATCTGCCCGCGCATGATGGCCACGTCGCGCGCGTGATAGCGCGGCGCTTCCTCCTGCTTGTAACTCGTCTCGTGTTCCTCGTCCACGATGATGAGTCCGAGCGGCTCAATCGGCGCAAAAATCGCAGAGCGCGCGCCGATGACAATGCGCGCGCGGCCTTGCCGAATCTTGTGCCACTCGTCATGCCGCTCGCCAGCGGACAAATGCGAGTGTAAAACCGCGACGAGTGTTTGCAATTTTCCCGAACTGAATCGCGCCTTGAATCGCTCGACGGTTTGTGGTGTCAAAGAAATTTCCGGCACGAGGACGATTGCGCCTTTGCCTTGTTCCAGCGCGTGGGCGAGCGCTTGCAAATAAATTTCTGTTTTGCCGGAGCCAGTGACGCCGTGCAAAAGAAAAGTTGATGGTTGAGAGTTGAAAGTTGAGAGCGGCCTGTCCATCGCTTCTGTGATTTTTTTGAGTGCGACGGATTGTGCCGGATTCAACACGATATTTTGCGTCGGCAAAATGGTTTCGCGCGCGTAAGGATCGCGCTCGGAAATTTCGGAAGTAATTTCAACGAGACCGCGATCTTCCAATTTGCGGACTGTCACGGCGGTGGTTTCGGCAAGCTCAAGCAGTTCCGTGAGCAAAATTTCGCGTCGCTCTTCGATGATGTTCCAAACGTCCTGCTGACGTTTTGGCAATTTCGGAAATTCTCCGCTCAAATGCAACGCGCGGACGAACAATTGTTTTTTCCAGCCGTCCTTTTCTTTGCGAATCGCTTCGGGCAAAACACTTTTCAGCGCAGTCTCCGGCGCGCAGCAATAATATTCGCCAATCCAGCGCGCGAGCTTCAGAACTTTTGGCGTCACCAAACTTTGCGCGCCGATGACTTTGAGAATTGGCTTGAGGTTTGCATGACCGGATTCTTCGGCGAGCGCGGTGACCGTGCCCAGAATTTTTCGCGCACCGAATGGAACTTGCACGCGGCTGCCGACTTCAATTTGTTCCGCGAATTCTGCCGGAATCGAGTAATCAAATTCCTTCCGCAGCGCGATTTCGAGACTGACGCGGGCGATCATAGTTGAAAGTTAAATGGCCGCAAAAGAACGCAAAGATAAATTTCGCTTTTGCGTCCTTTGTGTTCTTTTGCGGCTAATCATATCAATCCCGCGAAATGGCGCGCAATTCCGTTTCCAGTTGTTTCCGCAATTCTTCGCGCGCGGCAGCGGAAATTTCGCGTGGCACATGGAGAATTTTTCCGGCGGTGACTTCGCAAATTGAAAACGGCAGCGGAATCTGAAATTTGTCCCAACTTTTCAATTGGATTTTCCATTTCAAGAAATACGAAAACGGCACGACGGGTAGCCCAGTGATTTGCGCGAGCGACATCACGCCGTCCTGCACGATGTATCGCGGCCCGCGCGGGCCGTCGGGCGTGATCGCCAAATCGCAACCGCGTTCCGCCATGGTCGTCAGTTCGAGCAACGCCTGCGGCCCGCGACGGCTGCTCGAACCGCGCACGGGCTGCACGCCAAAGCGCTGGAAAATGGCGGCGAGCAGCGCGCCATCCCTGCTCGCGCTCACAAGTCCGGCGAGGCCGGGCGGGGCAAATTGTTGTCGGCGAAATTTGAAATAAATTTTCACGCACAGCGCAAGCCGGTTGTGCCACAGGCAAAAAATCGCCTGCCCAAAGTCTTTGCGCTGCAAAAAACCGTGCGGGTCGCGAACGCGATAACGGATCGTCGCGGAAACGGCGCTCACGGCGAGCCAGATCAAAAACGCCGCGAGCCGCTGATGCCATTTCGGAGAATGCGGCACAATGACGCCGGAT
Source organism: Verrucomicrobiia bacterium (assembly GCA_036490295.1). Taxonomy (GTDB): domain Bacteria; phylum Verrucomicrobiota; class Verrucomicrobiia; order Limisphaerales; family UBA11358; genus UBA11358. The sequence continues at coordinate 5,561 of DASXED010000031.1, read as the reverse complement.
TTTTTCAATTTTTTTGGCGACGCCGGAATTTCAGAAATTGAATTTTCGTCTGCCATCAACTTCCTTTTTTCAAACACGCGCGCACCAAATCTTCAACCGTTGCTTTTGCACCGAGCATCGTCTGCGCAGCGCGGACGGAATCGTGCGCGTCAATCTGCTTGAAGCCGAGCGCCATGAGCGCGAGCACGGCGTCGTTGATTTTCTGGTCGTCGGGCGAAAGCGAATGTTTTGCGCTCGCGGCTTCCCACGCGCCCGCCGCGCCGACTTTGTCACGCAACTCAACCACAATTCGTTCGGCGGTTTTCTTTCCGACGCCGGAAATCTGCGAAAGCGATTTCACGTCGCTGCTGGCGACTGCGCCGCGAAAAGTTACGGCGTTCATGCCGCTCAAAATGTTCAGCGCGGTTTTCGGGCCGATGCCGCTGACGTTGTTGATGAGCAGCCGGAACAAATCCCTTTCGACCGCGCTCGCGAAGCCGTAAAGAATGTGCGCGTCCTCGCGAATAATGAGTTGCGTGAGCAATTTTATTTCGCCGCCGGGCTGCGGCAATTTGTCGAACGACGACAGCGGAATGAGAACTTCGTAGCCGACGCCATTGACTTCCACGATGACTTGCGTGGGCAGCGCTTCGACGAGTTTGCCTTGAAGAAATGTGATCATGATCTATCTACACCAATAAAATGACGATGAGCGATAGCTGAACAAATACCAAACACGATTGCAGCAACTGAAAGAACTGCGAAGCTCACCACTAAAAAGATTTTTTTGGATTTTTTCAAACTGTCAAACTCGCCCGCAAACTTGATGCCGTGACCGCGAATAGTTAGAAAATATTGATTCACAAAAAAAAGTGCAAAGAAAGAAATAATGACTACATACCCAGAAAAAATAATTTTTTTATTTAGAAACATTTCGATATACCATTCAACTCCTAAAAGGACAAACCACTGAATCACCGTGATACCAGCAATAGCACGACCCGCCTTAAAGTCGATGTCCTTTGGCCAAGGAATTTTGAAGAAAATAGCAAAACTCGTAAAATAGATTTCTTTTAAAAATCGAATCATATATCATTGCGCTTCAAATTTTCTTCGGCGGCGTCAGATTGTAACGCGAATTTTCACGCGCGTGCGTGAGCGCGAGCGCGAGCGCGTCCGCCGCGTCGGGCGCGGGCAGTTCGGCGAGGTTCAGCATCCGCTGCACCATCTTGGCGACGGCGAGTTTTTGCGCCGCGCCGTGGCCGACAATCGCCTGCTTCACTTTGCGCGTGGCAATTTCATAAATTTCAATTCCCGCTTCGGCAACCGCCGCCAGCGCCGCGCCGCGCGCCTCGCCCATGATGAGCGCGGTCTGCAAATTTTGCGCGAAGAAAAGCCCTTCCACCACGCACACGGCCGGCTGATGTTCGCGCAACACTTTGCGCAGCGTCCTGGAAATTTCGGCGAGGCAGCGCGAGCGTTCCCATTTGGCCGGGCAGGAAATCGTGCCGTGCGCGAGCAGGATCGAACAGGCCTTGCCCGCAAGGATGACGCCGTAGCCCGTGCCGCGCAGCGACGGGTCAACGCCGAGAATGATCTGTTGCGCGCTGCGCGCTGCGTGTGGCGCGACGGGCGGAGAAATTTCGCGCGGCGATTTGCCGCCGACGCGTTCCTTCATTTGCTCGAATTGACGCAGCGTGATTCCCACGCGGGAACTTTGCCAGCCGCGGCGAAGTTGCAAAAGCAAAAACGCCGCGCAAGTTTTGCCGCGCGGCGTTTTGGCGGATTGAATAAATAATGCGGATCAATTAACAAACTTTCCGGGTAGGGGCGCGTCACCCCGTGCGCGCTGTCAGTTGCAAACCCACGCGTTCGGCGGGCAGAGGACTGCCCGCCCTGCCCATTTTGTCCCATTAGTTTGTTGGCTGCATAATCCCGGATTTGATTCCTTTTCAAGCAAAAACATTTCATGCAATGGCTTGCCACAGATATAATCCCGAAAAAAAACCATCAAGTGCCCAAATTTCAAACACCATTGCAGCAAATTCATGATGACAGGTTTCAAAGGACAAGTTAAAGTCTGGTCATTCAGCCAACAAAAAAGTTACATTTATGAAACATCTATCCTTGATTGCCGTGGCTCTCACCGTTCCGCTGGCCGCGATGGCCCAGACGACTGTGTTCAGCGATAATTTTACCGGCGGCAGCACGATTCAAAGTGCCACGCCCGGAGCCGGAACCGCCAGTTCAGCCGATTATGAGGTTTTTGGATCAACTGCTGCCACGTCACAAAGCATTGCTGCAAACGATCTCAGCTTTACCAGTGCTTCCGGAGGCAGCACGCTTACGGAAGTAGATGCTCAATTTGGCGGCTCACCCGTTACACTTTCTACGATTGGAGATTATATTAATTTACAAGTGACGTTCGTAGATACGGCGAATGTTATGATTGCAGGAATGAACTCCAATTCTTCGTTAAACATCGGTCTATTTAATTCGGGCGGAGTAAATCTAAATCAAGGCCAACTCCTTGGAACTGGTGGTTCTATCACCGGCGGCGGATCGCAAACTTATCAGGGTTATGTTTCGCGTCTTTTTATGAACGGCAATGCCAGTTCTTATAATCGCGCTACGCAGACTTTGGACGGGACAACTTCTCGAAATCAAGATTTGCTATTTAATAACGCGAGCAGCAGTGCAGCTTTCGGTGCTCCTAACGGCACCACCACCACCAGCACATTCGGCACCACAACTCCGCTGGGCAACAATGTTGGCCTGACGGCGGGCCAAACCTACACGATTAGTTATACGATTTCACTTACCGCAGCGAATGCCGTGAAAGTCACTGACGAACTTTTCAGCGGCAGCAACACCAATGGTATTGCTCTTCAGGATAATGGCGGCACCTCGACTTCTGGAGCTTTTTTAGGTTCCACATTTGACTCGTTGGCTGTGGGTTTCCGCTATGCCAGTGCGACGGCAGCAACTGGCACTTTGGACATCAGTGATATAAATGTCATAGACAGTCTTTCTCCCGTGCCTGAACCGACCACGCTTGCGCTATCAGCTTTGGGCGGACTTGGTTTGCTGGCCGTGCGCCGTTTCAAAAGCCGGAAATAATTAGTTGAAAAAAAAATTCAAGATGCGGCGGTCTCTGACCGCCGCATTTTTTTTCTATGATTGAAAACTTCAAACCATAGAATCCTCGAAATGTCGCAGCCAACTCGGAGTAAGAGTTTCGGGCAATCATCGAAAAATGCCGTTCTTCTTGGATCATCGCTGATTGTCGTTGCCTTTGCAGCCTACTGGCCGGCACTACACGGCGGATTCATCTGGGATGACGCTTCGTGGACGACAGGCATTCTCAATTTGCTGCGAAATGTTTCCGGTTTGGGTCAGATGTGGAGCGACCCGACGGCGTTGCAGCAATACTATCCGCTTTCGGGCACGACGTTCTGGCTGGATTATCATTTCTGGAAACTCTGGACGCTGCCTTACCACATAGAAAACGTCGTGCTGCATCTCATCGCGGTCTTGTTGTTCTGGAAGTTGTTGCAAAAACTTGAAATGCCGGGCGCATGGCTGGCTGCGGGAATTTTCGCGCTGCATCCGGTGATGGTCGAATCCGTGGCATGGATCACCGAGAGGAAGAACGTGCTCTCAATGGTTTTCTTCCTGGGCGCATTGCTGGCCTACGGAAGATTCAATTCATTTTGGAAAAATGAAAATGATTCGCGGCGGAAATGGGGCGCGTATGCGCTGGCCTTTTTTCTTTTGCTGGCGGCGCTGCTCTCAAAGACGACGACGTTTTCATTCCCGGCGGTGGTCTTGCTGGTTGGCTGGTGGAAGAACGGACGCATCCAGTGGCGCCGGGACGTGCTGCCCAGCCTGCCGTTTTTCGCAATCGCAATCGGTTTTTCCGGCGTGACGGCGTGGCTGGAAAAAAACCACGTGGGCGCGACGGGATCGGATTTTGCAATGACTTTTCCGCAGCGCTGCCTGATTGCGGGCCGGGCGTTCTGGTTTTACCTGGGCAAACTGTTCTGGCCGGAAAACCTCTGCTTCATTTACCCGCGCTGGAATCCGAATGCCGGTTCATTTTGGCAATGGCTCGTTCCGATTGCAGCTTTGGCCGCGCTTGCCGCGTTATGGCTGGCGCGAAAGAAAATCGGGCGCGGGCCGGCAACCGCCGTTTTCTTTTTTGCCGGCACGCTTTTTCCAGTGCTGGGATTTATGAACGCGTATGGGGCGCGCTATTCGTTTGTATGGGACCACTGGGTTTATCTTTCGAGCCTGGGAATCTTTGCCTTTGCCGCAGGATTGACCGCGCATCTGGCAAGGCATTTCAAAAAACCGGCGATGTTGTTTGCCTTTGCCGCCGTTGTGCTGCCGCTGCTGGCCATCCTGACATGGAAACAATCCGCCATGTATTCAAACCTCGAAACCCTCTGGCGCACCACCATCGCCAAAGACCCGAATGCTTTTCTAGCCTATAATAATTTAGGATATATGCTGATGGAAAAGGGCCAGCTTGAGGAGGCGATTACAGATTTCGACAAGTCGCTGGAGATCAATCCCAATTTCAACGAGCCTCACAATAATCTCGGTGATGCCTTGATCCGAATCGGGCAGACCAACGAAGCGGTAATTCATTTTAAGAAGGCGGTCGAATTGGATCCCACATCGGCCGCTTCCTATTACAACCTGGGAGTTGCGTGGCTGGAAATGCAACTCAACGGGGACGCCATAATTCAATTTCAGAAAGCTTTGGAATTTGATCCCCGTTTTGATAAGGCTTACAACAATCTTGGCGTCGCGCTGATGCGAACCGGCCACCCCGGCGAGGCGATGACCAATTTTCAGAAAGCCATTGAGGTGAATCCTGAATTCGCCGACCCGCATAATAATCTGGCCAATTTGCTGGTGGAACAAAACCGGCTTGATGAAGCCATCGGGCATTATCAAAAGGCCATCCAAATCAATCCTGACTACGTCGAAGCGCATCGCGGCCTGGCAAGCGTGCTGGTCAGGCAAGACAAGACGGACGAGGCCATTGAACATTATCAAGAAGTGGTTAGGATCAATCCCGATGACACCGACGCCCATTACAATCTTGGCGTGCTGCTGGCATTGCGCGCCCGGCTTGATGAAGCGGCGGAACATTTTCGGAAAGTCATCGAGTTGAAACCTGACTACGCCGACGCGCACGGCAACCTGGCCAATGTGCTGGTCGGGCAGGGCAAACTGGATGAAGCGGTTGAGCAGTATCAGGAGACAATCAAGCTGTCGCCGGATTCGGCGCAAGCGCACTACAAACTCGGCCTTGCGCTGGATAAACAAAAAAAATTCGCGGCGGCAGTCACGGAATATGAAAAAACTTTGGACTTGGATCCCAGGCATCTGGCCGCGCATATAAGCCTGGCTTGGCTGCTGGCAACTTGTTCGGACGCATCAGTGCGCGATGGTGAAAAAGCGGTTGAACTGGCCCTACAGTCCGGGCAGCTTTCAAAAGGCGGCTCGGCGCAAATTTTGGACACGCTGGCGGCTGCTTACGCGGAGGCGGGACGATTTGGCGAAGCGGT
>DASXED010000023.1:0-16418 GCA_036490295.1 Verrucomicrobiia bacterium | reverse complement strand
GCAAATTAAAAATCAACGCATCTGGATATGATGATATGATTTAGCAGCATAAAACGTTTTTACCAAACAAAAAGCCCCTTCCGGCCAGGCCGGAAGGGGCGTGCGGTTCTAAATTAAATTAGAACTGATAAATCAGGTTAAGCGCCAACAGGAAGGCATTTTCATCAACAGGGCCAGCTCCAGCTGCGGTAGCATTGTAGGCTTTGGCACCCACATGATCCCAGCGGAGTTCCACGCGGCTCAACACGTTTGCCCACAGTTGATATTGAACTGTGGCCGTAACTTCCGTGGCTTCATGTCTTGTGCCACCAGGACCAGCGGCATACAACTGCGCTGCACCGTCATCCAGATATTCACCACGCAGGTTGAGGGATAGCTTATCCGAGGCTTGATATGTGGTGTAGAGTGCTGCGTCCCAAGAACTGTCATCACTGTGATTAAGAGCAGTCGCATTGTGCGCTTCAGTATAATCGAACGATGAGCCAACTTTCAGCGCACTGATTGGCGTTGGAACAGTAACCCCGGCATAATACCATGTATTGCCAGCGTTAGCAGCACCCTGCGCGTTAAGGGCATCAATGACACCCGCATTGAGCGTCGCACCTTTTGCCCAGCCCCAACTATCGGGCGCGGTGAGGGCGATTGAACCCAAGTAAGTCTTTTGGGTTTCAGCAGGATTTCCAGGACCGGCAGCGAGAGCATTCCCGCTTGCCGCAACGGCTCCAGCCGTTCCGGAATTGGCCATGCCAGCCGAAACGGAGATGATGTCATTTATTTTGTAAGTGCCCAAAATACCGGTCTCGGTAGTGGGTTCCAGTTGGTAGCCGTAAGAACGGGTAAAGTTCGGGTTTGCACCGTCAGTGCTGGATTCGTAACCGATGATGGTGTCGAACACGCCGACTTTCCAATCAATGCCATTGGCTCCTACTGGTGTGCGCAAAGTCACATAAGCTTGACGGACATTGCCTATGCTCGGGGTGCCAACCGCATCCGGGCCATACATGAGTTCGACATGATAACCGGAAGCCCACGGACCTGCGTCCTCCGGCTTGTCGAGGGCAATATCAATGGCGTTCAAGTTGAAGCCATCGCCATTCACCCCGCCAGGAGTGTATTTGGGAGTAAGGCCGCCATTCTGCGAGCCAAGATTCCACATTGCCGACGTATCAACGTAGCCGCTGATGGTTGTGTTTGAGAGCGCGGTTTGCACCTGGCTCATTTTTTCGTCTGCGCGAGCCGCCGAAACGAGACTGATCGCTCCGACTGCCGCGAGACCTACTGTCCATTTATTAAACTTCATCTGGTTCCTCCGATGTTGTTTGTTAATTGTTAGTTGTTTCTCTTTGTTCTGCACCTCGCGATTTCAAGGCATATCCTGTTCGCCACGACATCGCGTGATGCAATTGCAATGAAAATAGGAAAATCCGGCGGGTTTGACAACATTTTTTTTCAAGTAATTGCGTCGGCATAACATATTTGAAACAAATATGTTGCATATTTTGCATGGGGTTTCATTCCATTAATTGACGGCAGGCTGAACCGGCAGGCGGCCTTAAGAGAGTTGTGGACAGGCCAAAGTTCCCGGTTGCGGGATTATGTCTTTGACAGGCAGACCGATGTGTCGGCGCGTTTTTTACCGGAAACGCCAGCGCACCCAATCTGATTTTTTATCCGCAGATTGCGCAGAATGTCGCCGACAAAAAAATCTGCGCGAACCCGGTCAATTTGCGGACAAAAAATGCAGTTTTATCTGCCATGCGCATAATTTTCAGCAATGAAAGAAAATCCAAGCTTGCAATTTGAGCGCGCAGTCCTTATCACTTGGGCAAAGGTATGCCATCATTTGCCTACACAGCCCGGGAGACAGCCACCGGCAAGGAAATCCGCAACACGGTGGAGGCCGCTTCCGAGCAGGCCGCCATCGCCGCGTTGCTCAACCGCAACCTGCTGGTGCTGTCCATTCAGGAAAAAGTCGGCAAGAAGGGAAAGACAAAAGGCGGCAAGGTGCACCTGGCCGACCTGGTGGCTTTCACGCGCCAACTGGCGACGATGATTGACGCGGGCATCGCCATCGTCCAGTCGTTGCAGGCGCTCGGCGAGCAGGCGCCCAACAAGGCCATGCGCGACGTGATCAAAGATGTTTGCACGCGCGTGGAAAGCGGCGAAAGTTTTTCGGAGGCGCTGCAAAAACATCCCAAGGCGTTCAACCGGCTTTACATTGCAATGGTGTCGGCGGGCGAAAAAGGCGGTATGCTGGCGGAAATCCTGGCGCGGCTGGCGACGTATCTGGAAAACACCGAACGTCTCCGCAGAAAAGTCAAAAGCGCGCTCATGTATCCCATCGGGGTGGTCGTCGTGGCCATCGGCATCACAATCTTTCTGCTGATCAAGGTGATCCCGGTGTTTTCAGAAGTCTACACCGGGTTTGGCGCCAAGCTGCCGGCACCGACGCAATTCCTGATTGATCTCAGCGGCGTGGTGAGGACATACTTTTTTCTGTTTCTCGGCGTCGGCGTCGGGCTGGTGTATGGATGGCTTTACTTCATCAAGACGCCGAAAGGCCGTGAATTCTGGGATACGCGCCGGATCAGGCTGCCGATTTTCGGCCCCATCGCGCACAAAATCTGCCTCGCCCGTTTCACGCGCACGCTGGCCTCGCTGGTCCGCAGCGGCACGCCCATTCTGGAGGTCCTGCAAATCGTTTCCCAGACCGTCGGCAATGTCGTCATGGAAAAAGCCGTCAAAATCACCGCCACGGACATCGAACGCGGCGAGGGCATTTCCAACGCGCTGGGCAAACACCCGGTTTTTCCCATCATGATCGTCCGTATGTTGAGCGCCGGCGAACAAACCGGCAACATTGACACCATGCTGGAGCGCGTCTCGAACTTTCTCGACGAGGAAGTGGAGACGTCGCTCTCCGGCCTGATGTCGCTCATCGAACCGATGCTGATCGTTTTTCTCGGCATCGTCGTCGGCGGCATGGTCATCTGCATGTATCTGCCGATCTTCAACCTCGGCAACATCGTCAACATGGCGCCGGGCGGACATTGAAGCAGTTGAAAGTGGATGGACAAAAAAAATTCCGCCAACCCTCAACTATAAACCGTCTGTTTTTTTCCCCGGCTGCGGCTGGATGATTTTTATCTTCGGCCAGCGCGAGCGGATTTTTTCCTCAAACCAATTGCGCGCGTCTGCGTCGCCGTGGCCGAGCAAAATCGTGCGCGGCGAAACCTGCCCGACAAACTCCAGCAGGTCGTCGCGGTTCGCGTGCGCCGTCAGGTCGAAATCCCTCATGTCGCAATTTTTTGTGACGCGCCCCGTGCTTGGGCTGAACACAAATGTCTCGCCGTTTTTCGCCGCCTTCAATCTGCCTGCCGGCGAATCCGGGTCGGCGTAACCGACGAAGAAAATGCTCTGCCGCTCGTCGCCCGCCATCCGAGCCGCCAGATCGTGCGCCGCCGTGTTCTCGCTCATCATGCCCGCCGTGATGACAAAAATTTTTCCGCCGGACAATTTCATGTTCTGCGCCTGGCCTTTTTCAAGCACGATCAATTGCAGCGCCTCGTTCAATTTCAGGTTCGTGTGCTGTCGGTTTGCGCGATGCGCCTCGATGTCGTAAATCTCCGTGAACACGCGGCCAAGCCCGCCGATATAGATCGGCTGCTTCTTCAATTTTCCCTCGCGCATCAGCAACGCCAGCATCGCGAGCATTTCCTGCGTGCGCCCAAGCGCGAACGCCGGGATCAAAATGCAGCCCTTCCGTTTTTGCGCGTCGTGAATCGCCGCGACCAATCGTTCGATTTCTTTTTCGCGCGTAAAATCTTTCGGCACCTCACGATTGCCGCGCGTCGTTTCCATAATCAGGACGTCAGCGCGCACATCTTCAAACCGCGCGCTGCGCAAAATCGTCTGGTCGTGAAAGCAAACGTCGCCCGTGTAAAATAAAGTTTCCTTTTTCCCGCGAATCATCACGCCCGACGAGCCGAGCGTGTGGCCCGCGTCAAAAAATTCCAGCGTCGGCGACGGCAGTCCCGCGCGCGATTTGTTGAACGACGCCCACTCGATCTCGCGGTTGTATTTGAAGCCCTGAAATTGCGACGCGATGTCGTCCACCTCGTCGTGCGTGTAGAGCGGATATTCCCGGATGCCCAGCTCGTCGCGCTGGCGCGTCATCACGTTCACCGAATTGTGCAGCACGCGCTCGACGATGAAATAACTCAACTCCGTCATCAAAACGTGCGCCTTCGGAAATCTTCGGCACGCGACCGGCAACGAACCGACATGATCGTGATGGCAGTGCGAAATCGCAATCGCGTCCACGTCGTTGTTCCCCGCGTTGCTGAACAGCGGCAGCCCATCGCGGCCCTCGCGTTTCGGGTGCATTCCCGCGTCGAGCAAAATCCGATGCTCGTCAATCTCCACCAGCCACGCGCTCGCGCCGATGTCCGCGTCGGGATTCAGATTCGTGATATTCACAAACGAAGTTCACCACAAAGACACCAAGACACGAAGGAAAAAGATTTAGACAGAATTTACAGAATCGGAAATTTAATTCTGATAATTTTGTTAATTCCGTCTAAAAAATTTGCGATTTTACTTTTGCGGATAACGCCAGACCCAATCGCCTTTGTTGATGTCCGCTCCGCCGGATTTGAGGAGGCCAACAATTCCGCCATCGTCGCGTTCATCCCAGCCGACAGAATAAAGAACAAATTGCCCGTCGTCCGTGCGGCGATAATGCAATGGCTGGCCGCCAATAATATCGTGCGGGATTCCATTTGGAAATTGCGCCGCGATTGCGTCGAGCGATTCGGGAAATTCTCCGTGCGCCAGCCGATAGCGTTCCAGCGCAATCGCCACGCGCGCCAAGTCGGTTATGCTTTGCGCGTAGGCAAATTTTTCCGCAGCACCACCCAACGATGGCATTAACAATGTCTCCAACACATTTTCCGGCGTTCGATGTCGAATTTCCCGTCCAAGCGCATTGCTGGCAGCGCGAATCTTGGCTTGTGAAATGGTTTTTGCGTCTTCGTCAACAATTGGCAAATACCATTTTGTTTCAAATTGAGCGATGCGCAGTTCGTTTTGGTCAATCCAGCCGGAAGGCCCAAAACTTAAGGCCAGCATTTGAAAGCTCATGTGAGAACTTTCACCCTCATTAGACATATCCTGAATTAGATACAAAAGTGGCACCATGAAATATAAATGCGGGCGTTTGAAAATTTGATCGTGTGGATGCCGGAAAAATTCGATATTTCCAATACACAAAGCCCGTTCTCCGCGAATTGCAAATTCATAATCCGCCAGAAAATCCAGCTTCGCCAATTCTGAATTCAAATCAGCCAATTGCGCGTTCGACCATTGGTGATTTGCCAAACCTTCATAAACCGGCTGGAGCGCGATTTGCAAAATGGCGATGCGAACCAGATGCGAAATCAAAAATGGTTCGGTGCGAATCGAATCTGCCAGGCGCAATGACAGTTTCACGTCGGCCAAGGCTTTTTCAGTTTGGCCGTTTTGCAATTCAGCAATGGCGCGCAATTGCAATACTTGCGCAAATTGTTTCAACGCGGACAAATGCGGCAGTAAAATTGCGGCAGGCATACCGTCATATCCGAGCGGAAACCGCGAATACGGCAGCGCGCTGTCTGCCCTCAATTGTTCAATCACCGGATCAAATTTACCCAAAGCCAGCAAAACATCTTGCGCCGGAGTTTGCGGCTGCGGCGCGACGGGAATTTCCACTGCTGGATTTGTTTTTTCTAAATCGCGATAATAAGTTTGCCATGGTTTCAAATCTAACAATTGCGCCGTTTGCCAATTGCCAGACCTATCCGGGGTCTCGGACAAATAATAACCTGATTTCCAAAAGTTTGTTCCGACCACAGCCGAAATGGTAACGGGAAGCAGCGGAAAAATCTTGGATGCTTCCTCGCTGTAAATCCGATCTCCATACCAAGATTCCGCTTTTTTTGGTTGAGTCAGAAAATCATATTTCACTTCCGCGATCCAAACCGGCGAGAACGCAAAATTCTGGTCGTCCGGCACGGTTGGCGGCACGATGGATTGCCAGTCGAATCGTTCGCCCTTGGCCTCCCATTCGCGCTTGAATTTTTCCCAGTCATGCTTGCCGCGCCAGTCTTCCTCGGCGTAAAACAACGCGATCAAAGTGACGAAGCACGCGAGCGCAAAAAGTGTTCGCCGCCAATGTTTCCAAAACAACCAGCGGAAAAAAGGAATAAGAATATAAATTACAATCAGGCTGACGGTAACAATGCCAATACTAATGATGCCGACCGTTTGAAATGTGCTTCCAATGGGCGTGTCCAATTTCCCCAATGCGGCAATGAGAACCACCAGCAGAATTGTAACGCCAGCCAGCGCGCCCCAAATCGGAAGCGCGCGCCGGCCCGTCCACGATTTTTTCCAGATGCTTTTCGGTTTTTCGTCCATAAATTTTATTTTGTAGGAGTCGAGGTCACGAGACTCTAATTTTTCTTTGCTTAAATTTCAGTCAGAGACTCCTTACGTCGTCTCCCACGATTCAAATTCACGCCGTCAAAATTTCCACGCGCTCGCTGCGCGGGCGCGGCGCATAAGATTTAGACCGGTCAGCGTCGTAAATGTCACGCGGGCCGATCAATTCGGCGAACATCCGCTGCTGTTGCTTGAGTTCCGCAACCACTTCCGGCGACGGCGGCGAAAATTTTTCCGAGATGACCGGCGATTTGTCGCGCATGGAAAAATTCACGGCAAAAATAAAAATCCAGACCGCCGCCAATCCCGCCCATGCTTTTGGATGAGGCCAGAAAATGGTTGAGAGTTGATGGTTGAGAGTTGAGAGAAAGCCGGATCGCACGGCGTTTGATGCCGGACGCGTGCCGACGGTTGCAGCGGCAAGAATTTCCCCGCGCCATTCGCCGGGAACTTTTCGCAGCGGCTGGCGGCTCAAGCGCCGTTCAAATTGTTCCATTTCATCATTCATCATTCTGCCTTCTTCATTTCTTCGTAAAGTGGACGCAGCCGCCCGCGCAATTTGTCTAACGCATAGCGATAACGGCTCGCGGCGGTGTTCGGCGGTATGTCCAGCGCGGCGGCAATTGAGTCAAACGTCAATCCTTCCCACAATTTCAAATGCACGATGGCGCGCTGTTCTTCCGGCAATTCGCCGAGCGCAAATGCCAGTTCTTCGCGGAAAATTTTTTCATCGGGATCATTTGCGGGCGCAAAAACTGAAATTGTTTCGGCGGCGAAATTTTCCTTCGTCCGCTCGCGCGTTCCGCGACGCCGGATCAGATCAATCGCCGCATTATGCGCGAGACGGATGAGAAACGCGCGTTCCTCGCGGACGCCGTGGAGCAATTCGGGTTCGCGCGCGAGCTTGACGAAAATTTCCTGAAGCAAATCGCGCGTGTCCGCGTCGTCGCGCGTGAAGTTCAGTAGAAACGCAAAAAGCGGCTGCGCGTGCGCGTCGTAAAACCGCTCGATTTCCGTTGCGCGGGGCATTTAGCCCTAATGACGCGCGCGAAGGCGGGATTTGTCTAGCGGAATTTTTTCAATCACCAAGACACCAAGGCACAAAGAAAAAGATTTGGACAGAATTTACAGAATGAACAAAATTGGAATTTCAATTCTGCAAATCCTGTTAATTCTGTCTTAAAAATCCTTTGTATCTTTGTGTCTTGGTGGTTATTTCTTTTCCATGCCGCCGCTGAAAAAAGCCTCCGCCCGCCAAAAAGTCCTCGCGCAATGGCGCGGCGTTGACCTCGCGCCGATTGAAGCGGCCAAGGCCGTCCGCGCGCGCGACGCGGGCAAGGTTGTCTCAAAAGTCCTGGCGGATTTGAAAATGGATTCGCGCCGCGCGGACATTGAAATCGTGAAAGTCTGGAACTCGCTGATTGACCCAAACATCACCGCGCACGCGCAGCCGCACAATCTGCACAAAGGAACTTTGTTCGTGAACGTGGACAGCAGCGCGTGGCTTTCGGAAATTGTGCGCTATCGTCGCAAGGAAATTTTGGACCGGCTGCAACACAGCTTTGGGAAAAATTTGATCCAGAAAATTTCCTTTCGCGTCGGCTGAAGTTGGAGTTCAAGCTTCAGCTTGTTTGGTTCGCGGACACGCTAAAGCGTGAACTCCAACTTTACGCCATCAATTCCATCTGCCCCGGCGTGAGCAGCCATTTGAGCGTCGCGCAGTGGCCGTATTCCAATTCCTCGGCTTCCAATTTGCACAGCCCGCCTTTTTTCATCTCAATCGTCGCGCCCGGATTTCCCGTCGCGAGCAGCGCGATGAGCCGGCTCAAATAAGGTTCGTGCCCGACGAGCAAAATATTTTCCGGCGCGGTTTTCAAATCGTTCAATTGCCGGATCAACGCCTGCGGATTTCCGCCGGGAATCAAATCGCCTGAAAACGCGAGCTTCTTTTCCAGCTTGAAATGTTTGGCGACAATTTCCGCCGTCTCTTTCGCGCGCAAATACGGGCTGGAAATGATTGCGTCGAAGGACAAATCCATTTTCTCCATCGCGGCGACGGCGGCGCGCAGACGCTGCTCGCCTTTCGGAACCAACGGGCGCTCGGCGTCGGTCTTGATTCCGGGCGCACCGGGTTCGACCGCGATTCCGTGGCGCAAAATAAAAATGTTCATGCGGAAAAATTAAATCCATTGCGCGCAGAAATCAATGCCGCGCGAAATGTAACAATTTTCGTTTTGGTTTCCGCGCCTGCGCTTTGTAATCTCGCGGCTCATGGAAACCGTCCGTCGCGCCGTCATTGATGTCGGCACCAACTCGATAAAATTATTGGTGGCCGACGTGCGCGGGCGTGACGTGCGGCCGGTGCTTGAAGAAAGCCGCCAGACGCGCCTCGGCAAGGGTTTTTACGAGACGCACCGGCTCCAGCCCGAAACCATCGCGCACACGGCGGCGGTCGTCTGGGAATTTGCGGAGGTGGCGCGCGAAAAAAATTCCGCGTCCGTGCGCGTCATCGCCACGAGCGCGGCGCGCGACGCGAAAAATCCGGCGGACCTGACTTCGGCGATCGAGCGCGCGTCAGGCTTGAAAACGGAAATCATCTCCGGCGCGCGCGAGGCGGACTGGGCGTTTCAAGGCGTGACGACCGACGCGGAACTCGCGAAATCGCCGCTGCTGCTGCTCGATGTCGGCGGCGGCAGCACGGAATTTATCCTGGGCCACGGCGGGAAAAAAAATTTCGCCCACAGTTTTCCGCTTGGCACGGTGCGGCTTTTGGAAAAATTTCCGCACGGCGATCCGCCGGCAAAGGCGGAATTTGATTCCTGCCGCGACTGGCTGAAAAAATTTCTGCGCGACGAAGTCCGTCCCCGGCTTGAGCCGGCGCTGAAAAATGAACCCGGCGAAATCCAATTGGTCGGCACCGGCGGCACGGCGAGCATTTTGGCGCGCGTCGAAGAAAAACTGGAGCGTTTCGACCGCGAAAGAATTGACGGCGCGGTTTTGACGTTTGAACAGGTTGTCGCGCACCGGAAAAATTTCTGGAAACTGCCGCTGGCCGCGCGCAAGGAAATTCCCGGGCTGCCGAAATTGCGCGCGGACGTGATTTTGACCGGCGTTTTGATTTACGAAACCGTCATGGAAGAATTTGCCTTCAAAAAACTCCGCGTCAGCACGCGCGGCCTGCGATTTGCGGCGGTGATGGATTGAAGAAGTTAAATGAGGAAAACAAGAACGCAGGAAATATTTTTCTCCTGCTTTCCTGCTTTCCTTATTAGATTTTAATCATGCGCGTTTTAATTGTCGGCTGCGGTTACGTCGGCGTGCCGCTCGGCGCGGAACTCGTCCGGCTCGGCCATGAAGTCTCCGGCCTGCGCCGAAATTTGGCGGCGGAAAATGAATTGAAAGCCGCCGGAATTTCTCCGCTGTTCGCCGACGTGGCCAAACCGGAAACGCTGGCTAAATTACCGCGCGAATTTGATTGGGTTGTGAATTGCGTCGCCGCGAGCGGCGCGGATTATTCCGAAACCTATTTGCGCGGCACAAAAAATTTGATCGCGTGGCTTGAAGTTTCGCCGCCAAAAAAAATTGTTTATACGAGCAGCACGAGCGTTTATGGGCAGAACGACGGCTCGCAAGTCAAGGAATCCAGCCCGACCGAGCCGGTTTCTGAAACGTCCAAAATTCTCGTCGAGACGGAAAAGATTTTAATTGAAGCGTTCCGGCAGAAAAATTTTCCGGCGGTGATTTTGCGCGTCGCCGGAATTTACGGGCCGGGGCGAGGGCATTTGTTCAGGCAATTTCTGAAAAACGAGGCGCGCATCGAAGGCGACGGCTCGCGCAATTTGAACATGATCCATCGCGACGATCTGGTCGGCTGCATCATCGCCGCGTTGAAAAGCGGGCGCGCGGGCGAAATTTACAACGCGGTTGACGACGAGCCGGTGAGCCAGAGAAATTTTTTCGAGTGGCTCGGCGGGACGCTCGGCAAATATCCGCCGCCTTATGTCCCGCAAAATTCCGCCGAAGACCGCAAACGCGGCGCGACGAACAAGCGCGTTTCAAACCGCAGGCTGAAAATGGAACTCGGCTGCCAATTCAAATATCCAAATTTCCGCATCGGCTACAGCGCGGAAATTTTGCGGCTCGAGCGCGCGGGCGAACTGCACGTCGAGCCGGACGCGCGCTGAAATCATTTTGCCGGCGGCGAACGCATGAGCGCGACGACCTGCTTATACAAATCCTGAAACGCCGCGCTCAAGGAATCGAATTCACGGACCTGTTCCGGCTGCGGGGAATTGTCCGACGCGATTTTTGCCAGATGCCAGCCGTAGCTCAACGCGTCTGCCTGAGTGAGCAGCAATGTGAATTCAAAATTTTCGCCGGAAGAAAAAAGCAGCTCCTTTTCCTTCGTTTTTGAAATGGCGTCGCGCGTGGCTTTTTCGCCCGGAGGCAATTCGATCGCGTGCAGGTTCAGCGTCGCGTCCGCTTTCGCCAATTGTTCCAATTGTTTCGCGCCATCGTCCGCAGTGGCGGAAATTGCCTTGATCAAGCTGTGCAATTGCTCGCGGTCGCTTTTGATGATGAGCACTTTGCTGACGTTTTTTTCATCGCCGAGCAGGTCGTAAAGCAGGCTCACGGAATTGTTCCGCATCTGGAGTTTTTCTGCGGAAATCGCCGGCGCACTTTTGGCCGTGGCCGGTTTTTGAAAAGATGCGCAGCCGCAAAAAATTCCCGCGCAGAAAAAAATTGCAAAGATTGAGCCGAAACATTTCATGCCCGACTTTATCCGGTTCCAAGTCAATTACGAGGCTGAAACGAACGGGCGGAGCTTGGTTGAATTTATACCGCACTGTCGCCCTGCTCGTCGGTGCGGATGCGCCAGGCTTCCTCTATCGTCCAGACAAAAACTTTTCCGTCGCCGATTTTTCCGGTCTTGGCGGCCTTGATGATGGCCTGGACTGCGGCCTTGACCTGCGAGTCGGGCAGGATGGTTTCAATTTTTATTTTTGGCAGGAAGTCCACGGTGTATTCGCTGCCGCGATAAATTTCCGTGTGGCCTTTTTGCCGGCCAAAGCCCTTGACCTCGGTCACGGTCATGCCTTGGATTCCCAGTTCGTTCAAGGCGTCTTTGACTTCGCTCAACTTGAACGGTTTGATGATGGCTTCAATTTTTTTCATGATTTTTATTCGTTGTAGGCGCGTTCGCCATGTTGTGAAAGGTCGAGGCCGAGGCTTTCTTCTTCCTGGTCCACGCGCAGGCCGATGGTCGCGTTGACGATTTTCAAAAGGACAAACGTGCCGATCCCCGCCAGCGCGACGGTGAACAGCACGCCGATGAGCTGGTTCAAAAATTGCGCGCCGCCGCCCGCGAGCGAAATGGCCGCGCCGTTTTTCATAAATGTCGTGGCAATGGCCAGGTTGACTTCGGCGCTCGCAAGAAATCCAAGCATCAACATTCCGACGATGCTGCCGACGCCGTGAACGCCGAAAACATCCAGCGAATCGTCGTAGTGAAAAATGGATTTCAATTTCGTCACGGCAAAATAACAGACCGCGCCCGCGACCAGCCCGATGCAAAACGCCGCCGGAATGCTCACGAAGCCGGACGCAGGAGTAATTGTCGCGAGTCCCGCGACCATTCCCGAAGCCGCGCCGAGCACGCTCGGCTTGCCTTTAAGTAACCATTCAGTTACCGTCCAGCTTAACGCGGCGGCGGCGGCGGAAAAATGCGTTGCCGCGAACGCGCTCGTCGCCAGCCAGCCCGCGTTCAACGCGCTGCCCGCATTAAAGCCAAACCAGCCGACCCACAATAATCCCGTGCCGATGAGCGTGAGCACGACATTATGCGGCATCATTGGCTCGCGCGGATAACCGTCGCGTCTTCCCAAAACCAGCGCGCATACGAGCGCCGACACGCCCGAACTGATATGCACTACCGTTCCGCCCGCGAAATCCAGCACGGGAATTTTTCCGCCGCCCGCCCAGTTGAACAAGCCGCCTTTGCCCCACATCATGTGGCAGAGCGGCAGATAAACCACGATCATCCACAAAATCGTGAACACCAAATACGCCTTGAATTTGATGCGCTCGGCGATCGCGCCGCTGATCAACGCCGGCGTGATGATCGCGAACATCATTTGAAACAGCATGAACGTCTCGTGCGGAATCGTCGCCGCGTAATCGGCGTTCGGGGCCGCGCCGACGCCTTTCAAAAATAAATGCGTCAGCGGATTTCCGAAAAAAGAATTGCCTTCCGCGAACGCCATGCTGTAGCCGAAAATCATCCACAGCGTCGAAACCACGGCCATCAAAATCAAACTGTGCATCATCGTGGACAGAACATTTTTCGTCCGCACGAGTCCGCCGTAAAACAAAATCAAGCCCGGCGCCGTCATCATCAGCACCAGCGCGGAACTGGCGAGCAGCCACGCGTTGTCGCCGGAATTGATCGCGGCCACGGAAGTCGTGGCGTCAGCCGCGTGGAGCGATCCGGCAAAAACGAACAGAAACAAAACGAGGCATGAATAAAAAAGATTTTTCCTTCCGGCGCGACGAATGGGATTCATGGACGCGAAGTTCAACAAAATCGCGCGGCGGTGTCAATTGCCGGTGAATAAAAAATCTTCGACCTCGCCCGCGTTCGTGTTTAGCTTTCCACTTCGATGTCCGCCGAAGCCCAACCCACGCCGATGATGGCGCAGTATCGCCGCATCAAGGGCGAACTGCCCAAGGATGCGCTGCTGCTTTTCCGCCTCGGCGATTTTTACGAGATGTTTTTCGAGGACGCGCAGGCCGGCGCGCAATTGTTGAATCTCTCGCTCACCGCGAGAAATGGAATTCCGATGTGCGGCCTGCCGCATCACGCCGCGAATAATTACATCGCGCGCATTCTTCGCGCCGGACGCAAGGTTGCCATCTGCGATCAAACCGAGGAAGCTCGTCCCGGCCAATTGACCAAACGCGAAGTCACGCAAATCCTTTCGCCCGGCACGCATTTCGACGAACGGATGCTCGTCGCCGAGCGGAATAATTTTTTAGCTTCCGTTTATCCGAGCGGAAAAATCTTCGGCCTCGCGCTCGTGGATCTGACCACCGGCGATTTCTTGACGACCGAACTAGAAAATAATTCCGCGTTGCTCGCAGAATTGGAACGGTTGCGTCCGGCGGAAATTATTTTTCCAACCGAAGCGGTTTCGCTGCGCGATTTGTTGCGCGGCGCGTTCCAGATTTTAAGCGGTTACGATGACTGGACTTTCGCGCCGGAGACTGCATTTTTCACTGTAAAGGAACAGTTCAAAGTCGCCTCGCTCGACGGTTTTGGATTGAAAGATAAAACCGCCGCCATCGGCGCGGCGGGCGGCGCGCTGCATTATCTCACGCAAAATCTGCGCCGCGACGTGAAGCACCTCACGCGCATTTCCTTTTATCAGCGCAGCGATTTTCTCACGCTCGATCACACGACGCTGCGGCATCTGGAAATTCTCGAACCGCAGCATCACGACGCCCCGCGCAACGCGTCGCTTTACGGCGCGCTCAACAAAACCGTCACACCAATGGGCGCGCGGCTCCTGCGCAACTGGCTTTCGCAACCACTCGCCAAAGTGGAACCGATTTGCGCGCGGCAAAACGCCGTGGAAATGTTTATCAATAATTCCTTTGGCCTCGACGCGTTTCGCCAGCAGCTTGCGAAAGTGCGCGATTTGGAACGAACACTTGGCCGTTTAAGTTCCGGCAGCGGCAACGCGCGCGATTTGGCTGCGTTGCGGACGGCGCTCGAACAAATTCCGGCGTTGAAAGAAATTCTTGTTGGAGTTCAAGCTTTAGCTTGTCTTCGGGGGAACAAGCTGAAGCTTGAACTCCAACCCGGCGCAGCACCCATCTTGATTGACGCTCTCAATTCTCAAACCTCCGAATCGCCCGACCTCGTTGAATTGATTTCGCGCGCCATCGTGGACGAACCGCCGTTGCCGATCAAAGAAGGCGGCATGATCCGCGACGGCTTCGACACGAACCTCGACGAACTTCGCACCGCGCAACGCGGTGGCAAAGATTGGATCGCCAAACTTCAAGCAGATGAAATTGCCAGCACCGGCATCGCGTCGCTCAAAGTCCGTTTTAATTCCGTCTTCGGTTATTACATCGAAGTTACCAAATCGAATCTCGACAAAGTTCCGCCGCATTATCATCGCAAGCAAACCGTCGCGAACGGCGAGCGTTTCATCACGCCGGAGTTGAAAGCGATGGAAGGAAAAATTCTCGGCGCGGAAGAGCGCAGCGTGAAATTGGAATACGAAATTTTCCAGCGTGTGCGCGAGGAAGTGCTAGGCCAGTTGCCGAAAATTCAGCAGACCGCGAGTGCGTTGGCGCAATTGGATGTCCTTGCGTCGTTTGCTGAAACGGCAAGGCTGCATAATTATTGCCGCCCGCAGATTTCCGACGAAGGCGTTTTGCACATCCGCGATGGACGTCATCCGGTTTTGGAACAGCAACTCGTCGAGGAACGCTTTGTGCCGAACGACACGGGACTTTTTAGTGGCACAGGCATCCTGCCTGTGAGTTCTAAAATAAATTCTCCCACTGAAAAGCCTGCGCGCCATGAAACGCACAGGCAGGATGCCTGTGCCACTACTCCGCAAATTGCTTTGATCACCGGGCCGAACATGGCGGGCAAATCCACTTACATCCGGCAGGTCGCATTGCTCACGCTGCTCTCGCACACCGGCAGTTTTGTTCCGGCGACGGAAGCGCGAATTGATTTGGTGGATCGCATTTTCACGCGCATCGGCGCGAGCGATGATTTGTCGCGCGGGCAAAGCACGTTTATGGTCGAGATGACCGAGACGGCGAACATTTTGAACAACGCCACGGCGCGCAGCCTCATCGTGTTGGACGAAATCGGACGCGGCACGAGCACGTTCGACGGCTTGAGTCTCGCGTGGTCCATCGTCGAGCATCTGCACAATGCCGTCGGCGCGAAAACTTTGTTCGCCACGCATTATCATGAGTTGACGGAACTCTCGGCGCGGTTGCCGCGATTGAAAAATTTCAACGTCGCCGTGCGCGAGTGGCACGACCAGATTGTTTTTCTCCGCAAAATCGTCGAGGGCGGCACGGACAAAAGTTACGGCATCCAGGTCGCGCGGCTCGCGGGCGTGCCGAAGGAGGTTTTGGAGCGCGCGAAACAGATTTTGTCGAACTTGGAAGAATCCGAGCTCACGCCGGAAGGCAACGTGCGTCCGCAAACGCGGCAACGCGGCAAACTGCAAAATCTTCCCGTGCCGCCACAGATGGATTTGTTTGGGTGAGATAATTTGCTAATTCATATGGCAAAAGTTCAATGTGATATTGAGGAGAGTTACATCGCAAACGATTATGGAAAAGAAGTCGAAAGTGTAATCGCAACTTGCGGCAAGTGCGGACATATTACCGAATGCTTTGGCAGGTCTGACGCGAGTAGGCGGCGGTGTCTTTTCCTCATGGGCGAGGAATGTCCAAATGGAGAAAGCAATTTTTATGTGGATTGATTTTACGATTTCGGCAACGCATTTCGCTTTAATGTTTTCTTCAAGTCTTGCCAAACGGTTTTAATTCGTTAGAAATGTTTATCATATGGACATCAATACAGCCTGCCGAATCTTGGGGATTGAGTCCAAGGCCTCTTTGGAAGAAATTGAAGCTGCAAAAAGAAATCTTCTCCAAGCATTGCATCCCGACAAGCACTCTTCTGATCAAAAACAGATTTTTGAGAAGATGACGCGTGATGTAATCGAAGCTAGTCAGCGGCTTGGAACTGCCGTTAGTTTGCGAGGCGAAAAACCGCGCAAAGATGGTAAAGCGATTTTGGAAAAAATTCTTTTTGACGATAGGTTCTATTCCGAAAAAACCGATGGCTCAATTTCAAAAAGTAAAAAATTAGTTAAATATGACAAACGATATGATAG
>DASXED010000126.1:0-66306 GCA_036490295.1 Verrucomicrobiia bacterium | reverse complement strand
CTTCGCCGCCCTGCCCCACAAAACCCTGGTGCGCATCGACCATTCCCTGCACTTCATCATGTTCGACCAACCGGACGCCTTCGCAGCCCAAGTGGATGCTTTCCTGAAGTGACACTTAGCTGCGGAGCAGCGCACGCCAGTAGCCCACAGCGCGAGCTGTGGGTAAAAACGCCCAATCGAAAAAGCTCCGGCCGGAGCGACAGAAAAATCCACCACAAAAATATTTCTTCCGCCCCATCCGGGCTTGCGCCAACGGACATCAAACCCACGGCTCGCGCCGTGGGCTACTTTCGTTCGCCACTCCGTGACTGGGGCAATCCAAACGCGGCTTAAACTTTACGAGGCAGGTTCTCCATTTCGGGACATGAGCCAGACAAACGCCGCGAAGTGACCAATCCGGCATTCTTTAATCATCTTGTTTTGAATGTGCAAAGGAATATCTTTTCCACATTCTGAACATGGCCAAAAAGATTTTAATCACCGGCGTCTGTGGCTTCGCTGGCAGCAGCCTGGCATTCGAACTGAAACGCCTGGTTGAAAATCTCGAAATCATCGGCGTTGATAATTTGAGCCGCCCCGGCAGCGAACAGAATCGTCATCGTTTCAAGCAGTCGGATATTATTTTCCGGCACGGCGACATCCGCAATCCGAGCGACCTTGAAGATTTGCCGAAAGTGGACTGGGTCATTGATGCGGCGGCAAATCCGAGCGTCCTGGCCGGAGTTTCAGGCGCGACGAGCAGCCGGCAATTGATGGAGCATAATCTCATCGGCACCATCAACCTTCTCGAATACTGCAAACGGCATGGCGCGGGTTTTGTGATGGTCAGCACCAGCCGCGTTTATTCCGCCGCACGGCTTTCGGCTTTGCCGATGAAGGTGAAAAACGAAGCGTTCGTTCCGCAATTTGCCGGGGCGCGCGAGCCGGGATTTTCACCGGCGGGTTTGACGGAAGATTTTTCGACCCAGCCACCGCTGTCGCTTTATGGCAGCGCGAAGCTGGCGTCGGAAATTTTAATTCTCGAATACGGACTCGCATTCGATTTTCCGACATTTGTGAACCGTTGCGGCGTCCTCGCGGGCGCGGGACAATTTGGAAAACCCGATCAAGGAATTTTTACATTTTGGATTCATTCATGCCGCTGGAAGCGACCGTTGAAATATATCGGCTTTGGCGGCATGGGCCATCAGGTGCGGGATTGCCTGCATCCGCGCGATCTGGCCGCACTGATTGCGAAGCAAATGCGCCAGCCGAAAAAATCGGGAAGCGTGCTCAACGTCAGCGGCGGTTTGGCGAACAGTATGTCGCTCGCGCAATTGAGCAAATGGTGCGCCAGCCGTTTTGGCCGGCACAAAATAAAAAGCGATTCTGCCGTGCGGCGTTACGATGTGCCTTGGCTCGTGCTCGACTCCGCGCGCGCGACGGCGGAATGGAATTGGCGTCCGGCTGTGAAACTGGAAAACATTCTCGACGAAATCGCCCGCCACGCGGAATCGCATCCAGAGTGGCTGGACTTGTCCAACGGCGCATGAACTCTCCGGCTCCACAACCGCGCCCGCTTTCACTGTTGTCGGTGGTCATTCCTGCACTCAACGAGGAAGGTTGCATCTGTTCCACCGTCGAGCATCTTCATGTTGAACTGCGGTTGCGCAATGTGCCGCACGAAATCATCGTCGTTGACGATGGCAGCACTGATCGGACGTGGGAATTGCTGGCCGATCTTAAAACCAGATTGTCCCAACTCGTTCCGATAAAAAATGAAAACCTGCACGGTTTTGGCCGCGCGATTGTCTGCGGCCTCGACCATGCGAAGGGCGACGCCGTGGTCATAATGATGGCGGATGAATCCGACGATTGCCGCGACGTCGTCCGCTATTGGGACGAATTGAACAAAGGCGTGGACTGTGTGTTCGGCAGCCGCTTCATGAAAGGCGGCGGCACGGTTGACTATCCAAAAATCAAATGGATGGTCAATCGCATCGCCAATCTTTTTCTCAAAACCCTTTTTGCCATCCGCCTGAACGACACGACGAACGCGTTCAAGGCCTACCGGCGCGAAGTCATTGACGGTTGCCGTCCGCTGATTTCGCCGCACTTCAATCTCACCGTCGAGCTGCCGCTCAAGGCCGTCGTGCGCGGATTTTCATGGATCGTCATTCCCGTCACCTGGCGCAACCGCCGTTCCGGCGAGGCGAAACTGATGATGCGCGAAATGGGCAGCCGTTACCTTTTCATCTGCCTCTACATCTGGCTGGAAAAATACTTCAGCCGGGGAGATTACCGGAAGAAAAACAGATGATTCCAAAGCCGTCCTTTTGAATCAACTTGTTTTGAATGGCGGTTCATTGTTGCAGGACGCGATAGAAGCGATATGGAAAATTCGCCGCATTGGGATCAACCAGGTTGAACAGGTTTGTCACCGCCGTGTTGGTGCTGATGGGCGTCCAGATCGAGAAATTGGTCGTCGCCTGCAGCACATAATTGCTGCCGGCCACGCCGGCGAAGCCGAGTTGGAACTGCCGGTTCGCCAGAAAACCCATCGAGGTGAAATACAGCGGCTGCACGTTGAAGAGCGCGGTGGCGGCGATGCTGTTGTTGTAGTCGGTTTCAAAGGCGTTCGCCGAAACGGTGGCGTTGGTGAACAAATTGAACGCGCCGGAATACAGGAACGAATTGGTCGTGGGCAGCGAGCCGTCAAGCGTGTAGTAGATCGCCGCGTTCGTGTCGGGCGACTGCAACGTGACGTGAACCGAGGCGATGTAACCGCCGCCGTTCGGCGTGATGGCCGGCGGCGCGAGCACGGGCGTGCCGGGCAGGCTGTTGATCCAGTCGGTGAAGACCTGCACGGCGTTGGTGTCAATGACATTGCGCGCCAGCGGCGGCATTTTGATGGATGGATCGTTGGTGTTGATCCGATACAAAAGCACGGAACGCCAGATGTCCTTTGCCTTGACGACGCAGGCACCGTCAATTCCCAGATTATGCTGCGCCGGATAATTTGTGATGTTCTGCTGCGCCAGCGGCGTGTCGTAGCGCGCGTCAAAGTTTGCCTCAATGGAGTTGCCCGGCTGGTGGCACTGCGCGCAGTTGGCGTCCAGATAAGAGCGGGCGCGTTCTTCGAGCGACGCGCTCAAATTGGTGAGCGCGGAGAGGCGCTCGTAATTGGCGATGTTCGCTTCATTGATGGCGGGATTGAAAAGCCCAAGCCGGTTCAGCGTGCGCAACTGGTTGTCCGTGACGCTGGTCGCGGGGTAATTCAAGTTGCCGTTGAGCTGCCGCGCGTTGACGCCCAGCACATAACCGGCCACGGGTGTGTGGCACGTCAGGCAATCCTGCGGGCTTGGATAATACCACGTCTGCGTACGCACGCCGGTGGCGTTGGTGATGAGAATGTCTTCATTCAAACTGGAATCAAGCAGGTCGGCGTCGCTGTTGTCCGCGCGCCATTTGTAGGTCACGCCATAGACCGCGCCGTTGATGTCGCGCACCAGCAGCCGGGTCTCCAGTCGCCGCAGCGGAACGCCCGCGTTGGTTTCATTCACGACGAGATCAAAATTTTTGACGAACACGGTTCCCGCCGGGAACGTCCATGAGTTTGTCGGAAGAAATCCGATCTGTTCGTCAGGCGTGATCGTTCCGCCATTGTTGGGCAACGCCATGTAACGGCTCTTGACCGCCGCATCCGACCACAACGGCGTGTTGGGCGCATACGGAATCAGTCCGCCGGCCGGCGTGCGGTTGGGAGTGTCAGCAAACGCGCCGGTGCCGGAGAGCAGCGGCGGAAGTGTGCCGGTGTAGGCTGCGGGCATATTCAGAAATGCCGTCACCGTGCCGTTGTTCGTCAGGCCGTAGGGAAGTCCGCTGCCGGCGATGACAATGATATTGACCGGTGCTGAAGTGCTGCTCAAGCCGCTGCCATCAGTGGCGACAGCGGTCAGGGCATAACCACCGTTGGTCAAGCCAGTCGCCGTGAGCGTATAAAGCGGCGCATCAATGCTGTTGCTCAATGAGCCAAGCAAATTGCCATTGGCGTAAAAATCCACTTTGCCGACCGGGTTGTAGGGCGCGTCGGCATTCGCGCCGATGGTCACGCTGGCAGTGGCGGTGTAAGTCGAACCGGCGGCGGGACTCGCCATGACAATTGTCGGTGGCGGATTGGTGAAAACATAAAGTTGAGTTTGCGGGATGATGGACTGCGCGGTGGACGGACTGCTCCACAGCAATTGAGCCACGGCATCGCCATTGCTTTGAAAGTAATCCATCTGGATGTTGTAGAGTTGCTGCGCGTTGAGCGTGATGGAGCCGCTGTTGGTGGCCGCAGATGAATGCGTTGTCCAGTCATCCACCAGCAACCGGCCGTTGACCCACAGGCGCACGCCGTCGTCAGCGATGGTCGTGAAGGTGTAGGTCTCGTTGTATTGCGGCTGCACCGCGCCGGTCCAGCGGGCGGTGAAATTACTCTGGCCGATGGTGGTTGCCGGGCCGGTTGAACTCCAGTTGAAATTCACGACGGCGTCCGTGCGTGTCAATGTTGCCGGAGTGTTGAACGATGCATTGGTGAAGGCCGTGCTGGTGGTGTTCGTCCAGTATTGTCCCAGCAATCCAGCGCCATTCCCGGCGGCGGCGGTGTTGATGAAGGACGCCGAGGCCACGCCGCTGTTGACCGCGCCGGATTTGACGGCGACGGCTTGCAGATTCAGCGTGGTCGTCACCGCGAACGGACCAGTGTAAAGCGTGGAACCGGTGCCGGGCACGGTCCCGTCCAAAGTGTAGTAGATGGCGGTGCCAGGCGTCGCGTCCGACAATGTCACCGTCACCGAATTGGCATAGCTCCCGCCGTTGGGCGTGATCACCGGCGTCGCCAGGAATGTTGTCAGTCCGTAGACCGCCAGCGCATATTGCGCCCCGACATAGACCTTCCCGTTGGCCACCGTGGGCGTGGTCATTTTGATCCCGCTGCCGGGAATGTCGCGCGAAAGCTGGCTGCTGTTATACAATTGCTGCGCGAGATTGGTGGCGTTGCAGGCATACAAGACCCCGGTGCCGGTGCCGCTGGCGCCATCCAGCACCCAGACAATCCCGTTGTTCGTGCCGTTGGCGGAAACGACCGGCCCGCCGTTGTATGTGCCAACCGATGCCGTGGCGGTGGAGGCGGGCGTGGTGGCGATGTGTCCGTTGGTGATCGTGAACGCCTTCATCGCGGCGCTGCTCGCCTGCAGATAAATCTGGTTGTTAAAATAAGCGGGTGAACTCCAAGTGCTGGCGGTCGCGCCGATAACGGATTGCACGATCTGGCTGTCATTCCCGTTGACGCCATCGGTGCCATTGTAACGTCCCATGTTGTCGCGATCCAAAAGATAAAGCGTCCCGCTCTTGCCGGTTCCGACAAGCAGATGCGGATGATTTGTGCTCCCGACCGAGTCAGGCAGCAACACCGGGCCGCACGCGGCGAGATCCAAGTCGTCGTTTGCGAGCGTGAGTTGATTGTAGGGTGTGAAATAGTCGGACAGAGCCAGCTTGTTGGTGGTGGAAAGTTTGATGAAACTGTCCGCATAATCCCCGCCGTTGGTGTTCGCGCTGAAACTTCCGTTGCCCGTTTCAAAGTAAAGGTTGGTGTTTGCATCCACGCATAATCCGTTGCCACCCATCCAAACCCCGCCTTCAGCGGCGTTGGCGCCAAAGGCCGCCGTCGTCGCGTTCGGCGTGCTGTTGAAAACATAATTGGTCAACGGCGCGAGATTGGCGGCGTTGTAACCGATGACCCAGCCATGATACGGATCGGTGTCCGCATAACCGGCGTAGGCGACGTATAAAATTCCACCGGCAAGCGTCAGCGCGGGACGCTGGTTGTTTTGTGTGGGGTTGAAAGTCATCACGCCGCCAGAACTGTCCCGGCCGGTTCCCGGAACTGAACCGCTGACGACGACCGGGCTGTAGGGTTGCTCCATTCCGTTGGTGATGTTCAGGGCGTGGATGCGATGATAAAAATTCGCCCCTTCGTGGGTGAACACGTCCACATAGATTGTCCCCGTAGCGGGATCAATGACCGGCGTGCCGGTGATGCCAACTTCCGGGACGATGTCGGGATAACAATCTCCGCAATATCGCGCGCCAAATTCATTTTGATTGGCGCTTATGGCCGAAACGCCGAAATTGGTATGCCACAACACTCCGCCATTGGTCCCCGCATTGCTGTCCGCATCGAAAGCATAAATACTGTCATGCTCGGTCGCCACGATCACCATGTTATGCGTGCCCTGGCCTGGGACGGTCACGCTTGGGACATACAACGGCTCGGTATAAACATACCCGTCCGTCACATATTTAATCAAAAGCCCGAAGTTGTTGGTGTTGACGGTTGCCGGTGTCAGCAATGTTTCGTTGGTGTCCGCGCCGGTGCGGAAATTGTCATAGTGATAGGTCAGCACCGACACCACCGGAGCCGTGGGCAACGTGGTGAATGTTTGCGCGGATTGCGCCCACGCCGTGCCATCGGGATTTGCGGCGGCGGCGGTGTAGTAATATGCCGTGTTCGTGGCCAGGCCGGTGACGGTGATGGCATAACTTCCGCTTTGCTGGCCGATATAAATATTGTTCGCCCACGCGGCGGCGTTCGTGCCGCCATTGCTCGTGCCGTAATATAAAGTGACGGACGGCGTCTGGCTGCCAATCGCAAGCACCCGGCCATTCAGGATTGCCGAACTGCCCTGCACATTTGAAGCCGGCAAGTTCGTCACCACCGCCAAATTCGGCGACAGCGTGGTGAACGACCTCGACGGCGTGGCCCAGGCCGCGCCCGCCAAATTCGTGGCGACGGCTGCGAAATAATATGTTGTGTTGGCAGTCAGGTTGGAAACCGCCGCTGCAAATGAACCGGTTTGAAAACCCAGCGACACATTCGTCGTCCACGCCGCAGGATTTGTTCCGCCATCAGTCGTGCCGTAATAGAATTTGACGGTTGGAAATTGTCCGCCGTTCGAAAGCATCTGGCCGTTCAACGTCGCGGTCGTGGACGCAACGGCTGACGCGGCGAGATTCGTCACCGCCGGAAGATTCGTGGCGCCGGTGGAATAGTGGAGGATGACCTTGTTGCCCACGGTCACGATGGAAAAGGCGCCGGCATTGGCCGGCGTCGTTCCCGTCCAGACCGGCGTGGCATTGAAACTGCCCGCGATGCCGGCTGATCCGCCGGTCAGGTTGAAGAGCGTATAATCATTCGTCTGATCCAAAGTCGCGCCACACTTGATGCCGATGCTCGCGCCACCGCAAGTCAGGACGCTGTTCGCGCCATTCAAGATGATCTCATCGTTCGCACCGCTGGCCGTGCTGCCCAAGTCAAAATAGCAGGACGCGCCCGGAACGAAGGTCAGATTGTTGTTGAAAGTGTTCGTCCCGAACCCGCCGTCCGTCCCCGCGTAAATTTTTGAACCGGAAACCGCATTCACCGATCCCGTGATTGTGCCGCTGCCGGACAAACTTTGATTTCCGCCCAACGCAAAGCTGATGCCGGACACGTCCAACGTCGCCCCGCTGTTCACGTTGATGTTTGTGCTGGCAAGTGAACCGCCCAAGTCCAAAGCCAGTGTGCCGCCGCTGACCGTTGTGCCGCCGGTGTAAGTGTTCGCACCGGAAAGAGTCAATGTGCCAGCGCCTGTTTTAATCAAACCACCGCTGCTGTTCGCGGCCAGGACCGGAGTGTTGGCGACAGCGCCGTTGCCGCCGCCGCCGATGAAGGTGACGGCAAGAATGTCGCCGCCGGCATAACCGCTGCCCGGATTGGTGATTAAAATGTTGGTGACGATTCCGCTCGCAAAATTGACTTGCGCCGACGCCGTTGCGCCGACGCCGCTGCCGCCGGTGATTTCCACCAGCGGCACGCCGACATAGCCCGAACCGCCATCCGCCATTGCAATGGAACTGACGCCATAACCTGCGGGTGATTGCAACGGGACGCTGCCAGTGATGTTAAAACCTCCATCGTTGATTGTCGCCCCGCCGGGGTAGATGTAGACTCCATCAATATTCGCACTCGTCAGGAAGTTGGCATTGTTGATCGTCGCCGTCAGCGTGCCGCCGTTGAAATCAAGCAAAGACGTTGAGTTTGGATTCGACGGAACAACGCCGCCAACGGCCAGCGTGCCGTTGCCGCCGAGATTGACGACGCCCATTGTCCCCGCAGTGTTGGCCGCAGCCAAATCAAGCACATAGGTTGCGCTGGCCGGCCCGTAAATTGCGCCGCCGTTGAAGATATTAATCACCGAAATTTCACCCGCCGTTCCGCCCCAGTTGAAGGAGATGTGCGAACCGCCCACCGTGCCTGCACACACAATTGAACCGCTCCCGGAAACATTCAGGACGCCGGAACTGGTTGTGCCGCCGCGGCCAACGGTAATCCAGCCGGCGTCGTTGAATGTGCCGCCGGTGATGTCCATGACGCCCACGGTGGCGTTGCCGCCATTGCCGCCGCCCACGCCGACTTCGTTCGCGTTCAATGCGCCGCCGGAAAGCTGGTAGTAACCATACCCCGAAGTGCCATCGCCAATCCGGAAATCCGCTATGTTCGCAGCGTCAGCCAGTGTGAATGTTCCGCCGCTTTGAAACACCGCGCCCGGAGCGGTCGCATTTTCGCCAATCGCCAAAGTGTTGTAGGTGACATTTGCTCCCGTCAAAATGTCCATGATGGCAGGACTGCCCGCCAAGTTGCCCACCGTCAGGGCTGCGGTGTTGCCACCCATGCTTGCAACCGCCAGCGTGCCGGCATTGACAATCGTTGCGCCGCTGTAATTGTTCGCCACGCCGCTCAAGGTCAGCGTGCCGGCGCCGTTCTTGGTCAAGGCCAGTTGTCCCGAACCGTCAGTGATATTGCCGCTGATAGTGGTGTTGCCATTGCCGCCGATCGCCACCGTTTTCGTGCCGGTGTTGGTGGTGGTCATCCCGCCGGCAAAGGTCAGGTTCTGGCCGGCGGCGGTGCTGTTGTTGGTAAAGGCCAGCGTCCGGGCGCCGTTGGCGGCACTCAAGATGAGATTGGCATTGAACAACTCATTGTTGACGACGGTGGAGTTCACGGAGAACTCGCCCGAGCCATTCATGTTCAATGTCTGGCTTCCGGCCGCTCCCGAACCAATCGTATAAGCCGCCCCATTTGCCGTGTTGAAGATGATGTTTTCAACCTGCACGCCAGAACCCAGGGAGATGGTTGTGCGGCCATCGCCTGCGTTGTTGAACGTGGCGGTGTCGGTATAGCCCGGAACCGGCGACGCGCTCCAGTTCGCAATGTTCGCCCAAGTCGAATCCGCCGTGCCGTTCCAAGTGGCGCTGGCGGCATGGAGGTTGACACTGGCGGCAAAGATTGCGGCAAGGACAGGCAGGAAACTGGACTTGATTTTCATCACCTTCCGAAAGCCACGATCCAGCACGGACGTGCGTTCCCGTTTCGCGTCACACGAATCGCCGGGCAATTTTTGAAAAACAATCGCTTGAATCACGATGAAATTTTAACCAGTAATTTGCCGCCCGGCTTACAATCACAATCGTGTTCGGAAGCCGGTTTGAGCATTTAATTATGCCTCTGTTGGTCACTGGCAGTTTATCATGGGTTCAATTTCAGGTCAACCGCGCAAATGGGTTTTTAGTCACTATTTAGTTACAACTGAAGACAAAAAATTCCCGCTGGTCATTTGCAAAAATTTTTGAGATAAATGTTCCCATGAAAATCCATTTTCGGCAGATTCTTCCGGCAACATTTTTTTGCATCGCGCTCTTTTTGTGGGCTGCCCCCGCCAAAAGCCAGACGGGCGGCGGCTACCAGATTTTTGTCTCCAACGAACATTCCGGCACCATCACCGTCATCAACGGCGCCGACTTCAAAGTCACCGCGACCATTCCCGCCGGCAAAAGGCCGCGCGGCATCCATGCCAGCCCTGATGGCAAAACGGTTTATGTCGCATTGAGCGGCACGCCGATTGAACCGCCGCCGACACTTGACGCGAACGGCAATCCGATTTTTGCAAAAGGCCACGACGACGATGACGACGACAACGCGAAATCGGACAAGGCCGCCGACGGTCTCGGCATCGTGGACGTCGCTCAAAGAAAATTCCTGCGGAAAATCCCAGTCGGCTCCGACCCGGAACAGTTCGCCGTCAGCAAGGATGGCAAGCGCATTTATATCTCCAATGAGGACGTTGGCGCCGCAACCGTCCTGGACGCAGAGACCGGAAAAAATCTGACGTTCATTCCCGTCACCCGCGAACCCGAGGGCGCGGGCGTCCGCCCCGACGGAAAAGTTTTCTACATCACCTGCGAAACCGGCGGCGATGTTTTCGCCATTGACGCGGAAACTTACAAAATCATCGGCCACATCGTGGTTCATCCGCGCCCGCGCAGCATCGCTTTTTTGCCGGACGGTTCGCGCGCGTTTGTCCCGTCGGAATCGGTAGGCGAATTGAACGTGATTGACACGGTGAACCAGAAACTTTTGAAAGTCATCACGCTGCCGAAAGGTTCGCGCCCGCAATGCGTGCTGGTTTCGCCGGACGGAAAAAAAGTCTATGCCAGCACCGGGCGCGGCGGCACGGTCGTCGTCGTGGACGCGAACACTTACGAAGTGCTGAACACGATTCCGGTCGGCAAGCGTCCGTGGGGAATCTGCTTTTCGCCGGATGGAAAATATCTGTTCGCCGCCAACGGCCCGTCGGATGATGTCTCGGTGGTTGACCTCGCGACGGAAAAGGAAGTCGCCCGCGTCAAATCGCCCGGCAGTCCGTGGGGCGTCGTCGCCGTGCCGGACGTGAAGTAAAAGTTTTCAGCATCTCCACGTCACGCCGCCGTAAAAGGAGCGTCCGTCGCCCGGGTGAAAAACTTGCGAAGTGGCGTCGCCGTCTCCAATCGGGTCAACTGCGGCGGCGTAATTTTCGTCCGTCAAATTTTTCGCTTCGAGAAAAACTGAAATTTTTGATTTTCCCCAGTCGGTGGCATAACCGATTTTGAATCCAAGCAGCGCGTAAGCGCCGGCGTAAAGCGTGTTTGCCTGGTCAACCGGATAGCTTGAAAGATTGCATTGGACATTCGGCCCGGCGTAGAAACCGCACGGCGCTTCATACATCAAGTCCGCCTCATAAACGTGGACGGGAATTGCGGCCAGCCGATTGTCGCCGTAGACCGGATCGTTCACGAAATGAAAATCGTTGAGCGTGTAAGTCTGGTTTAATTTCAGCGATTGTCCGGTTTCGTCGCCGACTTTTTTTGAGTTCCACAATTCGACGCCGAGGCCGGCTTCAATGCCCTGATGGTAAGAATGGGCGACATTGACATCACCACGGTCTTGTCCCACATCATCGAAAAGGTCCTGCAGTTCGTCGTGGACCCAGGAATGGTAAAGCGCCAAATCCCAGTCAAAACGTCCCTGTTTGCCGCGCGTGCCGAGTTCGATTGTCCAGGCGCTTTGCGGCGCCAGAGGTGTATAAGCGAGGCTGCCGCCGGGATCGTTGTCATCGTCAAAATCAACCATGTTGTCGAATGAAGGCGGCTGAAAGGTTCGGCTGAAATTAACGAAGAGCTGGCTGTCATCAGTGATTTCGTAAAGCAACCCGATTTTTGGATCCAAACCGAGATAAACATTTTTGTGGGATTGGTCGCCGTCCAAAGTATTGTTGAAGTAGTCATAAAAATGGCGCACCACATAAATCGCCTGAACGCCGGTCAGCAACGAAAGCTTTTCCGTGAGATAATGCTGGTTTTCCAAATACAGCGGCACATTGACCGCCAGTTCAAGATCCTTGGCGATGGTCATGCCTTCTTGACCGCCATTATTTGCATAATTGTGATCCTGCTCGGTTTCAAACGCAGGGCTGAAGCCCACTGTGAGAATGTTTTGCTGCCCAAAAAGTTCGCCGTGGGTGACGGAATTCAAGTTGATACCTCCATCGTCCGCATGATAGTTCTGGATGCCCTGTTCATAATCGCTCGGGTCAAAAAAACCTTTCTCCAACAACTCGCGATGCCACCAATAAATCGAGGCGTCCAGTTCGTGGCCGTCTTTTTCGTAGCTGATTTTGTCGGCGAGCCGCATATAATACCATTGCTTGCTGTAATCCTGCGGAGCGGCCAGCGGATCGGCCTGCTGCGGATCGGCCTGCATTTGCGATTGCGTCAATCCGCCGGGCAGTTGGCGATTCTCCTGATCCACCGTCAGGTAAAAACGGTTTTCAAGGTTGTCGTTGATTTTATATCCCAAGTCCGCGAATAAAAGCTCGGTGTTCTCCTGGCTGTGCGCGCGATAGCCGTCGCGATAACGTCCCGACACCGAGGCATAATAATCAACCGGCCCGTCAACGCCGGCGGCGCTGGCCTCGCCGCGCACGAAACCGTAACTGCCGCCTTGCATCTGGATTTGATACGGCGGGGCATCGTAACCCGTGAACGGCACGAGATTGATCGCGCCGCCCATCGTCAACGAACCGTATTTGAAAGCATCCGCGCCGCGATAAACCTCCGCGTATTTCAGCGTGCTCACGTCAAAGTCTTCAATGATCGTCTCGCCGTCGCCCTGGTCAAAACTGATTCCGTCGAGCAGAAATTCCACGCCCAGCGGTTCGTCGTCCGATTCAATGCCCGAACCGCGAATGGAA
The DNA here is from genome assembly GCA_036490295.1 of Verrucomicrobiia bacterium. Lineage (GTDB taxonomy): Bacteria > Verrucomicrobiota > Verrucomicrobiia > Limisphaerales > UBA11358 > UBA11358. The sequence continues at coordinate 53,677 of DASXED010000126.1, read as the reverse complement.
ACCTTGGAAATTTCCACGCCATTTTCGCTTTGCATGAACAGGCCGGGCACGTCCTGAAGCAAATCCATGAAATTTGACGTGCGCCCTTTTTTCATTTCATCAGCCGTTTTGACCGTGAAGCCTCCGGGGATTTCCTTGTTTTGCCCGGCTGCTTTTTCGGCGGATGGCGAAGTGAGCGAATCCGGCACCGGCTGGCCGACCACGGTAATTTCAGGAAGCGTTGTCATCGCGTTCGTGCTCGCAATCTTTGCGGGCGGAGGGTTGGTGGATTGCGCGTGCGCGATGGTAATCAGGCTCTGCACGACGATTAACGCGGCAAGTTGTTGAAATGCAAATCTGGCCTTCATAATTACGCAGGTTATGCGGGAAATGCGGAAACCCTGACAAACTAGCAAAACTGTTCCAACGACTGCTAACGGTGAATTGCTAAAAATTGTCGGCGGATTGCGATTTATTGCGATTTCAATTCAAAACGCACTGGCACTTCAATTTCCGATTCAAGCGCGAGCGAGCCGATCCTGGCGGGTTGAAATTCCCAGTCGCGCACGGCTTCAACGGCGGCGTTGTCGAGCAGCGAAAACCCGGAGGATTTTTTTATTTCGACGCGTCCGGCGCGGCCTTGCGCCGTTATTTTCACCGCCAGCAAAACCAAACCTTCCTGATGGCGGCGTCGCGCCAATTCTGGATAAACCGGCTCTGGATTTTTCAGGTAATTCGGTTTTGCCTCCACGTCCGGCTGCGCTTGCACGGTGATGGCATCCGTTCCCGGCTTGGCCGAACTCGCGTCGCCTTGAGATTCCGTTTTCGAAACCGGCTTCGCGACGAGGACAACTTGAACTGGCTGCGGAATTGGAATTATTGGTTTTATTTCCGGCACTGGTTGTTTGATTGGTTCGACAGGAATAATTTTTTCCACCGGCAATGGTTGGACAATTGCCGGCGCGACAACTTTGACAACCGGCGCGGGCGCGACAGGTTCATCCGGCGCGGCAACCAAAGTCAGCGTGACAAGATTGTCTTCCTGTTGAAGCGCAGGCTTGCTCGCGCCAAATCCAAAAACCCCAAGCGCGCCCAACAAAACAACGTGAAACAAAATCGAAACGCAAAAACTGATTTGGAGCAGGCTTGGCTTTTGCATACGTCATACGTTGCTGGCATCGGCATTTCGTTGTTTGCTGACGGTCAAATAATGTTCGCCTTGAATTGTTCGCCCGTCTTCAAGGACTGCGCGAAGCCGGACAGCAATTCGGGGATTTTTTCCAAATCCTTCAGGCTGGCCATTTCCACCGGCGAGTGCATATAACGGCACGGCAGGCCGATCAGCGCGCTGGCGATGCCGCCGCGAGTCCAATAAACCGCGCTGGCATCCGTGCCGCTTGAAGTCGAGACAGCCTCGTGTTGCAGCGGAATTTTTTTCGCCTTCGCCACCTGCTCGATCCGCGCGACGACTTCCGCCTGGTTGCAGCCGCCGTGGGTGATCGCCGGGCCGCCGCCGATTTTCACGTCGCCATGTTGCGGCTTGCTGATCGTCGGGCAATCCGTCGCGTGCGTCACGTCCACGATCAGCGCAATATCAGGCTTGAGCGAATAGGCGATCTGCCGCACACCCATCAATCCGACTTCTTCCTGCACGTTTGAGACGGCGCAAATTTCCGCGTGCAGTTTTTTTCCAGATTCTTTCAACAGCCGCAACGCCTCGGCCACGGCGAAAGTGCCGACGCGATTGTCGAGCGCGCGCGCCACGACCTGCTCATTTCGCAGCACGGCAAATTCACTGTCGAGCGTGATCGGATCGCCAATCTGAATGAGTTTTTCCGCTTCCTTGCGGCTGGCCGCGCCGATGTCCAAAAACAGTTCGTGAATTTTCGGCGGCTTGGGTTCCTTGTCATTCTCGCGCGTCAAATGCGGCGCGATGTTTGCGACCACGCCCTTGACCTCGCCGCGCCGCGAGTGGATGACCACGCGTTGCGCGCGCATGATGGACGCATCCACGCCGCCCATTTTGCGCACATAAACAAATCCCGCGTCGTCAATGTAATTGACCGTCATGGCGATTTCATCGGCGTGCGCGGCGAGCATCAATCGTGGCGAGCCGCCCTTGTTCAGCACGGCGACGCAGTTTCCGTAGGTGTCGGAAAAAGTTTCGCCGGCAAATGATTTGACGTAATCGAGCCAGACCCGCTGGCCGCGGGTTTCAAATCCGGTCGGGCTTGGGGTGTTGACCAAAGTCCGCAGAAAATCCAAAGATTGCACGCGCATGAAATCAGGCTAACAGCAACCGCTGAAACCCGAAACTCAAAATTTTTCTTGAATTAACAACGCAGGACTGATATTCTTTGCCGAACAATCAAACAAAAATAAAAATATGAACTGGATCAAACCTGAATTTGAAGAAATCAGCTTGAGCATGGAAGTCACGGCCTATGTGAACGCCGGCAAATAAGGATCGCAGCCGCTGAAAGAAACTGCGGCGCAATTCAAAGCCGACTTCTTTAGCAGCCGTGCAAATTCGAGTGCTTGGTTCTGCGGCGGGCGGCGGCGTTCCGCAATGGAATTGTAACTGTCAAAATTGCCGTGCCGCCCGCAAGAGCGGAAATTTCCTGACTCAATCTTCAGCGGCTGTTTCCAGTGACGGTAAAAATTGGCTGCTGCTCAACGCCTCGCCGGATTTGGTTTTTCAGTTCGCCACGTTTCCATCACTCACGCAACATGGCGGAAAACTGCGCGGCAGCGCGGTTCAGGCCGTGATTTTGACCGACGGAGAAATGGATCACGTCGCCGGGCTTCTTTCGTTGCGCGAGCAAAAATCCTTGCGATTGATTTGCACAGGCGCGGTTAAAAATTTACTGACCCGCCAGTTTCCATTGCTGCCGACTTTGGAAAAGTATTGCCGGATTCGTCATTCAACTTTTCCGGTTCAGATTGCGGGGATTCGCATTTCAGCGCTGGAATTGAAAACCAAAAAAGCACCACCATATTCCCGCTGTCCGGTGCGACGCGGCGAAGTCGTCGGCCTCCGGCTTGAAGCAAATCGCAAGAGTTTTGTTTATCTTCCCGGCCTGCCTGCGATCAACAAGGCAGTGAATGATTTCATTGAGGACTGCGACTGCCTGCTGGTGGACGGCACATTTTGGTCAGAGCGCGAAATGATTTCACCCGGCCTGTCCAAACGCTCGGCGCGCGAGATGGGCCATGTTCCAATTGACGGCGCAGGCGGCAGCCTGGAATGGTTGCGCAGCTTGAATGTTCCGCGTAAAATTTACACTCATATCAACAATACAAATCCAATTTTGCAAAAAAACTCGCGCGAACGAAAAATGGTCGAGCGAGCGGGCGTGGAAATTTCCCGCGACGGAATGGACATTCGCCCATGAAAAATTCCGGGAATATTTCCGGCGATTCAATCTGGCCGCCAGAAGAATTTACTGCGCGCCTTCGCGCCGTTGGCGATCAAACTTACCACGACAAGCATCCGTTTCACGTCTTGATGAACGAAGGCAAATTAAATCGGTTTCAACTTCAAGGCTGGGTGGCCAACCGTTTTTATTATCAGGCGCAAATTCCGATCAAGGACGCGGCGATTCTTTCAAATTGTCTCGAACGCGAAATCCGGCGCGAATGGATTCACCGCATTTTGGATCACGACGGCACGGACGCCGAAATCGGCGGCATCGAAAAATGGCTGCGGCTGGGCGAAGCCGTCGGGCTGGCGCGCGAAGAATTGCTCGCGCAAACGCATTTGCTGCCGGGCGTCCGTTACGCCGTGGATGCGTATGTCAATTTCTGCCGCGCGCAACCGTGGATCATCGCGATGGCTTCGTCGCTCACGGAATTATTTGCGCCGTCGCTGATGGCCAGACGCATCGCCGCGTTCGAGCAACATTATCCGTGGGTGAAAGAAGAAGGCCTGCGCTATTTTCGCGGACGATTGACGCAAGCGCCGCGCGACACGGATTTTACTTTGCGCTTGGTGGTGGAACGCTGCCGCAGCCGCGAATTGCAGGAACAAGCCGTGGCGGCGTTGAAATTCAAATGCGAATTGCTCTGGGCCATGCTCGACGCCATGCACCTCGCGTATGTTTTGACTCCGGCAAAATAAAATGACCGCCATCGCCGACATTTCCAAACCGCGCCTCGCCGACAAGGCGCGGTTGAAATGGGACGCCGTGCGCGAAAAACATCTGCTGCTTTTTCCCGAAGGCGTGCTCGTGCTGAACAAAACCGCGCACGACGTGCTCGCACTTTGCGACGGCCAACGCATGGTTGCTGAAATTGTCAAGACGCTTGCCACGCAATATGCAGTCGAAGCAAACGCAATTGACGCAGACGTGAAAGAAATTTTGCAAAGGCTGTCGCAAAAAACTTTCGTGACGCTGGATGACTGAACCCGATGGAAACGCCGCGCCCATTTTCACTGCTTTGCGAACTGACTTATCGCTGTCCGTTGCAATGTCCGTATTGCAGCAATCCGCTCGACTTCGCCCGCCACAAAACTGAATTGACAACGGAAGAATGGCAGCGCGTTTTGACCGAAGCCGCCGCGCTCGGCGTCGTGCAGGCGCATTTTTCCGGCGGCGAACCGCTGCTGCGCGCCGACGCGCCGCAAATCATCCGGCGTGCGAGCGAGTTGGGACTTTACACCAACTTGAGCACCGGCGGAACTTTGCTGACAGAAAAACTGGCCGGACAATTGCGCGACGCGGGATTGGACAGTTTGCAAGTCAGCATCCAGGACGCGGACGCGGAAAATTCCGACCGCATGGCCGGCGGCGCGCCGTCGTTTGAAAAAAAAATCCGCGCGGCGCGGCTCGTCAAAAAAACCGGATTTTCGCTGACGCTGAACGTGGTGTTGCAACGCCAGAACATCGGGCGCATCGAAGCCATCATCGCGCTGGCGGAAGAACTCGGCGCGGAACGGCTGGAACTGGCGAACACGCAGTTCAACGGTTGGGCCTTGAAAAATCGCGCGGCGCTGCTGCCGGCGCGCGCGCAGGTGGAAAATGCGGCGGTCGTCGCGCGTGCCGCGAGCGAGCGGCTCAAAGGTCGCATGGAAATTCTTTATGTGCTGCCCGATTATTTCGGGCAATTTCCAAAAGCCTGCCTGCACGGCTGGGGACGCGTTTTTTTGACCGTGGCCGCCGATGGCGCGGTGCTGCCGTGCCAGACCGCGCGAGAGATTCGCGGATTGAAATTCGACAACGTGCGCGAGCGTTCCCTTGAAAAAATCTGGTTTGAATCGGAATCGTTTTGCAAATTTCGCGGCACGGACTGGCTGCCGGAGCCGTGCCAAAGTTGTCCGCGCAAGGAAATTGATTTTGGCGGTTGCCGTTGCCAGGCATTTTTACTGGCCGGCGACGCCACCGTCACCGATCCGGCTTGTTCGCTTTCACCAAGACACAATTTGATCGCCGAGGCACTGGCTGAATCCGATGCAAATGAGAATTTGATTTATCGAACCGCCAGTGCATCACTGAAAATTGTCACTGCCCAACGATGAAAATTTCCTGCGTCGTGATGCTTTTGGTGAAGCCAGGCTTGAACGCCTTTGCGCGAAGAATTGTTGGGCTAGTAAGTTGAATTGAATTTTCGTAGAGCAAATCAGAAGTTGTCGGCACGGTTCCGTCGAGAGTGTAATAAATTTTTGCGCCCGGCTCGCTTTTCAAGCTTGCTTGCACCGGCTTGTCAAAATTTCCGCCGCGCGGCGAAATTTCCGGCGGCGGCAAAACCGGCGGGCCGGGCAGACTTTCAATCCATTGCCGCAATAATTTCATTCCCTGTTCGTCAATCTGGTTGCGCGCGAGCGGCGGCATTTTGAAAGCCTCGGTCGTGTCCGTCCGCATGAAAAGAATCGAACGCCAGATGTCGTTCGGCGCGACGACGCGCGAATTATCAACGCGCTCGTCAATTAAAACGCGACCGTCAATCAAACCTTGCCGCGCCAGCGGCGTGTCGTAGCGCGCATCAAAATAGGCGACCGTGCCGCGCGGGCGATGGCAATTCGCGCAGTTCGCGTCGAGATATGAACGCGCGCGATCCTGCAAAGTCCGCGTTGTGTCGTCGAGGCGCGCGAGCCGTGGAAAATTTTTCAAATCCGCTTCGTCCAGGTTTGTGTCGAATAATCCAATGTGATTCCACGCGCGCAATTCGTTGTCGGTCACGCCGGGCGGATAGGCGAAGTCGCGGTTCAACTGCCGCGTTTTGACGCCAAGAACCAAACCGGCATTCGCCGTGTGGCAGACGAGGCAATCCGCGCGGCTCGGATAATACCATTGTTGCGTGCGAATGCCGGTTGCGGTCTGGATTGAAATTGCCTCGGCCAGATTTGTTTCGAGCAAATCCGCGTCGTTGTTGTCCGCGCGCCATTTGTAAGTGACGCCATAAACGCCGCCCGCCGAATCACAGACGAGCAGACGCGTTTCGAGGCGGCGTTTCAAATTTGGATTTGCTTCATTCGTCGCCAGCTCGAATGTTTTCACAAAAACCGTTCCGCGCGGAAAAATCCATTCGCCCGTCGGTGCGAATTTTATTTTTTCATCCGGCACGGAAATCCAGCGCAGTTTCGTCGCGCCATCGGACCAGAAGGGAACGATGACATCGTAGGGAATCAACGCGGCGTTTGGCACGAGGTTTGCCGTGTCTTTGAACGCGCCGGTTTGCGAAAGTAACTTTGGCAACGCGCCGTCCGCGAGTCCGGGCATTTGCAAAAACGGTTTTGCCGGCAGCCGCGAATTCAATCCGTAAATTGCGGGAGATTTTTTCCCCGTGGCGCAGGAAATGATTGCCGCGCCAAGCACGATCAAAACTCCGGCGAAGAAAACATTGCGGGAGAAACTTTTTGCAGATCGGAATCCAGGCGTCATTTCATCGGCGCGTTTTGCCCTTCGCTTTGGTCAAAATTCCACTGGGCGGCCTTGTCAAGTTTGTGGGAAAATTCCCGGACAGTCCGCTGAAGCGTGCCGACGGAAGCATAGGTGTATAAGCCGACGGGAAAACCTTCGATGTTGACGTAATCAAAAACCTTGGGCTTGGCACCCGGCGACTTCGGCAGGTCGGTCACAAAAACCAGGCCGATGCAAACAGCGTCCGGCTGGCTGGCTTCGACCAAATTGGTTGCGCGCGTCGCCACGGCGGTGCCGGGAATGAGCCACGAACGGTTCAACGGCGCGCGCATTAAATTGGTGTAGCCGCTGTCCACCACGAGTCCGTCCGGCAGCACCTTCAGGATTTTGCCGCAAATCATCCGGCGGTTTTGAATGCACTCCAGCCGGACTTTTTCGAAGCGTTGCGCAGCCGAAGGTGAACTGGAAACTGCCGCCAATGCGTTTGCGGGCGCGGCAAAATTCGTCTGTGCCGGTGCGGACAAAACGGCAAAAACAAATAACAGCGCAATTCTCATGCTGTCTGGCTACCACTGAATCCGCGTTTCTTCAACTTTTTTCGGCGAACCGGGACTATGTCTTTGGCAAAATTGAGGCTTCGAAAAACAACGATGTGTCGTAGCGGCGTCTCGGCAGAGCGCCGCAACCCTTTGAAATTGAAAAATGCGGCTTTCTGCCAAAATCCGCCACACTTCTTTTGCGGAAGTCTTAAACTGTAAAATGACCATTTCACTTTGCCGCCGCGCACAAATTCATTAACCTCGCGTCATGTTCAAGCCAGCCGACCTGTTTGATTTGAGCCAAACCGAACACGCCGCGATTTTTGCCGATTGCAAATTCGCGTGGGACGCGCTCAAAAAAATTGAAAGCTATCTCGCCAGCGCGCCGAAACAAAATCCGCCCAAAAGATTTCCCGGCGCGAGCATCGGCGAAAAAGTTTTCATCGGCGAAGGAACGGTTGTCGAACCAGGCGCGATGATCAAAGGCCCGGCCATCATCGGGAAGAATTGCCAGATTCGCCACAACGCCTACATCCGCGAGAACGTCATCATCGGCGACGATTGCGTTATCGGAAATTCTACGGAAATAAAAAATTCAATTTTGTTCAATCAAGCCGCCGCGCCGCACTTCAATTACATCGGCGACTCCATCCTCGGCCACAAGGCGCACCTCGGCGCGGGCGTGAAGATTTCCAACATCAAGCTGCTGGCGGGAAATATTTTTGTGGAAATTGACGGGCAACCTTTTGACACCAGCCTGGGGAAGTTCGGCGCGCTGCTGGGCGACGGCGCGGAAGCCGGCTGCAACGCCGTGCTGAACCCCGGCAGCATCCTCGGCCGCAGCGCGGTGATTTACCCGAACGTCTTCTGGCGCGGCATTTTGCCCGCGAACATGATCGCGAAAAACAAATCCCCAATCGAAGTCGTCGTCAAAAGGCCGAGGGAAAGTTAAAATAAATTTATCCAATGAATTGGTTTGAATCCGCCAAGAAACTTTTAGCGAAATGGAAAGCACAACAAATTGCTTCGAGCGTAAAATTTACGCCCCGTGCACAACAGGTATGCGCGCTCGCGCGCAAGGAAGCTGAACGGTTAAATCATAATTTTATCGGCACCGAACATATTTTGCTTGGTCTAATTAAATTAGGAGATGCTATTGCGACTAATGTTCTTAAAAATTTAGGGCTGAATCTCGAAAATGTTCGCATAGAAGTGGAAAGGCGATTTGGTAATCAGGCTGACCAGAAAATAACTGGTTACATTCCGTATACGCCACGAACAAAAAAAGTTATTGCGCTCGCAGTCAGGGAGGCCAAAGCACTAAATAACACTTACGTCGGCACAGAACATTTACTGCTCGGCTTGTTAAGCGAGGGTGGCGGCATGGCCGCACAGGTTTTTAAGCATTTCAATGTGGATGCCAGAAAAACACGGAATGAAATCCTGAAGGAAATTACTCCAATTTTTCCGAGTGACGATGCGCCGGAAAAACAAAGTTAAATTGTTTCACAAATTTTCCACACACATTTTTCCAGCGGTTCATCCGGCTTCAATTCAATCCATTCCGGGTAAAGCTGGCGGCGCTTTTTCGTAGGAGTCGAGGTGACGAGACTCTAATTTTTCTTTGAAAACAATTTGCAGTCAGAGACTCCTTGCGTCGCCTCCTGCAATTTTTGCCGCTTGGCAAATTGCCGAGCGTTGTGTTACAGTCCGTGTATGACAGAGACGCTTACAATTCGACTGCCCAAATCGCTGGCGCGGGATTTCCGCGCCAAGACGCGCGCTGCCAAGACCAATCCCACCGAAATTTTGCGCAAGGCGGCGGCAAATTACGTCCACAATGACCAGCCGGCGCGCAACGCCATCGTGGAACACATCCGCGCCCGCGCCGGAACCTGGGACGGCGACATTTCCGGCGAGGAATTGTTGCGGAGAACGCGGCCATGATTCTGGTGGACACTTCAGTCATCGTCGCGTGGCTGGACAAACATCATCCGCATCATCGCGCGTGCGTGAAGGCGATTGAACATTGGGCATTGCGCGAACGGCTGGCGGTGAGTTCGGTGACTTACGGCGAACTCGCGGCGGGCGGGCGCACACGCGAGGCGGTGGAAGAAGATTTGCGCGACTTTGAAAAAATTCCACTTGATGTGAACGCGACATGGCGCACGGGCATGGCCTTTCGTCAATATCGCCGCAAAGATACTGACGACCCGGTGCTGCCGGATTTTTTCATCCGCGCACAGGCGGCGGCGTTGAACTTGCCGCATTTGACCAACGACCGTCGCCGGATAAAATCATTTCCCGACGTGGATTTTGAGTTCGTGGATTAAACCAGTTTCAATCGCGGCAAAATTTCTTCCGGCGATTCATCCGGTTTCAATTCAATCCATTCCGGGTCAGGTTGTCGGCGCTCGCGGATTTTGCGAGGTTCAGTTTGAGATGCCAGACTGGCATTTCAAAATTATTTTACATTCAACTCGCGCTGGATGCCGAATTTATCAATGCGTTTGCGCAGCGTCGCGCGTGTGATGCCGAGCAGTTTCGCGGCGTGAACCTGGTTGTCGTTCGTTTCCTTGAGCGCCTGAATCACGAGTTCGCGCTCGACGGCGGGAATCACCTTCAATTTCGGATCGCGCCTGGCCCATTGAAATAATTGCCGCGCTAAAACCGCCGCGTCGGTCGCCGCCACTTCACCCGCAACTCCGGTCGTTGCTGAAATTGAAGCGCCGCTTTGGCCGGAAATTTCCGGCGGCAAATCGCTCAAAAGAATCGCGTCGCTCTTGGCCATGACGTGCGCGCGGCGGATGGCGTTCTCCAGTTCGCGCACGTTGCCGGGCCAGTGATATTTTTCGAGCGTCTTGATGACGCTGGCAGCGACTGATTTCGGCGGTCGTTTGAGTTCGCGGGCATTTTTTTCGAGAAAATAATTCACGAGCAGCGGAATGTCGTCGGGACGCTCGCGCAACGGCGGAATCGGAATCCGCACGACGTTGAGGCGGTAAAATAAATCCTCGCGAAATTGTTTTGCGGCGACGGCGGCTTCGAGCGGCTTGTTCGTCGCGGCGATGACGCGCACGTCCACTTGAATCGGCTGGTTGCCGCCGACGCGCTCGAACGTGCCGGATTGCAGCACGCGCAGGATTTTCGTTTGGGTGGGCGGCGTCATGTCGCCGATTTCGTCGAGGAAAATCGTGCCTTTGTTGCATTGCTCGAATTTTCCGACACGCTGGTTTGTCGCGCCGGTGAACGAACCTTTTTCGTGGCCGAACAATTCGCTTTCCAAAAGCTGTTCGGGAATCGCGGCGCAATTGACGGCAAGAAATGGCTGCGTGCTGCGTTCGCTGTGATGATAAATGGCTCGGGCGACGAGTTCCTTGCCCGTGCCACTTTCGCCGGTGATGAGCGCGGTGGCATTGGACACGGCAACTTGCCCGATAAGTTTGAAAACCTGCTGCATCGAACTACTGCGCCCAACGATGCCTTGTTCGTAGTCTTCGGATTCAAGCAGCGGCTGATACGAGACGACCTGTTTCATGTCGCGCGCGGCCTTGAGCGCGTTGCCGACGAGTTCCTTGATCTTCACCGCATCGAACGGCTTGAGCAGATAATCATACGCGCCGAGCTTCATCGCCTCGATGGCGGTCTGCGTCGTGCCGTAGGCGGTCATCAAAATGACGAGTTGCTTGGGATTGGCGGCGCGAATTTTGCGAAGCGTTTCCAAACCGTTCATGCCGCCCATGCGCACGTCCATGAGCACGAGGTCAGGCTTGAACTTGGGGATGACCTTCAATCCTTCTTCGCCGGACGATGCGGTGGTGAATTCGATTTCCGGCGAATCAAAAATCCGCTGGAACGAATATCGCACGTCTTCTTCATCATCAATCAGCAGGAGCTTGCTCATTTTGTCGCGCAAGAATAATGGATTTTAGCCGGAGGCACAGTGAATTTTGCGGGCGCGTTCATGGTTGCGTGCCGAAAGCGTCACGGCTGTGTCACGGCCTTGTGAATTTTGTGAAAATGTGAACAACTTTTCTGGGAAGTGCTTGTCAATGCCGCTGATTTGCGCGATAAATCCTTCAAGGTGTTTTTTTGCGCACGGGTGGCGGATTGAACTGAAAAATCGCGGAGGTTTTGGGGAAGATGCGCAGGCATCGTAATTTGAAGAACCATTAAAAACATGAGTGAAGGTGTTTTCCAGACCAAGAAGCTCCCGCGTCGGCGGATTCAACAGGCTTTCACGCTCATCGAACTTCTGGTGGTCATCGCCATCATCGCCATTCTTGCGGCGATGCTGCTGCCCGCGCTGGCGGCGGCCAAACAAAAGGCGCAGAGCGTCAAATGTCTCAACAACATGAAACAATGGGGACTGGCGTTTCATATGTATGCGGATGACAACAATGATTATGTGCCTGAAGAAGGCGACACGACCGAGCCTATTAGCAATGCAGGCTCAACCGGCCACATGGACAACAAGGATTATGCGTGGTATAACATTGTGCCTGCCGGCATATCGCAACCGTCATTGATGAGTCTTTATCCCCCGCAATCAACGGGCCAACAACCGTTGCCCGCCAGTTCGAGTATTTTTTCCTGTCCCAGCACGCCCGATCCAAAACCACCGCTTTACTCAACTCCACTAAACGCGAACATGGCTTTTTTCATGTATGCTGAAAACAGCGCAATATGCGTTGATTATACCACCCGTTACAATTCAAGCGGCCAGCCAACGGGTGTGCGGCAGACTAAATTGTCCGATATTCAAAAACCAAGCGACACCATCTTCATGGCGGAACAAGATACAACCACGGCCACTGCCGTGTCGGAATCCGTCACCAATGGCAAGTATTCCGCCATCCGTCATGGCAATAACAAACTTGAAAATTTCGCCATGTGTGATGGCAGTTGTCGCTCCGCGAGAACCAATGAGTTTTGGCGGGATAGCACCACTTATTTCAGCGCTTCCGCCGAATGGGCAACCCCGCGCACAATGTATTGGTATCCATCGCCGACGACACCGAATTAGAATTTTTAACCCACAACAAAGAGACAAAAAGAGGCAAACCATGAAAACTAACAGCATAGAATCCATCCGCAAATTGATCGGAAGCTTGGCCGTGTTCACTGCAATTATACTGACCGCCGTCAGCGCGAGGGCCGCCGGTTCCAGCAGCCTTGTCATCGCCGAAGTCTATGGCGGTGGTGGTAACAGCGGGGCGACTTACAAGAATGACTTCATTGTGGTTTTCAACCGTGGCACGAGCAACGTGGACGTAAATGGCTGGTCGGTTCAATATGCTTCGGCAACGGCTACAAGTTCATGGGCGGGTGAGACGACTCTGGCTACTAGCAGCACAATTATTCCCCCCGGCGGCTATTTTCTTGTGCAAGAATCGGCGGGAACCGGAGGCGCGACCAGTCTGCCGACACCGGATTCGACTGGCACACTCGCCATTTCAGCCACAGCTGGGAAGGTTGCGCTATGCAATAACAACACGCTGTTAAATGGTCAGTTCGCGAATGGCATGGGTTCAACTATCGTTGACTTCGTTGGCTTTGGAGCAACAGCAAACGGTTTTGAAGGATCAGGGCCGACACCAGCACCAAGCAACACGACTTCCGTCCAGCGCAATAATAGCGGCTGCACAGACACGGATAACAATACCAATGATTTTACAGCCGGCTCGCCTGATCCACGCAATAGCGCCACTACCACGCACTCATGCGCCGTGATAACCCCGCCTGTCATTTCGGGCATATTGCCTTCGAGCCTTGCCACCAATGCCGGCAATAACGCCTCGTTTACCGTGACATTATCGCAAGGCGATGCACCGTTAAATTACTTTTGGTATAAGGAAACAGCCTCAAGCACGAATTTGATTTCGAATGTGACATCCAGCGCGTCCACCAACACACTGACGCTTCCCAATGTTCTTTTTCCTGATGCTGCGAATTATCAAGCAGTAGTTTCGAATGCGTCCACTCTTACGGTCACAAGCGACATTGTTTCGTTGAGCGTCACTGACCCGGCAATCAATGTGCAGCCGGTGAGCCAAACGGGATTGTTGGGCGGAGCGGCGCAATTCCCGGTGTCCGCCGGTGGCACTGGATTGGGCTACCGATGGTATTTTTGCGCAGACCCGGGCGACAACACGCAAATTTCCGGTCAGGTCAACAACGGCACGCTGGGTTCCGGCGCCGGGATTTCAGGCGCGACGACAAGCGCGCTTACGATTACCAATCTGACAACCGCCGATCCGACTAATTTCGTGGTCGTCGTCACCGGCACTTATGGATCAGTGACAAGTTCCGTGGCGTCGCTCGCGGTGGCCAACACCGCGCCGCTGGCGTTTTGGAATTTCAACAACCCTTATCTCAACATCACCAACCCGGCGCCTTATCAAGGCATTGGCACGGCTTCATCCACAAATGTCCAGACTTTCCAGTCTCCCACTTCAGACGCCAACGATCCGGGCAGCCCGGTCTCGGCATGGGGCACGCAGAATTATCCCGCGCAAGGAACGCTCAACACGAACGCTGGCGTGCAATTTAACGTGAGCACGGTCGGGGCAAAAGACATCGTTGTTTCTTACGATGTCCGGGGCTCGGCTACCGCCAGTGAGTATCAGAGATTGCAATTCACCACCAACGGAACGACTTGGATTGATTATCCGGCTAGTTCGACCTTGAATGGAAGCACTACTTTCCAAGGACCGCGCGTCCAAAGTCTGGCTGGCTTTCCGGGTGTGGCGAACAATCCCAATTTCGGCATCCGCATCGTGGCTGAATTTGAAAGCACGGCCAGATACAACGACACGAACAATGCAAATTATGCGGCGGTCACACCCACGTCCGCATACGGCGCAAGCGGCACATTGACCTACGATTTGGTGACCATCAGCGCCGATGCCATCACAAACAACAATGCGCCGCCGACCATCAGTTCCATCCCCGATCAAACAATGAATGACACCATTGGCACTACCATTGTCTTTACAGTCAGCGATGATTCGACTCCGGCCGGTTCGCTCGGTGTCACTGCGGTTTCTCTTGATCCGAACGTAAGTCTGTCTATCACGCCTCAAAATACCGGTGGAACGGTTCATTTAAGCATCAATTCCAGCCTCTACAACACGGCGACCAATTTTGTGCCGGTTCTTGTCACTGTGACCGATGCCAACGGAGACGTGAGTTCGACCTGGTTCACGCTGGCGATTGCTCCGCAAAATTCGCCGCCGGTTTTCACGGGATTGATCAATACCAATATGCTGCCCAATGGCGTTCTGGTCATTCCGTTCAAGCTCACGGATGACAAGACGGATCCAAACACCATCACTCCGGCGGTCCTTTCGGGAAATACAACCTTGGTCTCAAACGATGTTGCCCACGTTTCCCTGGGCGGCAGTGGAACGAACCGCACGCTGACCATCACTCCCGTGACGAATCAACTCGGCACGGTTCCGATCACCGTTTCGGCCAACGACGGTTCATTGGACAGCTCGCAGACCATTTTCCTGACCGTCCGTCCGAACACCAATGTTGTTCTGATTGACAACTTTGATTACGACGGCAGCGGCGCGCTGGATTTGCTCTCCGAGGGCTTCTGGGTGGATCACAGCGGCACCGCCAACCAGTTGCTGGTTGGTTCCGGTCAAATCACGGTGGATAACGTCCATAACTCCGAGGATGTGAACGCCCCGTTGATCGGCCAGCCTTACCTGACGAACAGCGCGGCGGTTTTATATTCCAAAATGACAATTCAATTCACCACGCTGCCCGACGCGACCGGGGCATACTTTGCCCACTTCAAGGATAATACAACATTTGGATTCTTTGGCCGGGTTTGGGCGTCCAGCAATTCGCCGACAACCTATCGGATTGGAATTGGCAACAGTTCCGGGGCAACCGCCACGACCGCGCCATTGCCGCAAGACTTGGTCTTGAATTCCAATTACACTGTGGTTACGCGCCTAATAATGACCAACGGATTATGCACAGTTTGGGTCAATCCTGTTAACGAATCGTCTTCTCCCAGTGTGACGGCGGGAGACAGCACCAACAGCGTTGGCATAGTCACAAATCTGGACAACGTCTATGCCTATGCGTTTCGTGAAAGCAACACGAGCGGAGGGATAGTCAACGTCAGCAACCTTGTCGTCGGCACTTCGTTCAACGATGTCGTCGGCGTCACGCCCGCTGCGACTTTGAACATCCAGTTGATCAACAACCAGGCCGTGCTGACATGGAGCGATGCGTCATTCAGCCTGCAATCGTCAACCAATGTCACCGGGCCTTATTCAACCATCGGCGCCGCACACAGCCCGTCTTACACCAACTCGATTGCCAGCCCGGCCACCTTCTACCGCCTCATGCATCCCTGAACGGCGGCGGTTGGAATAAAATCAAGGGCGGCCAACACTGGCCGCCCATTTTTGCCCTCCATGAAAAATCAAATCGCCGCCGCCGCGTTCAATTTGTGTTCAATCCGCGGCTTGTGAATCTCTTCGCAAAGCTAAAAACGCGCTTCGCGGGCAAGGTAAAGCCGGAACATTTGCGGCGCGGCGAACTGGGCGAGCGCGCGGCGAAAAAGTTTTTGCAGAAACAAGGGCTGAAATTTCTTGCTGCCAACTTTCGCTCCGAACGCGGCGAGATTGATTTGATTTTCCGCGACGGTGATTGCCTCGCGTTTGTCGAAGTGAAAACCCGTTCGTCGGAAAGTTGGTCGCGTCCGGCTACTGCGGTCAATGCGGAACGACGACGCCGGCTTTCGCAATGCGCGCTGGATTATCTGCGCCAGTTGAAAAATCCGCCGATTAAAATCCGTTTCGACATTGTTGAAGTTTTGTTGCGCGATGGTGAAGTTCAAGAAATTCGCCATTTGCCGAACACATTTGCGATGTCCAGGCCGTTTCGCTACGGATAAAATCCATTTTGTTTGCGTGACGCCGACGGCCTTGTTTTGTCTAATCAACGTGGAATCACTCGTGGACAATCCAATTGAAACGGAACGGACAAGCCAGCCGGTTTCGGAAACGGCGTCCGATGGATTTGCGGAATTGTATCAGAGCCACAGCCGCGAGATTTATTACCTGACGCTCCGGCTTTTGGGCGACGCCGCGAAAGCCGAGGACGCGACGCACGACGTTTTTCTCAAAGCCTGCAAAAAGTGGAATGATTTTCGCGGCGACGCCTCGGCGCGCACATGGCTTTATCGCATCGCCATCAACCATTGCAGCAATCTCCGGCAAAGCTGGCACAGCCGCAACCTGGTCAGCAACGCGGACGAATCCATTTTTGAAAACGCCGCCGCCAAAACCGATTCGCCGCTGCGCGTTCTGGAAATCAAGGAACTCGGCGAGCGAATCCAACAAACGCTCGGCAATCTTTCCGAGGAACAGCGGCTGCTGTTGCTGCTGGTCGCCGACGAGGAATTGAGCTACGACGAAATCGCCGTTTTGACCAGACAAACAACGGACGCGGTGCGCGGCAAGCTGCATCGCGCGCGCAAGGCCTTCGCGGTTTATTTCCAAAAAGCCACTTGAAATTTATGAAGCACGAAAAAAAATTCTCGCAGGAACAACAAGTTTCCGAAACACAATCGCGGCAAACGACGGAGCACGAGTTTGCCTCGGTGGAAGAACTGCTGCGCTTTGACGCCAAACAAACCAGCGTGCCGCCCGCCATCGCGGAACGGCTGGGACGCTCGCTGCAAAACGAATCCTGCCCGCCGCGTTCGTGGTGGCGGCGATGGCTTGGTCGGCAATGAATTTATTTCGATATGACGGTCCAAAAATGGAAAATTTTGATTTGGCTGCTGATTGCCATACTGGTTCTCGCCAGCTTTTGCATAAAAGGGCATTACCTGAATTTGTTGGCACGCTCGTTTTCAAATTAAGACACCACCATTTATTTAGAAATGATTTGCGCTGAAACAATTCAACCGGAGGCGAAGATTTTGACCCGCGCTTCCATCGCGCGGGAACGCGCGGCGATTGCGCGCGCGATGCTGGCCGACTGCCGGTTTTGTGCGCACGATTGCGGCGTCAACCGGCTCGCGGGAGAATTTGGCCTGTGCCGCGCCGGAGCCGCGCCGCGATTTTTTTCCGCGCAATTGGAAGTCTCGGACGAACTGGAATTGATCCCGACGTTTGCAATCGCGTTGAGCGGATGCGATTTGCGCTGCGATTTTTGCATCACCGGCGCGGAAAGCTGGAATCCGCGCGCCGGTGAAAATTTCGATGCAAATGAAATGGCGGCGAAAGCAAGAGCGGCTTTGCGGAACGGCGCGCGGACAATCATGGTTCTCGGCGGCGAGCCGACGATTCATCTGCCCGCCGCGCTGGAATTGGTCGCCGAATTGCCGGACTCGGCGCGCTTGATTTGGAAAACGAACGCGCACGGCTCGGCGCAGGCGCGCGAATTGCTCGACGGAATGTTCGATGTCTGGCTGGCGGATTTCAAATTCGGCAACGACGATTGCGCGCGGCGGCTGGCGAAAATTTCAGATTACGTCCGCGTCGTTCAGGAAAATCTACTTTGGGCGAACGAGCACAGCGAATTGATTGTGCGCCATCTGCTCATGCCTAGACACATTGATTGCTGCTGGAGGCCGGTTGCGGAATGGATCGCGGAAAATCTGCCCGGCGTCAAAGTGAACTTGCGCTCCGGTTTCTGGCCGGCGCGGCATGCGCGGCGGCATAAAGAATTATCAAGCCCGATTTCGAGAGCCGAAACGGAACGCGCCAACGAGATTGCCAAAGAATGCGGACTAAATTTAATTGAATGAAAATTCCAAATCAAACCAACGGCTACGAGCCAGAGTTCCAAATGGAAGGGAACATTGTTTATTTGACTGAATGTCGCAGCCAGTTCGGGACAGAACAGGTTAAACATTCAAGACACTTCGTCGTCGCCAGAAAAGGACAGCAGTGGAAAATTCGGACGACAAATCTCCATGAGGATGAGGTTGCAAATGGCATTAAATATGATGAGATGGGCTGTGATGGAGCGACAATTTATGAACTAAAAAGTTTTGACGAAAACAACCCGGAATTTTCCAATGTTAAAGACATTCTCACTGCTCAAGGCCGAGTGCGACATGGCAATGCGCTCGTGGGTTTGAATTTAGATTTTATCTATCCGCTCTGGATTGCCTATTGCTCGTCCAGCTACTTTCTTTCTCGGAAGGACAATCGAATCGCCGCTCCACTGTTTATCATAATTAATTCTTTTCTCGATGCCGTTCCGACGACGTTGTCTTTGCCCGCCAAATGGAAACTAAATGACTCAAATTTCATCAGCGAAATAGCCTGGCATTCCGAAGGCATATATCTCCATGTGAACGAAGGTGGTAGTCGGCTGAAAAAATATCCGCCGCCATTTGATGCTGGTTTTCTTCATGCCAATTTTGAAACGACAGATTGGATCAGTTTTTCCAAAATGCGTATGCCAAGTGGTTTCAAATTAACGGTGTTTGGCCCCAACTGGCCGGTAGGGGGCGAAGCCAAGTGCACCGTAAGTTATACAGTTGAGGCCAAGATTCAGGCTGTTCATCCTTTGCAAAACTTTTCATTTGTGCCGGAACTAACGAAGAAAACGCGCATTACCGACACGCGGTATCGCCTTAATCTCCCTTACAGCGGACATCCTACTTATGCAGGCTTGGCTTGGATGACCGAAGAAGAAGTTGAGGCCAAAAATAAGAGCTTGGGAATAAAGTATGAAAAACAAACATCGTGAGGCTGAAATCGGTTTGTCCGAATTGCTTATTTTGCCAGACGGCAGAATCCTCGCGCAAAATATCACGCCGACGATGGCCAAATTGTTGTCGGAATTGAATCCAGAGGATAAATTGATGCGCCAGCGCGCAGGAATTGGCAGCCGGCGAAACTCGGGTCAAAAAATATGCAAACAATCGTAAATTTCCAAACCGAACTCGAAACGCTCATCCGCGCGCGCTATCCGATCCTTTACATTTTGAGCAGCGAGGAGTCGCGCGTCCAAAGCCTGATCGTCGAGATCGCGCAGAAGCGCCAGAAAAAAGTTTTTGAGTGGAGTTACAGCACGGGCATCGTGCCGGCGGGGACTTCCATCCAGTCGCAAAAGCATCGCAACGCGGCGACGAAAGACCCGTTGATGGCGCTGGATCAGGTCATCGAGCAGGTCGAGCCGGCGATTTTCATTTTCAAGGATTTTCACCCGTTCCTGACGAAAAATAATTTTGCCGTGACGCGCAAGCTCAAGGAGATCGCGCTGCACTTGAAGAACAGTTTCAAGACCATCGTGCTGGTCTCGCCCGTGATGGAAATCCCGACGGAATTGGAAAAGGAAATCACGCTGCTCAATCATCCGCTGCCGTCGCGCGACGACCTCGCCGTGTTGCTCGACAAAATCATCGCTGACGTGAAGCAGTTTCATCAGGTGAAAATCGAATTGGACGACGCGGGGCGCGAACGGTTGCTGCAAGCCGCGCTCGGCCTGACGCTCGGCGAGGCGGAAAATGTTTTCGCAAAAATCATCGTGAAGGATGAGCGGTTGAGCGCCGAGGACGTGAACGACGTTTTTGCCGAGAAACAGCAGATCATCCGCAAAAGCGGCCTGCTGGAGTATTACGCGACGGATGAAAGCTTCACGAATGTCGGCGGCATGAGCGTGCTGAAAGACTGGCTGGGCAAACGTTCCATCGCGTTCACGAACGAGGCGCGCGCGTTCGGCCTGCCGTTTCCGAAAGGAATTTTGATGCTCGGCGTGCAAGGCTGCGGAAAAAGTTTGTGCGCGAAGGCGGTTTCAAACTTGTGGCAATTGCCGCTGCTGCGGTTCGACATGGGGCGGATGTTCGGCAGCCTGGTCGGTTCGTCGGAAGAAAATGTGCGCCGTGCGATTGCGGTGGCGGAATCGGTCGCGCCCGCGATTTTGTGGGTGGACGAAATTGACAAGGCGTTCGCGGGTTCGCAAGGCTCCGGCTCGACGGACGGCGGCACGACGGCGCGCGTGTTCGGAACTTTTCTGACGTGGCTTTCGGAAAAAACCGCGCCGGTTTTTGTCGTGGCGACGGCGAATGACATTTCGCAACTGCCGCCGGAATTGCTGCGCAAAGGACGATTGGACGAAATTTTCTTCGTGGATTTGCCGAGTCCCGAAGAGCGGAAGGAAATTTTTCGGATTCACATCACGAAGCGCAAGCGCGACGCGACGAAGTTTGATTTGGAAACTTTGGCGAATGGCAGCGCGGAATTCAGCGGCGCGGAAATCGAGGAGGCGATCAACAGCGCGCTTTACGACGCTTTTTACGCCAAGCAGGAAATGACGATGGACGATGTGAAAACGGCATTGTCGCAAACCGTGCCGCTGGCCAAAACGATGGACGAACAAATCAACCGGCTGCGAAGCTGGGCCGAAGGCCGCGCGCGCAACGCCAGTGTGGCGCGCGACGCCAAGAAAGGCGACACCGTGCGGCGGATGGAATTTTGACTGAATACCCGATGAATTCAATCTGGAGCAATTTGTATGACAGTTTCAAAGACCGCCGTTACGCGTTTCTTTTTTTCGCCACATTTTTTGCCTCGCTCATTTTGATCGTTTTGGTGGCGGGCGTTTGTGGAATGATCGACGATTCCAATATCCAGGCATATTTTCTACAGGTGCTGCCGGGAGTTGGCATTCTCATCATTGCGCTGGTTTGGCGGGCAATCCGCAAGACGCGGGCGCGGCGCAGGAACAAATTCCAGCGGCAGGAAATGTCGCGTGACGAAATCCGCAAAGCCCGGTCAAAACTGGTGAACAAAAGCAAAAGATGAGCTGTGTCTGCATATTGACTCCGGTGGTGATCGCGGCGTGGCCGGCCTTCAGCGCGGCGGTAGTGGCGGCATCGGCGTCGCTCGGCTATCAAATTGCCACTGAAGCCGCTGATCTGACCAAAAATGCGGTTGCGGAGAAAAGTTCCAACAAGGTTCAGCTTGAAATCGAGAACAGCGAGGTCGTCACGAACCAGCTTGGCCGCGAACAGCGCATTGCCGTGACGCGCGACGGCGTGACCATCACGTTTTCGCGCGACGCGCGCGGCAAGGCGGCGCTCTGCGTGACGGGCAACGGCCACAGCAATGATGAGTTGCGAGCGATGGGCGAGGAAATGAGCCAGTGCGTCGTCCAAAAATATGTTTATCAAAAGCTGATGGATGAGATGCGGGCAAAAGGATTCAACGTCGTCGAGGAAGAAACAAATCAAGACCGTTCGATACGGTTGAAAGTCCGGCATTGGGAGAATTGAAATTATGCAAAACATCGAACATTCAACATTCAACTGTTTCATATTTATATTCTTGGGTTTGCTATTGACGGGATGCGGTCGCAGCGATGCAAAGATTCAGCGGCAATTGACAGGGACATGGGTTGAGAAGGGCGACAGTTTCCGAAGCACGAGAGCTGTGAGTCCATCCGGCAACTTCGATTTCGAGATTACCGGCCTCACGAATGGCATTACGGTCAAAGAAGAAGGGACATTGCTGGCCAAAGATGGAGATTTGATTATCACGGTTACAAACGACAGCCGGACAAACGCGACATTGATGGCGCACGGCTTGCATGGGCGCATTGTTAGTTTGAACAATGATGATTTGGTTGTGAGGTGGGATGGTATAGATAAGGACATGGTTTTACAAAAGGCCAAGCCATGATGCCTACTTGCATTTCTCGCCTCATCAAGGCTGGCGCGTCGCCAGCGGATTTTGTTGAACACGCGCGCCAGCTTTCGAAGCATATTTGTCCGGGTAATCGCAGTTCATGCCGCCACTTTTTATCCAAACATTATCCAGAGATCAGTTTTCAAAACTAATTTTATGCCCCAGCGCGAATTTGACATCACCATCGGCAAGGACGGCAGCGTGGAGTTGCACGTCAAGGGCTACAAAGGCAAGGGCTGCCTCGAAGCGATGAAAATGTTCGAGCAGATCGTCGGCGAACTGAAATCAGAACAGAAGACGGGCGAATTTTATGAGCCGGAAGAAGTGGTGCGTTACAACATTGACCAGCGGCATTGAAGCCGGAGTCCAAGCTTCAGCTTGTCCGAAACAAACAGGCTGAAGCTTGAACTCCAGCGAAAAATTTAACTCGCCTTACTATCCGCGCCGCGCGCGATGGTATTGCCGCGTTTTTTATTTGGGACTCGCGGTGCGCCACCGGCTCGCGCTGGATCGCATTTGTTTGCCAAAAGAAATTACCATCGGCGGGCTTATTGGCGGCATTTTGATTCCCGGCCTGGCGGTTTATCTTCGCGGGCCGCGACTTTGGGGAAAGATGGCGATGGCCGGTTGCGCGCTGCTGTTGACCATTTTCATCGTATGGCTCGGTTATCCCGCCGCGAACCTTGCGTTCGGCCTGATGCTTTCGATTCACACCACGGGTCTGGTTTATTATTGCAGCCCGTGGCTGAACCATGAGCCGTTTCGTTACCGGATTCTTTTTACCGTCGGAACGATGCTGATTTTGGGTCTGGCAATTTACACGCCACTGCGCGGCACAATTCAAAATCACTGGCTGATGCCGTTGCGCGTGGGCGATCGCGTGATAGTTGTTTCAGTCAGGACAACGCCGGATTCGCTCAAGCTCGGCGATTGGGCGGCGTTTAGAAGTTCCGCCAGCTTCGGCGGCCATGAAGTGAAGGATGCCGGGTTTATTCTCGGTCCCGTGATCGGGCTTGGCGGCGACCATGTGGATTCCGTGGACGTGCCGGAAAAGCACTGGCTCATGCGGGCGCAGTTTTCCAGATATTATAGACATGAAGGGTTTGGAATCTTTGCAACGTTTGGAATCTTTGCAACCCAAGGCGATGTCACCCAGCAAATGACGATTGTGCCGACGATTGTGTCGCGCGAGGAATTTGTCGGACGCCCGTTCAAACGATGGTTTTTTCGGAAACAAATTTTACCATGAACCGTTTTGGAAATCTTGGATTGGCGGCGCATTACAACATTGACCAATGGCGTTGAACTCCAGCGAAAAAATGACTTCGCCCTACTATCCGCGTCGCGCGCGATGGTATGCCCGCATTTTTTATCTTGGCTCTGCGGTGCGCCACGGGCTTGCGCTGGATCGCATTCGTCTTCCAAATGAAATCACGGTCGGCGGACTCGTCGGAGGCGTTTTGGTTCCCGGCCTTGCGGTTTATCTTCGCGGCCCGCGACTTTACGGAAAGGCCGCGCTGGCCGCGTGCGCGCTGCTTTTCCTTTGCTTCATTGTCTGGCTCGGCTATCCAGTTGGCAATTACGCGTTCGGACTTTTGCTTTCGATTCATGTCACCGGCCTGGTTTATTATTGCAGCCCGTGGCTGAACCATGAACCATTTCAATCCCGCATTCTTTTTACAATCGGAGCGATGTTGGTTTTGGGCTTGTTCCTTTATACGCCGCTGCGGACACACTGGCTGCTGCCTCTGCGCGTGAACGGCCATGCAGTCATCGTTGAAAAATTCGTTCCGGCTCATGACATCAAACGCGGCGACCGGGTCGCTTACAGGCTTTCAGGATATTATTTTTCAAACCACAGAGGCAATGGCGTTTTGAACCGGACCAGTTTGGGCTTGGGTCCGGTGCTGGCAATGGCCGGCGACCGCGTGGAATTTTCGACGAATAGTTTCACCGTGAACGGCGTTCCGCAGCCGCTTCTGCCGCACATGCCGACATCGGGAAATTGGCTTGTGCCGGAAAATCACTGGTTCATCTGGCCAAATATTGCCATAAGCGGTAATTGGAACGTGGGCGAAGCGGACATTTCATCCGCCATGCTGCAAATGGCAAATGTTCCGGAAAAACAATTTGTCGGCAAACCGTTCAAACACTGGTTCTGGCGGCAACAAATTTTACCATGAGCCGTTTTGGAAATCTTGAATTGGGCGGCGAGTCCGAAGACCAGTGGCAGCAGGAACAAAAACTGCCGGCCAAGGACGAGGCTTATTATTTCGGCGAGGCGCGCGCGGCGTTTGAGAACGGCGACTTTGAGCAGGCGCTGCGTTTTTACTCGAAAGTCCTGGAATACAATCCGCAAAATGCCGCCGCGTGGACGGCGCAGGTGCGGATGCTGGTCGAACTCGGAGAATTCCGCGAGGCAAAATTGTGGGCGGACAAGGCGCTGGAACGCTTTCCGCAATATCCCGAATTGCTCGCCGCCAAAGCCGTCGCCCTCGCGCGCAGCGGCGACTTGCAGGGCGCGCTGGCATTTTCCGACGCCTCGATTGAAGAGCGCGGCGACACGCCCTACGTCTGGCTCGCGCGCGGCGACGTGATGCTCGCGCGCAAAGAGCATCGCGCAGATTATTGTTTTGAGAAAGCGCTGCTGCTCGCGCCAAAAGACTGGTTCACGGCATGGCTGGCGTCGCGCATCCGTTTTTATTACAGTCAATTTGTGCTCGCGCTGAAATTGCTGCAACAAGCCGTCGAATGGAACGCCGGCCATTTTCTGCTGTGGCTCGAACTCGGCCAATGCCAGCAGGCACTCGGTTTGGTCAGCGTCGCCGAGACCTCTTTCACACAGGCGTTGCAGTTGAACCGGAATTGCCGCGAAGCCGACCTCGCGCTCGTCCGGCTTTCCCAAGCCGGGTTCTGGCCGCGCACGCGCGACTGGTTGCGGCAACTTTTCAAACGATGAGCACGCCGCTTTTGGACCGCCTTTTATCCGCCGTCAATGACTTTGACGCCTCCGACCTTCATCTCGTGACCGGCGTTCCGCCCGCGTTTCGCGTCAACGGAGAAATCATCATCGCGGATGAGGACGCATTGACCATCGAGGACATCACGGCCATGACGGACAGCCTGTTGAACGAACAGCAGAGGAAAAAATTCGAGCAGGATTGGGAGCTTTGCATTTCGCTGCTGCACAGCGCGGCCGGGCGCGTCCGCATGACTTTTTACCGCCGCAACGGGCATCCTGAAATGAGCTTCCGCTTTTGCGGCGACAAAATCGCCACGCGCGACGAGCTTGGCCTTCCCAAAAAAATCGAGGAACTCGCGCGCAAGCCGAATGGACTCGTCCTCATCACCGGCCCGACCGGCGCGGGCAAGACCACGACGCTCAATTATCTCGTTGACCTCGTCAACAGCGAGCGCCGCTGCAAAATCGTCACGATTGAAGACCCGATTGAATTCGTCCACCAAAACAAGCGCGCCATCGTCGTGCAGCAGGAAGTTTTAACGGACGTGCGTTCGTTCAACCGCGCTCTCATCCACGTTTTGCGGCAGGACCCCGACGTGATTGTCGTGGGCGAGATGCGCGATCACGAGGCGATTTCCACGGCGTTGACGGCGGCGGAAACCGGCCATCTGGTTCTCGCCACGATGCACTCGCCGAACGTCTCGCACGCAGTCGAGCGCATCATCGGCGTTTTTGACGGCAACGCGCAGCGGCAGATTATTTTACAACTTGCCAACGCGCTTCAGGGAATCATCTCGCAGGATTTGCTGCCGGCGGCGGACAGGTCGCGCCGGATTCTCGCCTATGAATTGCTGATCGCCAACGGAGCCGTCCGCAACCAGATTCGGGAAAACCAGCTTCACCATTTGGAAAACACGATTCAGACCGGGCGCAAGGAGGGAATGCTGCTGATGGACAATTGCCTTTACGACCTGTATTGCAAATGCCAGATCAGCTACGACACGGCGGTCAGCCGCGCGCGGCATCCGGACAGGATCATTCCGCAAAGATGAGGGGCGAAATCACCGCGCCAGTTGTAGCGCGATTTCCTTCTCCAACTGGTGCGCGACATCCAGGTTGCTGCCGCCATGTTGCGTGCGGGCCTGGACGGTGACCTGCGTGATTTTCGGATCCACCGCCTCGACGCGCACCCAGACTTTGCCCTGGTTCACCTTGCCGAGCAGCGAGCGCACGCTGTTCGTCGTGTCGTGCGGAATGAATTCCGTGATGACCACGCCATTGTTTTGAACGACCTGCACCGAAGCCTGATAAACCTGATCCACCGTCCGCTCATAACGGCCAGACACGCTGTCCTTTTCAAACGGCACAGCCGCCGTGTGCGTCCCGCTCACGGTGCTGACGCAACCGGCGGTGACAATGGCAATCCCGGCAAACGCCGCAAAAATTTTCGTTTTCATAATGGACACAGTGCAATCAAAATCGCCGCCCGCGTCAAGCACGATTCGCATTTTCATTTTTAAGAGCGCCGCCTATTGCGATTCTTGCAACCGGTAAAACATCTGTGGCGCGGCTGGATCAACCGCGCTGGAAAAAGTGAAAGCGCCGTTGCCATCAAAGGAATTGGTATCCACGATCGTCCATTCATTCAACGGCAGCGCGACGTTGGTCGTGGCCAGAATTGCATAAGGCGCGCCCGGCACGCCGTTGGTTCCGCTCAAAGTGTATTCTTCTCCCGCCAGACTGAACGCGCTGATGACTGGCGGCGAGATTGAAACCGTCGGCATTCCCACCACGAAGCCGTGCGGCGCGCCGCTTGTGTCGCGATAATATCCGACAATCGCATTGCCGGAGATGCCTTGCGCAAAAGTGCCGCCAACACCCAAAGGATCGCGCAGCGTCGTCAAATTAGTCGAGCCGATGGCGCAAAGAAAACCGCTGTCGTTGTAATCATTATTGGGGTCGGAGAAATAGCCGACCACATTGTTGCCATCAATGCCGTAAGGCCAGAGGAAGCCGCCGTCTGAATTCGTCAGCAACGTGAGGCTGGTCGTGTTGAGGTTGTAGGCAAAGCCGTGAGAGTAGCCATCCGTATCTCTGGCCATCCCGACGACATTGTCGCCGGAAATGCCATAGGGCAGCGTGATGTAATTGGTGGTGGAGAACTCGCTGACATTGATGCGGTAGGGAATGGGAATATAAAACGAGGCAAAAGAATACACGCCAGGCTGTCCCGCTGCCGGCGTGCATAAAAAACCAAAGACGCTGCCGGCGGGAAGACTATTGTCTGATTCGGAGCCGACGACATTGTTTCCATCAATGCCATAAGCTTCCGTGCTGCTCACGCCTTCTTCGACACCGGCTGGATCATCCAATGTCGCATAAGCGCCCGTGCCGATGTTGTAGATAAAACCATAAGTGCCGGTAAAATTGGTCGCGGAATACCAACCAACAATGTTATTGCCGGAGATGCCATAAGCGGCGGTGCTGAAAGACGTGCTGCTGGTGCCGGCCGGAACGTCCAGCGTCGTGTAATTCGTCGTGCCGAGCGTGTGATAAAATCCATGCCGGCCCTGGCTGTTGTAATAGTAGCCGACGACGACATTGCCTGAAATGCCTTCGACATAAGTGCCATAAAGACTGCCCGCCTCGGCCAGCGGCTCATCAATCGTCGTAAAATTCGTATAAGTTTGCGCTTGGACTTCAACGGCCAACCAACCAAAAGTTGTCAGCGCGACCAGCAGACAAAAGGTGTAGAATTTCATCGTTCTCACATTGCCTTAAAACAAGGAGATGTCAAACGGACGGACGAATACTTTTGAAGGCTGGCCAGACGTTGGTGTGGCGTTGCCTCGTCAGCCGGAGCAAGAAAATTGTTCCGGCTGTTTGTCTTTGAACCGCACTTGATTGAAACTTTTGCCGGCGGACGGTTTTAGATGATAATCAAGTTATGGCGGAATTTTCCTACAAAGCGCGCCGGCGCAGCGGCGAACTGGTCGAGGGCGTCCTCGAAGTGGCCGACCGTCCGGCGGCGCTGGCGCAAATCACGCGCCTCGGGCTTTTTCCAATCGCCGTGGACGCGAGCAAGGGCGGCGCGGCAATCGCCGCCGGAAAACGCGACGGTCAAAAATTCAGCCTGGCTTCGTTTCTGCCGCCGACGTTGCGCGCGCAGATGCAGCAGAAGCGCAAGCCGAAGTTGCAGGAGCTGGCGACGTTCACGCAGCAACTGGCGAATTTGCTCCAGGCCGGGATGCCGCTGTCAACGGCGCTCAACAGCATGACGTATCTGGAGACGAAGGGAATTCCGTCGGACGTGAGCCGCGAACTCAAGCAGGAAGTGACCGAGGGCAGGAGTTTGTCCGACGCGATGGCCAAGCAGCCGCGCGTGTTTTCGGATTTGTATGTCAACATGGTGCGCGCGGGCGAGCAGAGCGGCGCGCTGGTGGACGTGCTCCGGCGCATGGCAGATCACTTTGACAAATTCGCGCAGGTGCAGGCGAAGTTCACATCCGCGCTGGTTTATCCGGCCATCGTGTTTTGCGCGGGCATCGGCATGGTGATTTTTTTCATGACGTTCATCCTGCCGAAATTCATGTCGCTCTTCGGCGACATCGGGTTCACCCACCTGCCGGCGATGACGATGCTGTTGATCGGCATCAGCAACACGTTCCGGCATTATTGGTGGCTGATGGCGCTGGTCGCAATCGTGGCGGTGATTTTGTTCAAGCGTTTCCAGGCGACGGAAACGGGCAAGCGGAAAATTGACGTGTGGAAAATGAAGGCTCCGATTTTTGGAAAGGTCATGTGCCTGAATCTTTACGGGCAGTTTGCGCGCACGCTCTGCACGCTGCTGCAAAACGGCGTGCCGGTGCTCACCGCGCTGAAAATCACGGAGCAGGTCATTCCCAACCGCGTCATCAAGGAAGCCACGGCCAAGACGCGCGAGGCGGTGACGGACGGCAAATCGCTCGCGCAGCCGCTGGCGGCGAGCAAGGTGTTTCCCCGGCTCATGATAGATTTGGTGAAAATCGGCGAGGAAACCGGCAACGTGCCAGACGCGCTGAACAACGTGGCGCAGACTTATGAAAACGAATTGAACATCGCCCTGCGCGTGCTGATGAACACGATTGAGCCGATCCTGATTGTCGGCATTGCCGCGATGGTCGGCTTCCTGCTGGTGGCCGTGCTGGGCGCGATGTTCTCGATGGTTTCGAGCATCGGCAGTTCGGCGGGAGGACAATGATGCGAAGCAGTCGAGAGTCGAAAGTCGAGGGTCGAACGCAGTCACGCGCGCGAAATTTTTCCTGCCCTCGACGCGCCAGCGCTTTCACGCTCATTGAAATCATGATGGTCGCCGCCATCATCGGCCTCGTCGCGGCCATGGGCGTTCCATCCATTTTGAGCGCGTTTCGAGAAGAACCGCTGCGCAAGGCGGTCAATGACTCGCTGGAGATTTGCAGCCACGCGCGCGCGCAGGCGATTTTGCACGGCCAGACGACCACGGTGGTTTTTCACCCGCAGGCACATCAGATTGAATTCAGCGGCGTCGTGGATTCGTCCGCGCCGTCAACCCGGATTAATTCAAAGCCGGTGAATTCGGCGCAGTTCGACGACAGCATCATCATCGAGGCGCTCGACATCAATCTGGTGGAATACAAGGACGCGGACGAGGCGCCGCCCGTGCGGTTTTTTCCGAACGGCACGAGCGATGAAATGACGCTGGTGCTTCATTCCGGCGATCAGTGGCGGAAAATCACGCTCGAAGTGACCACCGCCCTGGCATCCGTCGGTCCGATGAAATGAAAATTCTTTGCCGAAAGTCGAGAGTCGGGAGTCGAAGGCGGAAAACATTTCGCGCGGCGCGCAATTTCTCTCGACCCTCGACCCTCGACCCTCGACGCGCCTGCGCCTTCACGCTGATCGAAGTCATGTTCGCCGTGGTCATTTTTTTCACGGCGTCGTTTTCCATCCTGGCGCTGGTTTCGCAATCCATTGACAACGCGCGCCGGTTGCAGCGTCCCACGGTGGACGCGGGATTGGTGGCGGCGGAACTTTCGCTGACCAATCAACTCGTCGAAGGCACGGAATCCGGCGACCTTGGCGAACTGCTCGGCGATTCCTACAGCGGCTACAGCTGGACGCGCGACATCACGGAAGTGCAGTCGAACAAACTTTTTCAGGTGGATTTTGAAGTGGACCGCAATACCGCCGTCATTTCCAAAATGAGCGTCTTGTTTTACCGGCCCCAGTCGCCGGCGGGCAGCCTGGAAGGGGCAACGGTGGCAAGATGAAAACTCTTTGTCGAAAGTCGAGAGCCGAGAGTCGAGGGCGGAAAACATTTCGCGTTGCGCGCGGCGGCTCTCGGCTCCCGGCCCTCGACCCTCGACGACTCGCCTTCACGCTGATTGAAGTGTTGATTGCCATCACGGTTTTCAGCCTCGTGATGGCGGCGATTTACTCGACGTGGCTGATGATCATGCGCGCGGCGCGGGTCGGGCAGGAAGCCGCCGCGCAGGTGCAGCGCCAGCGCGTCGCCATCCGCACCATCGAGGATTCGCTGACGTGCATCCAGTCGTTCCAGGCGTCCATGCAGTATTACGTTTTCGACATCACCAACGGCGACCTGCCGTCGTTAAGTTTCACCGCGCGGCTGCCGGATGATTTTCTCCGCAACGGAAAATTCGGCGGTTTCAACGTGCGGCGCGTCACGTTCAGCGTCGAGCCGGGGACCGATTCGGAAAAAGATTTGGTGCTGCGCCAGAATCCGATCCTCATGGACATGGACGCGGACGAGCAGCAAACCCCGCTCCTGCTGGCGCGCAACGTGCAGAGCTTTGTCGTCGAGTGCTGGGACACGAACGCAATGGCGTGGGACAATGAATGGGACGACACGAATTCGATTCCGACAATGGTGCGCGTCAGCCTTTCGCTCGGCGGCAACAACAACAGTTTTGGCGGCACCGCCCCGGTGCGGACGGTCACGCGCGTGGTTTCAATGCCCTCGCAAACGCTGCCGTCAGTGGTGCAAATGCCGGGGGCGAACCGTGGTGGCCCGATTAACCAGATAAAACTGCCCGGCCAATGATGAAATTTTCCACCCGCCAAAATTCCCGCGACGGCATCGCGCTCATCATCGCGATGATCGCGATTTTGGTGCTGTCCATGCTGGCGGCGGGCTTCGCATATTCGATGAAAGTCGAGACCAAGCTCGCGCAAAACGCGGATTCCGACCAGCAATTGCTCTGGCTCGGCCGTTCGGGCGTGGAATTGACACGCTGGATTCTGGCGCAATCAGCCTCAATTCCAAACGAGCCTTATGATTCGCTGAATCAGTTTTGGGCCAGCGGGCAATGCAGCATGGGCGAAAGCAACAGCGTGCTGACCGGAATTTCGCAGGACAATTACACTATTGGAAACGGCACGGTTTCCTGGAAAATCATTGACCTCGAACGCTTCGCAAACATCAACACCGCCAACACGCCGGAAATCCAGCAGGCGCTCACGCTCATGGGTGTGGACGCGGATAACATTTCCGTCGTGTCCGATTCAATCCAAGACTGGATTGATGCCGACGATGCGCCCCGCCTTGCCGGCGCGGAGAACGATTATTATCAGGGATTGAATCCGCCTTATCACGCCAAGAACGCGCCGATTGACGACTTGTCCGAATTGCTGCTGGTCAGGGGAATTTCGGACCAGCCGGAAATCTACTGGGGCGGCAGCGCGGCGAACCACACGCCCGCCACCTTTCAACACAAGCTAGGC
Organism: Verrucomicrobiia bacterium; assembly: GCA_036490295.1. Taxonomy (GTDB): domain Bacteria; phylum Verrucomicrobiota; class Verrucomicrobiia; order Limisphaerales; family UBA11358; genus UBA11358. The sequence goes on along the minus strand of DASXED010000126.1, from coordinate 21,897 downwards.
TTCGGAACTTCTCCCGGCCAGCCGCCGGATTATCCGTTCGGATTGAAGGATGTCTTCACGCCCATTTCCTCCGGGCGCATCAATGTCAACACCGCCGGCACCAACGTGCTCCAACTGCTTCCCGGCGTGGATCCCCAGATCGCCGCCAGCATCGTCCAGCAACGCGCCGGGCCCGACGGCGTGGATGGAACCGACGATGACACGCCGTTCCGCTCTGTCGGCCAGTTGAACGGCCTTGTCCCGCCGCAAGCCCGGGCAAGCCTGGGCAGTCTCTGCGACGTGCACAGCCGCACCTTTGAAGTCCACGTCACCGCGCAAGTCGGCGATTACAAGCGCGAGTTCGTCGCCATCATCTTCCGCAACTCGCCAACCGACGTCGAAGTTGTGAGCTTTTACTGGAAACAGCCGAAAAATTAGGCTTTCACGGAATCACCCGCCGCAAATTGAAGCACGTCAGTTTGCTGCTTAAGCCGAGCGACGGACAATGTGGCATGGTGTTGCCGGCCAGCAATTCCGCCATGCTGTCCGCCAAAGATGTTGACGTAAAATGAAACGGCTTCAACCTGAAATTTACAGGGCCGGAACAAAAAACAAAAAAGCGAGGCCCGATAAAACCGGGCCTCGCTGTGTAAAAGTCTATTGCTTAATAGCGATCACGACGACCGCCGCCGCCACCGCTGCCGCCGCCGCCGAATTCACGACGAGGTCCGCGGCTGCCGCCACCGCCGCCGCCGGGCGGACGATCTTCGCGCGGACGCGCGATGTTGACCGTGAGGGCGCGACCGCCAAGCTGGGCGCCGTTCAATGCTTGAATGGCTTTTTCAGCTTCTTCCGGCGTGCTCATGGTGACGAAACCGAATCCACGGGGACGGCCGCTCATGCGGTCCATCATCAGGTTGGTTTCCGTGACCGTGCCGTGCGCCGCAAAGGCGTCCTGCAGGTCGTTTTCTGTGGTGTCGAAGGATAGATTCCCGACAAACAATTTATTGCTCATGTGATGTTTACTGTCCTAGACCGAACTTTGCTTTGACCAGACTGTTCCCGTTAATCGGATTTCAAATCATCACTGAACCAGGTTCACTTGAAGATTCACCATGCCGTGGTAGCTCTGTGCTATCTACAGACAAGCGAAGAATCGCAGCTTTTGCGGAAATGGCAAGATTTTTCTGCGGCGTCCTAATTTGCGGATGGAACGCGGACTTTAGCCCGTTTCAGCGCCCCAATTGCTTTGAACGGTGAAGCGTCATAAATGCCGCGTTCCGAAATCAGGGCACTGCCGGATTTTCTTCGGCAAAATCAAGAGACAGAATTTGCAGAATCATGCAGAATTATTTCAAAGAGTATTATTGCAGAAATGAAAAAACTGCCGCGCGCATTTTACGACCGCGACACGATTGCCGTCGCGAAGGAATTGCTCGGAAAATTTCTGGTTCACAAATCGCGCGGCATGGAGCGCGTCGGGAAAATTGTCGAGACCGAGGCGTATCTCGGCCCGCACGACCTTGCGGCGCATTCTTCCAAAGGATTGACGGCGCGGACAAAAATAATGTTCGGCCCGCCGGGACACGCCTACGTTTATTTCATTTACGGAATGTATTTCTGCATGAACGTCGTAACGGAGCGCGAAGGCCATGCGTCGGCGGTTTTGTTGCGCGCGATTGAGCCGGTGAAAAATCTCGAAGGCCGGACTTGCGGGCCGGGGTTGCTTTGCCGCGCGATGAAAATTGACAGGAAACTCAACGGCCATGATTTGTTGAGCGACAATTTTTTCATCGCCGAGCCGGACGAAGCGGAATCATTTTCAATCGTCAAACGTCCGCGCATTGGCGTGGATTACGCGAAGCATTGGGCGCGGCGGCATTTGCGATTTTACATCAAGGGCAATCTGTTCGTGTCGAGGAAATGATTGGGGTATTAGGCTGACGTGTCACCGAGTCTCTGTGTATGCCTCGCTGAATGCCTTCTGGCAAGTCTTCTCGGAAAACTCGTGGAACTGCTTTCGCAGTGAAGACTCGGCCTTCTCGTATGGCAACTCCTTCGCCCAAACTCTTTCAGCGAAACGATGGGCTGCTAAGTGAAACTGCATACCACGCTCCGCTGCATGAAATGCTGCATCAAAACCAGCGGACGAAAACATCCGCTCAAGACTCTCCCTAGTCGCAAACAAAGCAACTCCATAATTTTCTTTGGCTAGCTTGTATGCGGCATCTTGCAAAGTTTCTTTCATGCGAAAGCGTGGATACATTGTATTGAGCCGAAGCTGTGTTGTCTAATTCCAATAGGAGACAATCGGCCACACTATTTCTTCGGCCATCACTCAATTTTCCTAAAAATATTTACATCCGCAAGAGCTAAAACATTTTCGAAAATAAAAAAGCAGGACTTGGATTTCTCCAAGCCCCGCTGCGAAAACTTACTTGCGCTCAATAACGGCGACCGCCGCCACCGCCGCCGTATTCACGACGACCTCCACCGCCACCGCCGGGCGCGCGTTCTTCACGCGGCTTGGCGACGTTGACTGTGAGTGCGCGACCGTCCATGTCCTTGCCGTTCATGCCTTCGATGGCTTTCTGGGCTTCCTCGGCGGAACTCATGGTGATGAATCCGAAACCGCGCGGACGGCCGGTTTCCCGGTCCATCATCAGGTTGGTTTCCGTGACCGTGCCGAACGCGGCGAACGCGTCGTTCAGGCTGTTCTCGGTTGTATTGAAGGAAAGATTTCCTACGAATAATTTATTGCTCATGTGATGTTTTACTGTCCGACAAACCGGCGCTTTCCACAGACTGTTCCCGAAAACCGGGTCTAAAATCATCACTGAAACAAGTTCACTTGAGGATTACCATGCCTTGAAAGAAACAAGCTATCCAACAGACGCTCCAATTGTCGCACCCTTTGCCGGAATAGCCACAACTATCGGCAACTATTTTTTGGAGGCAAACGCTGCGCGCACGCGCCAAATGATTTTGCGTCCGCCATTTACAATGACCCGTCCGGCGCGCATGATGCAGGGTTTCCTGCGGAGAAACTAAAATTCCGCAGGCAAGTCAACCTGCGGAAAAATAAAATTATGGGCGATAAATCCCCGAAATCCAACCAGAAGAAATCCTCACAGAAACAATCCAAAACCAGCGGCGACAACGCCAGGAAAAGTGCAGCCGCCGCCGCCAAATCCGCCGCCGCCAAGAAAAAGTAACCGTCCGTTTCCTGCTGTTTCTCCTGATGCAAAAATCAGGAGGGACAGATTTCTTCCAAAAATTTCACCGGTTCGTATATTCGTCCCATGAAACTGTGCCAAGGCCAGGTCTGGAAAAAGGACAAGGAATACATCCGCATCGTGCACCTCGAACGGCTCGAAGTGGAATATAAATCCATGCCCAACCCCGGCAGCAAGGAAGGCACAAGGCACGTCACCAGCAAAAAAGATTTCTGCCGCCTGCTCAAACAAGCCAGATTGCTCCAGCCCATCAGAACTTCGAACGAGCTGACGTCCTAGCGCGTCCGCAAGTTCTTCGACCGCCGCTACAATTAAAAAAGACTGTCACCTTTCGCCAAATGGCTTTCATGGATTTACTTTGGGCAAACTCCCTGCTAAAAATTCCGCGTGCTTAACGCCGCCGCCATCTGGAAAAACCTCAATTCGCCGCGCCGGTTGTTTTTGATCGCCGGGCCGTGCGTGATTGAAAGTGAAAAGCTGTGCCTGCAAGTCGCCGCCTCGCTCAAAAAAACCTGCGCGTCGCTCGGCATTTTTTACGTCTTCAAGGCCAGCTTCGACAAGGCCAACCGCACTTCCGCGAAATCCTTTCGCGGACTTGGAATTGAAAACGGCCTGAAAATTCTCGCCAAAGTCCGCGCGGAATTTGAGTTGCCGGTTTTGACGGACGTTCACAATGAAGTGCAAGCCGCCGCTGCGGGCGAAGTCGTGGACATCCTGCAAATTCCCGCGTTTCTTTGCCGACAGACGGATTTGATTCACGCAGCCGGAGCGACGGGAAAAATTGTGAACTTAAAAAAGGGACAATTTCTTTCGCCGACGGAAATGGGTCACGCCGCCGAAAAGGCGAAACGCGGCGGCACAAAAAGAATTTTGCTCACCGAACGCGGCACGACGTTTGGCTACAATAATCTCGTCGCCGATATGCGCTCGATTCCGATTATGAAATCGTTTGGTTTTCCAATTGTTTTTGACGCGACTCATTCCGTGCAATTGCCCGGCGGTGGCGGCGACAAATCGGGCGGCCAGCGCGAATTTGCGCCGGTTCTTGCGCGCTGCGCCTTGTCGGCGGGCGCGAACGGAATTTTTCTCGAAACGCATCCGCAGCCGGACAAAGCCTTGAGCGACGGGCCGAACATGATTCCGCTGGCCGAAATGGCAACGGTGTTACGCTCGTTGTTGAAAATTTACGAAGCCGCGAAATGAAAAAATCAACGCCAAAGAATTCACATCGCGTAGTTCAATCAGATGTTGAGCCACGAGACACAATACATTATGGAGAAATTCACAATAGAAATTGAGACGTCTGTCGGCTGGGTCATGTTTCACTCGATTATGAGACCGGGCGAGGAACGGGCGTTGATTATCCTAAAAGAACTTCGTGAGAAGTATCCACAGAGCAATTTGCGGGTTGTCAAGTGGATGGGAACACCTGTTGAAGCTTGATTTATACTATTCACCTTTGAATCCCCGATGCCTGCAAAAATTTCAGCCGCCATTCGACAACGCGCCGCGCGCATTAAATTATTTCTTTGCGACGTGGACGGCGTTTTGACGGACGGCTCAATTTTCATCGGCGGCGAGCGCGAGTTCAAACAATTCAACATTCAAGACGGACTTGGATTGGTTTTATTGCGCCGTTCAGGAATCAAAATTGGCTGGGTTTCGGCGCGTCCGTCGCTCGCGACCAAAATGCGCGCGAAGGAATTGAAAATTGATTTTCTCGTCCAGCAAGGCGACCGCTTGAGCAAAACCGACGCGATTGAAAAACTTCTGGCAAAGGAAAATTTAAGCTGGAACGAGGTTTGTTTTGTCGGCGACGACGTTGTTGATTTAGGACCGTTGAAACGCGCGGGTCTCGCCGTCGCCGTTGCGAACGGAGTCAGCGAGGCAAAAGCGGCGGCGCATTTCACGACGCGCGCCGCAGGCGGCCACAGCGCGATCCGCGAGGTGGTTGAAATGATTTTGCGCGCGCAGGGAAAATGGGATTCGTTCGTCGAACATTATTCGGAATGAAAATTAAATTGAACCGCGCCATTTTAATTTTGTCTGCTTTGATGGCGTTGGGATTTTTTGCCGCCATCCACGCGCAGCCAAACGGCGCGGGCCACGCGAGCGATTTCACCTCGGTCGAGTATTATGACGCGCCGAATGAAAAGCAGATGAAAACGCGGCTGGCGGGCGCGGAAGCGCAGCCGCTGGCGGGCGGATTGCTCGTCATCAAGCAGCTCAAGCTCGAAATGTTTGACACGAACGGCACGTTGAACGTGGTCGTGAAAGCGCCGGACTGCGTTTATGACACGCTGAACGGCACGGCGAGTTCGTCCGGGCATTTGCAACTGGCGTCGGGCGACGGAAAATTCCGGGTTGAGGGCGACGGTTTTTTGTGGCGGCGGGACGCTGCATTTCTCACCATCTCGAACAACGTGCAAACCATCATTGAAAACGCGCCCATGACGGAAAAGAAAACAACACCATGAAAGTTTTCAATCTCATCGCGGTTGCCGCGCTGTGCGCCTCGGCTGTCCGGGCGCAGACGAACGCAAATACAGCGGCCAGTTCTGCGCCGCGCCCGGCGACGCGGATTCAATCCGCCAGCGTGGATTTCGACATGACCGGGCGGCGGGCGGTTTATCACGGCAACGTGCGCGTGGACGATCCGCAGATGAAACTGACCTGCGCGCAGCTTGTCGTGGACTTGCCGCCGGACGCCGGCCACCCGAACCACATTGTCGCCGAAACGAACGTGGTCATTGATTTCACGGATGCAAAAGGCCAGACCATGCACGCGACCAGCGACAAGGCCGTTTATGTTTATGAAGTGCAAAACGGCGCGACGAACGAGACGGTCACGCTCACGGGCAATGCGAAGGTGGAAAACGCGCAGGGCTGGCTCACGGGCGAGCCGATCATCTGGAACCGCGCGAACAACAGCCTGTCCGCGATGAACCAAAAAATGATTTTCCGGCAGAATCTGGACAGCATGAAAGCGGGCACAAATTCGCCGCCGGCAAAATAATTTTCAAATGGAAACGACCGCGTCACAATCGAACGGCCTGCTGCTCGCCACGGAAAATTTGGCGAAGGAATACGGCGGACGGCGCGTGGTCAACGGCGTTTCGGTGGGCGTGGGCGCGGGCGAAATCGTCGGGCTGCTCGGCCCGAACGGCGCGGGCAAGACGACGACGTTCAACATGGTCGTCGGCGTCGTGAAACCGGACGGAGGTTTTGTAAAATTTCAAGACCGCAAAATCACAACGCTGCCGATGCACAAGCGCGCACGGCTGGGCATCGGTTATTTGACGCAGGAGCCGTCGGTGTTTCGCAAGCTGACGGTTGCGGAAAATATTCTGGCGATTTTGGAAACGTGCAAACTTTCCAGCGACGAGCGTGCCGTTCGCCTGAAATATTTGCTGGAAGAACTGGATTTGACGCCGGTCGCCAAAAGCAGGGCGTATCAATTGAGCGGCGGCGAAAAACGGCGGCTGGAAATCACACGCGCGCTGGTGACGAGTCCGAAATTGCTTTTGCTGGACGAGCCGTTCAGCGGAATTGATCCGATTGCGGTTTATGAAGTCCAGAAAATCGTCCGGCGGCTCAAAGAACGCGGCTTGGGAATTTTAATCACAGATCATAATGTGCGCGAGACTTTGAAATTGATTGACCGCGGTTACATCATCCACAAAGGCCAGGTGCTGGTCGAAGGCTCGGCGGAATTTCTGGCAAATGACCCGAAGGCGCGGGAGATTTATCTGGGGCCGGAATTTAATATGTGAAACAAAAAATCCCGAAGCATTTTCACGCTCCGGGATTTTGGAAAATTCAAGTCTGTCACGCTTTGCGGCGGCGGATCTGCCAGCCGGCCATAAGCCCGCCAATTCCGAGAAGCGCGAGTGTTGCGGGTTCGGGAACTGCCGTGACGTCAATAATGCCCGCGCTGTTGAGTTGGCTGGTATCCCACGACAAACCGGCCGAAAGTGAAGGCAGGCTTGTTGAAGCAAAGGTGCCGCTGATTGTCCCGCTAAACAAATCGAAAGAATCACCCGCTTCAAGCGCCGCACCAATGTTATCAACGTCCAAAGTGCCGCCATAAGTCAATGCGCCACTGGCTGAAATCAAATCTGAACTCTCGCCTGCGCGGTTGATTTCCATTGTCGTTGTCGAGGCTGCATCCAGCGAAAGGCTTGTGACGAAAATCGTGCCAATTCCAGAATTACCGGGAGCAATGCTGCCGCCTACAGATGAAACGGCGCTGATCAAATGGCCCGTTCCCGTAAGACTGGCTCCGGTAAGCGTGATTCCATTGGTGACGGCGACGTTTGCGCTGTTGTTAAGCGTTATGCTCGAACCGGCAACTGTGGTAATAGCATTGCTCATCGAAAGTGTTCCAGAATTGTCAAACTGAAGCGTCGTTCCGCTGGCAGTCAGGCTCACGCCGTTGGCACCGGTGCCCAAAGTGGCTGCAGTCGCATTGGAAAAGACCAGCCCGCCCTGTGTGACATTATAGCTGGAACCGCCTGAAACTGTAGTGCCGCCGAGAATGATCAAGTTGCCAGTGCCAGTTATGGTTGCAGTGCGACCGCTGGTGGAGGTGGAACCAATGGGTGCTCCCAATATGAGTCCCGCAGTTCCGACGTTAATAGTTCGCGTCCCGTTTATTTCCGTTGATGGCATGATGGTTTGGATCACTGAAGAATTGTTGGCCACGCCTCCAAGTCTTATGTAAAAAGCACTAGCAGTAGTTGATGGCCAGATGGTGAAAGAGGACGCGCCAGCGTTGAAATTGATTGTTTGGTCGGCACTGTTCAGCGTAATGTTATTGGTCGCGTTTAGACCGACGCTTCCGGCAAAATCCAAAGTGTTGGCTGCACTGGATGTTGGCGGTGTGTTCCAGTTTGCGGCGGTGCCAAAATTGCCGTCTGTGCCGCCGCCGCCGTTCCAAGTGGATTGAGCATGGGAAACCGTCGCTGAAAGCACCAACAGGCTGAATGCCATTGTCCCGCTTAAAAAAGTTTTTTTCATAGTTTCATTGGGTTGCAAATTACTGGAATGGAAAGAAAATAATCTGAAACCGACATTTCTGTCAACAATTATTCAGGAAAAAATGGGATTATGCACATGACAAACAATCTGGGTAGGGCGCGTCACTCTGTGCGCGCCGCCGGTTGTAAATCCACGCGTTCGGCGGGCAGAGGACTGCCCGCCCTACCAGTTTTGTCTCATTGTTTGTCATGTGCATAATCCCAGGAAAAAATACCGCTGGTTTGGGCTGCATTTTTCCCTTACTTTTGGCGGGGGAAGTTTTAATCTGGAGTCATGCAACAATCGTCCATCACGGTCGAACAATTTTTCAAGGCGCACGGCGAGGCGCTGCAAATGCGGCTCATCAGCGGCGACGGCAGCTTCAAGCGCATCATCCGCGAGCCGACAGTCAACCGCCCCGGCCTGGCGTTGAGCGGGTTCACGCAGTATTTCGCCTACAAGCGCATCCAGGTTTTCGGCCACGCGGAATATTTTTACCTGCGGTCGCTTTCGGCCAAGCAGCGCGAGACGCGCTACGCCTATTTGTTCGCCTACAAAATTCCCTGCGCCGTCTTCAGCCGAGGCTTGAAACCGGACAAGGAGTTTCTCGCCGCCGCCGAAAAGGCGAACGTGCCGGTTTTTCAAACGCCGATGGTGACGATGAAATTCATCAACAACGCGACGCTCGAACTGGAGATGATGTTCGCGCCGCGCGGCACGGAAATCGGCAGCACGGTGGATATTCTGGGCGTGGGCGCATTGATTCGCGGCGACAGCGGCATCGGCAAAAGCGAGGCGGTTCTTGCGCTGATCGAGCGCGGTTACAGCCTTGTTTCCGACGACGTGACGCGCGTGATTTTGATGGACGGGCGCGACGTGATCGGCAGGAGTTCGGATCTGACGCGCAACCACATGGAGATTCGCGGCATCGGCATCATCAACGTCGCGGCGATGTTCGGCATCAAAAGCGTCCGCGATGAAAAAAAAATTGACCTCGCCGTCTCGCTCAAGCCGTGGGAAGAAGTTCCCGACGTGGACCGCATCGGCATGGAGCAGGAATTTGTGAAAATCCTCGGCGTGAACATCCCGCACATCACGATTCCCGTGCGTCCGGGACGCGATCTAGCGCGGTTGATTGAAGTCGCGGCGTATCAGACGAAATTGAAAATGTCCGGCCACAACGCGGCGCAGGAATTGAACGAACGGCTCATCGCCCACATGAATCCGGGCAATCCGCCGCCGGCGTGAAAATTCAATGGCACTTTGCCTTCACATAATCTAGCCTTGTCATGAACAAACCGATGAGCGCAAAAAAAACCGACGGCAGTGCCTTTTCAAGGGAACTGACGGTTTTGAACAAACTGGGCATCCACGCCCGGCCCGCCGCCATGTTTGTGAAGACCGCCAACCGCTTTGCGTGCGACATCTTCGTGGAAAAGGACGGCGAAAAAATCAACGGCAAAAGCATCATGGGACTGATGATGCTCGCCGCCGGGCCGGGCAGCAAACTGACCATCCACGCCAGCGGCGCGGACGCGCAAGCCGCCATCACCGAAATCGAGGCGCTCGTCAAACGGAAGTTCGACGAGGAATGAGCGGCTTAAGGTGATTGTGGATAAAACAGCGCGGCTCTCGCAAGGCGGATTGCGGCGCGGCAGGATTACAATGCCAGACCAATCTGCATGATGCGAAAATGTTTTTCCTTCATCCTGCGCTGCCGGCTGGAAGATGTCATGGCCGTCGGAGTTTCCACCGTGCTGCTGGTCCTCTTCTGCACCACCCGCCTGTTCCGGTCATTTAGTTTTATGCTGCTTGATTTTCGTTTCATCCTGCTGCCCATTGGAATCTTGGGCGTGAAAAACCTTTTGCAGCTTCTATTGGCATCGGAGCCGGAATCTGAAGAAACCGCCGGACTCGCAAAATATCTCGGCTCTTTTTTCCATCCCTTCCTGAAAATCTTCCATGATTGGTTTCCGTTTTTGCTGTTGAGCGCCTGCTATTATTCCCTGTATAGCAACCTGATTTTACGGGTCAATCCCCGCGTGGTGGATCCGTTTCTGTCAAAGATTGACGCCGCCATTTTTGGAAACCAGGTGTCCATTCTTCTGGAACCATGGATATATTCATGGGTCACCGACTTTCTAAACCTTGTTTATTTTTCCCATGTGCTTTTTTTCCCGGGAGTCGCCTTGTATTTTTATCTGAAAAAGGAGATGAAACCATTCCGGCGATTGATGATGGGTTATCTCACACTCATGCTGATGGGAATCGCCAGCTACATACTTTTTCCGGCCGCAGGCCCTGAAAAATTCTTTGCCGATCAATTCACCCGTGATTTGCAGGGACAAGCGATCAGCCGGAGCGTGGCCTATATCATAAGCGCCGGGCGCGTCACTTACGATTGTTTTCCGTCGCTTCACGTCGGGATTCCGCTGCTGATCTCGTTTTATCTGCGTGATTACCGGAAAAAAACGTTTATTCCTTCGCTCGTCTATGTTGCGCTCATGTGTTGCGCCACCCTTTATTTGCGCTATCACTATTTCATAGATGTCGTGGGCGCTTTCGTCTTCGCCCCGGCGGCGTATTTTCTGAATGATTTTCTATTGCGCCATTGGCCGGGCGAGCGGATTTCCAATCAAAAGGAAATGCCGACCGCCGTGAAGTTTGAGCCTTGAATCCGGTTGCGGCGGCTTCATCGCCGGGTTTTTTAATTGCAGGTTGAACTTGAAACTTGAAACTTGAAACTTGAAACTCCGCGAATGGCAGCAAGTGATTTAGACATCAAATACGTCGCGCATCTCGCACGCATCGCGCTCACGCCCGACGAGGAAAAAAAACTCGCCGCGCAACTCGGCCACATCCTCGGCTACATCGAAAAGTTGAAGGAGCTTGACGTGACGAACGTCGAGCCGACCGCGCACGCCGTGCCGATGGTCAATGTCACGCGCGCCGACGAAATCCGCCCGTCGCTTACGCACGAAGAAGCCATGCGCAACGCGCCCAAACAGGTCAGCGGACTTTTCATCGTTCCAAAAATCGTGGACTAAACCATGCCGGACATAGCCAATTACACGGAGACCACGGAACTGGTTCTCGGCGAAACGGGCAAGTATTTCGCCCTGGTGCTGTTTGCCGTCCTGGCGATCCGGCTCTGGTGCAGGCAGACGAAGGGTTTCGCTGCGGACAAACTGAAGAATTTATTTCTGGCCTGCCTGGCGACTGGAATCGCGTGCGCCATCGGATATTTTTCCATGCGTCAAAGCCTCGCTTCTCTTTATTCGCATTATGGAATGGAAGCCTTCCACGAGAACAGGCTTTTGCAATCGCTTTCGCTGTTTGAAACGTCGTCGGAATACTGGAAAAATCCCGACACGCTGGGTGAAGAAGGATTTTGCCTGCTGTATCTGGGAAAACCGGACGACGGCGAGTCATTGATTGCAAAGGCCGCGTCCATGCGCAAGGGCAGCCGCACTTCCTTTGAGAATTTTTATGAAGGATTGTATTTTTTCACCCAGGGACAAAAAAGCAACGCGGTTCCGCTGCTTCAGGCGGCGTCGGCTGATGGAACATATCTTTGGAGCGCGACCAAGCTTTTTGCGATCATGCTTTTGGACGAGAACCGCGCGGCGGACGCGGCGGACTGGATGAAACCCTATATGCAGGCCGAAGTCACGGAAAGCGAGCAGGCCTATATCGTGGCCTCCCTTAAGCTGGCCGACGGGAAAAAAGCCGCGGCGCAGGCGGTCTTGAACAAATTTCCGTCGGCAGAGGAAGACCAGTCGCTGGCCGGGAAAGCCCGGTTTGAAAAATTGCGCGCGCAAATTCACAACTGAATTTTATGCCGGCGATTTGAATATATGAGACCTCTGCAAAACCAACCATCCACCGTAGCGGCGTCTCGGCAGAGCGCCGCAAAACCTTGGAAATTAAAGAATGCGGCTTTCTGCCGAAAGCCGCTACGCCCCTTTTGCAGAGGTCTCATATGTTAAATCAACTCACCATTTCCGAACTTGCCGCGAAACTGGCCGGCCGCGAAATTTCCGCGCGCGAAGCCGTGCAGTCGTGTCTCGACCAGATTGCGTGCGTGGATGGGAAAATCCACGCGTTCATCAGTTATGATTCTGCGGATGCGCTCGCGCAAGCGGATGCGGCGGACAAGGAAATTTCTTCCGGCGCAACTCACGCGCAAAAGCCGCTGCTCGGAATTCCAGTCGCCATCAAAGACGTTCTGGCCGTCAAAAACCAGCCGCTTAATTGCGCGTCAAAAATCCTCGGCAAATTCATTTCACCCTACGACGCAACTGTTGTTGAAAAATTGAAGGCGGCGGGCGCAATTGTTTTTGGCCGGTGCAACATGGACGAATTTGCGATGGGCAGTTCGACTGAAAATTCCGCGTTTGGCGCGACAAAAAATCCGTGGGACATTTCGCGGATTCCCGGCGGCTCGTCCGGCGGCTCGGCGGCGGCGGTCGTGGCGGACGAGTGCATCGCTGCCCTTGGCTCGGAAACCGGCGGCTCAACCCGCCAGCCGGCGGCGATGTGCGGCTGTGTCGGCTTGAAGCCGAGTTACGGCCGTATTTCGCGCTACGGCCTTGTCGCATTCGCATCATCGCTAGACCAGGTCGGTCCGTTGACAAAGGATGTTTCGGACATGGCGACGTTGCTCGGAGTTTTGAGCGGCGTTGACCCGCGCGATTCAACGAGCGTGCCGCAGCCGGTTCCAAATTATGCCGCCGCGCTCGATGGAAACATTCGCGGCCTCAAACTCGGTTTGCCGAAAGAATACATGATTGGCGGACTTGACGCGGAAGTGAAAGCCGCCGTGGACGCCGCCGTGAAAAAATTTCAGGAACTTGGCGCGGAAGTTGTGGAAATTTCTTTGCCGCACACGGATTATGCGGTCGCCACATATTACATCATTGCGACGGCAGAGGCGTCGGCAAATCTTGCGCGGTTCGACGGCATCCGTTACGGCCTGCGCGTGGACGGAAATGATCCGGCGGAACTTTACAGCAAAACTCGCGGCGCGGGCTTCGGCGACGAAGTGAAGCGCAGGATCATTCTGGGCACTTACGTTTTGAGCAGCGGTTATTACGACGCTTATTATCTGCGCGCGCAAAAAGTCCGCACTTTGATCCGCAACGATTTTCTCAAGGCGTTTGAAACCGTGGACGCGATTGTGACGCCGACCACGCCGACCGCCGCTTTCAAAATCGGCGAGAAATCCGACGACCCGCTGCAAATGTATTTGTCCGACATTTTCACGATTTCATGCAACCTTGCGGGCAATTGCGGCATCAGTATTCCGTGCGGATTCACCAAATCGCCAAAACTGCCCGTCGGCTTGCAATTGCTCGGCAGGCCGTTCGGCGAGGAAACGCTCTTGCGCATCGCCCATGCTTTTGAGAAAAATACGTCGTGGCATAAGGAAAGGCCCGCCACAATTTGAATCAGAAAAACCAATATGATGCCGGCTCAACGCATCCGTAAAGCTGTGTTTTGGCTGGGACTGGCCGTGCCCACGGCCGGGTTGCTGGCGACGAGCTGGCTCGCGCATGAAACGAGCGGCCAGTTCAACGGCACGTTTGCCCTGGTGACCCGCACTTACAAAGTCCTGAACATTATCGAGGATACCCAGGCGCACGCCGCCGACGCCGAAACCGGCCAGCGCGGCTATTTTCTGACCGGACGCAAGGATTATTTCGCCACTTACGACACTGCCATCGGAGACGTCAACAATAACATCCAGCAGTTGAAAGCCATTCTCCGCGACAACCCGGTTCAACAGACCAACCTCAATGACCTGCAAAATATGGTCACCCGGCGATTATCCCTTGATCCCGGAATTGCTGCCTCCGGCAAAACCAATTCCGCCAGCTCGCTGGCGGTGGCCTTGACCGACCAGGGCTGGGACACCATGAACCAAATCCGCAGCGTGTTGTTCCAGATGCGCGCGCACGAGGCGGATTTGCTGACGGCGCGGCAGCAAGACGCCGAGGCCAAATTTCTTTTCAACCAGACCGCGTCGTTCATTCTTGTGGGACTGACCGCCATGGCGCTGGTCGCCGTTGTGTTCATCCTGATCCGGCTCGAAAAATTGCAGCAAATCGTCACGGTTTGCGCCTGGACCGGTCAGGTGAAACATGAGGGCGAATGGATCCGCATGGACGAATACCTGCATCGCCGCTTTGGCTTCTCCGTCACGCACGGGATGTCGCAGGAAGCGGCGTCGAAAATGGTGCGGGAAATCCAGAAATCCCATGCGCCGCCAAACCCGCCATGACGGACTGGCCGGAATTTGAACGAATAAATACGCTTGCGCTCCAAGTAACTTGATGGTTACTTAACCGGAACGCATGACCGCACCCGCCAAAACCGACAGCAGCGCGACGCGCAATCCCGAACGCACGCGCGAGCGCATTTTGACCGCCGCGCTCAAGGAATTCGCGGCGCACGGCTTTGCCGGCGCGCGCGTGGACGCCATCGCGCGACGCGCGGCCATCAACAAGCGGATGCTTTACCATTATTTCGGCGACAAGGAGGGCTTGTTCAAGGCCGTTTTGCGCCGGAAAATTTCCCAGCGCCAGGCGTGGGCCGACAACTTGTCCGGCGACCCGGCCGAAAGTTTGCAATTTTGGTTCGAAGCCGCGTGCAAGGACGTGGACTGGGTTCGGATGCTCGAATGGGAGGCGCTGCAAGGCGACGCGCAAAAGCCGATTGACGAAAAAGAGCGGCGCGCGGCGACGGCGCGCGGAATGAACCGCATCCGGCAGCGGCAGGCGCGCGGGCAGATTTCCGCCGGATTCGACCCGCGCCACGTGATGCTGGCGATGCGGTCGCTCACGATGTTTCCCGTCGCGTTCCCGCAATTGACGCGGCTCATCACCGGCAGGTCGGTTTTTGATCCAAAGTTTCAAAGGGAGCGGATGGCGTTTTTGAAAAAATTCGCCGCAGTGTTTCGACCTGCGCAGGGCCAGCAGGTCAAAATCAATTTTATGAAATGATTGCCATGAAAAAAACATTCCTTCTCTTTGCGCTCGCGCTGGCGGCGGCCATTTTGACCGGCGGCTGTTCGCACAAAAAAAACAGCGCGCCTTCCGGCGTGCCGGTGCTCGTCGCAAAATCCTTCGCGACCAACGTGCCGGTGCTGATTGATCCGCCGCCGGACGGCCATGTGATGGCGTATTCGACGGTGACGGTTCATTCGCAAATCCAGGGCATGATCAGCGAAGTGCATTTCAAGGAAGGGCAGGAAGTCAAAAAGGGCGACTTGCTGTTCACGATTGATCCGCGCCCGACGCAGGCGGCGCTGGACCAGGCAAAGGCGGACTTGGAACGTGACGGGGCAAATTTGGAATACGCCAAAATCAATTTTGCGCGCGAGCAAAAATTGTTCGATCAGAAATTGATTTCACAGGATGAACTGGACACGAACAAGGCGAGCCTCGACGCTTTGCTCGGCACGGTGTCGGCGGACCAGGCGGCCATCACGAACGCGACGTTGAACCTGGAGTTTTGCCACATTGATTCGCCCGTGGATGGCGTGACGGGCGGCCTGCAATCTTATGTGGGCAATGTCGTCAAAGCGCCGGACGACGCGCTGCTGACCATCAACCAGATTCATCCGGTTTATGTCCAGTTCGCCGTGCCGGAGCAATATCTGCCGGAAATCAAAAAGGAAATGCGCACGAAGACGCTGAAGGTGTCGGCGGCTTTTCAAAACATGGATGGGCCGCCGGAGCAGGGTGAACTGACTTTCGTTGACAACAGCGTTGATGAAACGACCGGCACGATCCAATTGCGCGGAACTTTCCCGAATGAGAACAGCGCGTTGTGGCCGGGACAATATGTGACGGTGGAATTGACGCTTTCGGAATTGACGAATGCCATTGTCGTTCCGACGCAGGCGGTGCAAACGGGGCAGACCAACCAGTTCATTTATGTCGTGAAATCAAACCCGACGAACGCCGCCGTTCAAGTGGTTGAAGAACGCCCGGTGACAATCGGCATTTCGTATGACGACGAAACGGTCGTTGAAAAAGGGTTGAAGGCCGGCGAAACGGTCGTGACGGACGGGCAGTTGCGGCTTGCGCCGAACGTGAAGGTCAGCGTCAAGAGCGCGAACTCGTCCACCAACGCGCCATGAGCGTTCCCGAACTTTTCATCCGCCGCCCAGTGATGACCACGCTGGTCATGGCCGGCATTTTGCTATTCGGCGTCATCGGCTATCGCGAATTGCCGGTGAGCGCCTTGCCGAGCGTGGATTATCCGACCATTAACGTCTCCGCCAGTTTATCTGGCGCAAGTCCCGAAACGATGGCGGCCGCCGTGGCCACGCCGCTGGAAAAACAAATCTCCATCATTCCCGGCGTGGATTCCATGTCGTCCGTCAGTTCACTGGGGTCGGTTCAAATCACAATTCAATTTTCGCTCGACCGCGACATTGACGCGGCGGCTGAAGACGTGAACGCGGCCATCGCGCGCGCGGCGAAACAATTGCCGCCGAATATGCCGACGCCGCCGAGTTACCGGAAAGTCAATCCGGCGGACGCGCCGATTTTGTTTCTGGCGATGTCCTCGACGACGATGCCGCTTTCCAAAGTGGACGATTACGCGGAAAATATGCTTGCGCAGCAAATTTCGACGGTCAGCGGCGTCGCGCAGGTTTCCGTTTATGGCTCGCAGGAATACGCGGTGCGGATTCAAGTGGATCCGAACAAACTGGCGGCTTACGGATTGGGAATTGATCAAGTCGAACAGGCCGTTGAAGCGGGCAATGTCAATCAACCGCTCGGCACGCTTTACGGTCCGCATCAGGCGTTCACCGTTTTGGCGAACGGGCAGCTTGAAAATGCGGCGGCGTTTCGCCCGATGATTGTCGCCTATCGCAACGGAAATCCGGTGCGGCTCGAAGAATTGGGAAACGTTCTGGACAGCGTGCAAAATGACAAAGTCGCCGCGTGGTATTACGCGGGCACAAACAGCACGCGTGCGATTGTGCTGGCCATTCAACGCCAGCCGGACGCCAACACGGTGGCCGTGGTGGACAACATCAAAAAAATGCTGCCGCAATTTCACGAGCGGCTTCCGGCGGGAGTGCATCTGGACATTTTGTTCGACCGCTCGCAATCCATCCGCAAATCCGTGGACGATGTGGAAAGCACTTTGTTCCTCGCCATCTGCCTCGTCGTGCTGGTGATTTTTATTTTCCTGCGCAATTTGTCGGCGACCGTCATTCCGAGCCTCGCGCTGCCGATGTGCATCATCGGCACGTTCGCGGTGATGGCGCTGCTCAATTACAGCCTTGATAATCTTTCACTCATGGCTCTGACGCTCTGCGTGGGTTTCGTGGTGGACGATGCGATTGTCATGCTCGAAAACATCGTGCGCCACATGGAAATGGGCGAGCCGCCGATGGAGGCGTCGTTCAAAGGCGCGAAAGAAATCGGCTTCACAATCGTTTCAATGACGCTTTCGCTTTCGGCGGTTTTCATTCCGGTTTTGTTCATGGGCGGGCTGCTTGGACGGCTGCTGCACGAATTTGCCGTGACGATTGTCGTCGCGGTTTTGGCGTCCGGTTTTGTTTCGCTGACGCTCACGCCGATGATGTGCAGCCGTTTTGTGCATTCGGAAAAAGGAAAAAAGCACAGCAAAATTTACAACGCCTTCGAGCGGTTTTTCGACCGGGTGCGCGACGGCTACGACCGCTCGCTGCAAGTCACGTTGCGCCATCGTTTCGCCACGCTGATGCTTTCGTTTGTGATTTTGATCCTGACAATCTTTTTGTTCGTCATCATTCCCAAGGGATTTTTTCCGAACGAAGACACCGGCCAGATTTCCGTGACCACCGAGGCGTCGGAAGACATTTCTTTTGACGCGATGGAAAAACATCAACTGGCCACCGCAAAAATAATCGCCGCCGACCCCAACGTGGCCGGCTTCATGTCCGCCATCGGCGCGAGCGGTTCGTCCGCCAGTTTGAACCAGGGACGGATGTTCATGAGCCTGAAAGAAAAGCGCAAATTGAATGCCGACCAGATCATTCAGGAATTGCGCGGGAAACTCGCGCAGCTTCCCGGCATCAACGTCTTCATGCAAAATCCGCCGCTCATCAACATCGGCGGCCACGCCTCCAAATCGCTCTACCAATACAGCCTCGCGGACACGGACGTGAATGAACTGTTTCAAAAGGCACCAGTTTTGATGAATAAAATCGCCGCCGACAAATCCGTGTTTCAGGATGTGACCAGCGATTTGCAGATCAAAAGCCCGCAGGTCAACGTGGACATTGACCGCGACAAAGCCGCCGCGCTTGGCGTCACGCCCGAGCAGGTGGAAAACGCGCTCTATGACGCTTTCGGCGAACGACAATCGTCCACGATTTATAGCGACATCGCCGAATACTGGGTCGTGTTTGAAGTGCTGCCGCAATTTCAACTCGATCCCGGCGCGCTCTCGCGGCTTTACATCACCAGTTCATTCACCGACACCAACGGAATGTCGAAATTAATCCCGTTGAGCGCCGTTGCCAAACTCACCAGCAATCTCGGCCCGACCACCATTTCACACGTCGGCCAGTTGCCCGCCGTCACCATTTCCTTCAACCTCGCGCCCGGCGTTTCGCTCGGAACTGCCGTGGACGAAATCAATAAAATCAAAAGCCAGACGAATTTGCCCGACACCATCTCCGGCGGCTTTCAAGGCGCGGCGCAGGTTTTTCAATCATCCCTTCAAGGAATGGGCATGTTGCTGGCCGCTTCCATTTTCATCATCTACATCATCCTCGGAATCCTTTACGAAAGTTTCATCCATCCACTCACGATTTTATCCGGTTTGCCGTCCGCAGCGTTTGGCGCGTTGTTGACGCTGATGATTTTTCACATTGATTTGAACATTTACGCCGATGTCGGCCTGCTCATGCTCGTGGGCATCGTGAAAAAAAATGCGATTATGATGATTGACTTCGCCATCGTCGCGCAGCGCGAGCATGGAAAAAAAGCCTTTGACGCGATTCACGAAGGTTGCCTGTTGCGTTTCCGTCCAATCATGATGACCACGATGTCCGCGCTCATGGCCACGCTGCCCATCGCGCTCGGCCTCGGCTCGGGCGGCTCATCCCGCCGCATCCTCGGCCTGACCGTCGTCGGCGGACTCATCGTTTCGCAGTCGCTGACGCTTTACATCACGCCGGTGATTTATCTTTACATGGAAAAATTCCGCGAATGGACGACCCGCAAACGCTCAAAACGAATGGCCGTTCAAACCGGAACCAATCCGGCGGCGGCGTGATTTTCAAAATCAGTAAACTGGCCTTGTCCCGGAAAAGCGGGCTGCGAGAAGCGCATGAGGCGTGATTTTAGTTGAGTTGAGTCTCAAGGTGAAAAATCAAGCGTTGTTCGTCTTTTGCGTTTCTTCGGAGGATTCAGGCGTTCGGTTTTTGCAGAGAAATCGCCGCGCGAACAAAGCGGTCAACAGCGCGATGCCGCCGCAAATCAAATAAGGCAGCGACGGTTTCACGAAAAATAAAACGCCGGCAAAAATCGGGCCGAGAATCCGCGCGAGGCTGCCGAAGCTTTGGGCGACGCCAAGGTTTGCGCCCTGTTCGTGCGGCGATGAACTCAAGGAAATCATTCCAAAAACCGGCGGGCGGTTTAATCCCGAACCAATTGCCAGAAGCGCGAGGACAATCAAGATTTCCGGCAAATTATTTGCGAACGGCAATCCGGCGAGGCCGACGGCGAAAACAATTAAGCTGATAAAAATCAATTTTGGCTCGCCGAATTTTTTGACGAGTTTGCCGATGACGCCTTGCACAGCCGCAGCCCAAAGACCTGCATAAGTGAATAGATAACCAACGTGGCGGAGATATTTTTCTCCGCTGAAAAAGGGTATGTATTTTGCAAAAATATCCTTTGCAATCAAAGGAAACGTGGATTCAAAACAGGTGAAGCAAAACGTCGCAAAAAAGAAAACGCAGACGAGCAATCCGAGCTTCGGCTGCGCGAGCGTGTGCGCCCATTGGTTCAGTTTTGGGCGCGCGGCGACGTGTTCGGAATTCGGTCTTCTGCTTTCTCCCAAAATGAACCAGCCGAGAATAAAATTCCCGGCGCAGAAACACGCAGCGACCCAGCCGGCGGCTTCTTTGCTGTGAAAAATTTCAATCGAAAATGCGCCGAGCGCGGGACCTAAAATAAATCCGAGGCCGAACGCCATTCCAATCAAACCCATTCGCGCCGAGCGTTTTTCCGGCGGCGAAATGTCCGCGATGTAGGCGGACGCGACGGACAGATTCGCGCCGCAGATTCCGGCGAAAATCCGCGAGGCGAGAATCCAAAGCAGACCGGTCGTGCCGCCCATGCCGGACGCGACGGCGAAAAGCGCATACGAACCCGCCGCGCCGAGGTTGCTGATGAGCATGACGGGACGGCGGCCGATGCGGTCGGACAGTTTTCCCCAGACGGGCGCGAAGAAAAATTGCATCGCCGAAAACGAGGCGATGATCGCGCCGATGACCAGTCCTTTCTGGCTGAACGTCTGGCTGAAATTATCTTCCGCGTAGCCGGGCAGCAGCGGCAGCACGATGCCGAAGCCGATCAGGTCAATGAAGACCGACAGGAAAATGACGAGCAATGACGGTTTGCGATTCATGTTTGAAACAAACATGAAGTTTAATTGTTGCAGGCGGAATTGACAGGATTTTCAGAATTAAAAACGCCGGTCAAGGCCGCCGAGCGAGCCATGGATTTCAATCGCGGTTCATTGCAATTGAAGAATGTAGAAGCGCTGCGGGACGTTGCGATTCACCGCGTTGGTGGCGGTGATGGTGAAATTTCCGTCCGCGCCCAGCGTGTTGGTTGCCGCCGGCGACCACTGGTTCAATGGCAGCGACACATTGGTGCTCATCAATGTATAATATGTCCGGTTTGACAGCCCGCTGCTCCCGTTGAGCACGAGATTTGTCCCCGACAAGCTGATGCCGGTGATGGCGGGCGGCGGAATGCTGAAGGGCGTGGAAGCGGCTTCGAAACTGTGGCTGTTGCCGTTGCTGTCCGTGTAACTTCCGACAATCTTGCCGTCATCAATTCCAAATGGAAAAGTGCCGTCGCTGCCCAACGGATCATCGAGATTCGCATAACTCAAAGTGGCCATGTTATAGAGAAAGCCGTGCGATTCACCGTTGGTGTCATAGTAATTTCCCGCAATAAGGTTGCCGGAAACGCCGGAGGCGATGGTGCCGCCTTGGGATTCGTCCGACAAAGGATCATTGAGAGTCGTATAGTGCGAAGTGCTCATGGCATAGAGAAAACCGTGGCTGCCGGCGGCATCTCCGTAATATCCGACAATGTAATTGCCGGAAATGCCATAGGCCTGGGTGCCGCCGGATGTGATGGCCGAAGGATCATCAAGAGTCGTGTAATTCGAAGTGGTCATGTTGTAGAGAAAGCCGTGCGAGCCACCGCTGCCGTCCCAGTAATATCCCGTGATGTAATTGCCGGAGATGCCCTCGGCGCGCGTGCCGCCATTGGCCAGGTTTGAAAGGGGATCGTTGAGAGTCGTGTAATTTGTTCCGTCGTAAAAAAAGCCGTAAAACCCCGTGCCGTCATTGTAAGCCCCCACAATATAATTGCCGGAAATGCCATTGGGATAAGTGCCGTCACTTCCC
>DASXED010000083.1:0-32647 GCA_036490295.1 Verrucomicrobiia bacterium | reverse complement strand
AGTGTGTCGGTTATCAGGCTCACGATGCCGAAGGCGATGAACATCCGAACATGACCATGAATAATCTGGTCAAATCCGTGCGCGCCACCGGTGCGATTGGCGTGGTGGGAGTTTTTGTGCCGGAAGACCCGAAAGGCGCGGACAAACTTGCCAAGAAAGGGCAGATCGCTTTTGATTTTGGGGAATTTTGGGGCAAAGGCCTGCGCATGGGCACTGGCCAGTGCAATGTGAAAACTTACAATCGCCGGCTTTGCAAACTGATTGAAATCGGCAAGGCCAAACCGTCATTCATTGTCTCCCATGAACTGCCTTTGATAAGTGCGCCGGAAGGCTACAAACACTTTGATGCGCGCGAGGAAGGCTGGACCAAGGTCGTTTTGAAACCATAACCCTTTTATGCCAATTGATGATTATGAAAGTCATTGGTTCTCTACTGCAACCCTGCCGCGATTCAAATCCATTTCTCGCGATATAAAGGTGGACGCCGTTATCATCGGCGGCGGACTCACGGGAATCACCGCCGCTTATCTTTTGAAAAAATCCGGCGCCAAGGTCGCGCTGCTCGAACGCGGACGCTGCGCGGCGGCGGATACGGGCCACACGACCGCGCATTTGACTTATGTGACGGACTATCGGTTGCATCAAATCGCCAAAACATTCGGACACGAAGGCGCGAAGACATTCTGGGAGGCAGGCATCGCTGCCCTGGATCAAATTCATGAAATCGTGAAAACAGTGTCACCGCGTTGTGATTTCAAATGGATTCCAGGTTACCTCCATGCTTCGCTCAACGGTGAAAATAAAAAAGACCGCGTCTCGCTCGAACGCGACGCGGAACTGGCGCGCGAATTTGGCTTTGAATCGGAATTCGTGAAAAAAGTTCCTTACGCGAATGGCTGCGGCGTTCGTTTTGACCATCAGGCGAAATTTCATCCGCTGAAATATCTCGCGCCGTTGCTGAAGAAAATTGACGGCGGCGGCAGCCATGTTTTTGAAAATACCGAAGCTGGCGAGATCGAATCCAATCCGCTCATCGTCCATGCCGGCAGATACAAAATTCGCTGCGATTATTTGATGATCGCCACGCACACGCCACTCATGGGCAAATCGAATTTATTCAAAAGCACTTTGTTTCAGAGCAAGCTTTCGCTTTACACCAGTTACGTCCTTGGCGCGCAGTTGCCGCGCGGACTGTTGCCGGAAGCGCTTTTTTGGGACACGACCGAGCCGTATTATTATTTGCGCGTGGATGCCGGCAAAAAATTCGATTACGCGATTTTCGGCGGTGAAGATGTCAAAACCGGACAAGAGGACAACGCGCAACTCGTATTTAAACGGCTTGAGGCCAAATTAAATAAAATTCTGCCAGCAGCGAAAGTTCAGGATCGCTGGCTCGGCCAAGTGGTGGAAACGAACGACGGCCTGCCGTTCATCGGCGAAAACGACGGGCAACAATTCATCGCGACCGGATTTTGCGGAAATGGTTTTACGCTCGGCACATTGAGCGCCGTCATGGCGCGCGACCGTTTTTTGGGCCGCAAAAATCCATGGTTCGAACTGTTCGCCGTGAACCGGAAAAAATTTCACGGCGGCACGTGGCGGTTTCTCAAGGAAAATGCGGACTATCCTTTTTACCTGCTGCGCGACCGGCTGGCCAAAGCCGAAGGCGAATCGCTCACTGATCTGAAACGCGGCGAAGGAAAAATTCTCAAGCTCGGCGGTAAAAAAGTCGCTGCATATCGCGCGGAAAATGGAAAAGTCACATTGCGTTCGCCGGTCTGCACGCATTTGGGCTGCATCGTGCGCTGGAACAATGCGGACAAAATGTGGGATTGCCCCTGCCACGGCTCGCGTTTCAAAACGGACGGCGAAGTTTTCTCCGGCCCGGCGGAATCGCCGCTGGCAAAAATAACTCCTGATTCGAAATAATTGAAATCATGAGACAGGCAATCGAAAAATTGGACGAGATTTTAGGATTGAGGTTAAGCCCGCAAGATTTGTCCTTGGGTCAATTGTTGCTTCGGGCCTTGATTATTTGTTTAGTGATGTATGTGATGATCCGGCTGGCGGGGCGCAGATTTTTCGCTCAAAAAAATTCCTTCGACGTTTTACTGGCGTTTCTCATGGCTTCGCTGATCTCGCGCGCGATCAATGGTTCGACCAATTTTTGGGGAACTATCGCGCTTGGATTAGTGCTGGCTGTCGCCTATCGCCTGATGGCGGCACTGGCCTGCAAGTTTCACGGTTTCGGAAAATTATTGAAGGGTGAGCCGGTTGTTTTGATCGCGAACGGTGTGTTGAGAAAAAACGCGATGAATCATCACCATGTCAGTGAGCACGATTTGCATGAAGACCTGCGGCTGGCCGGAAACATTGATGATTTGAAAGAAGTCAAAACGGCCCGTCTCGAACGCAGCGGAGAAATCAGCGTGCAACGCCAGCCGCAGATTTTCAAAATTGAAATAAAAGACGGCGTGCAAACCATCCATCTGCTCATCGAATGAAACCGGAAATTTTCAAAATCCCGGCCTTTGATCGCAAGACGGGCAACTTGAACGCAATCATTGAAACGCCTTGTGGCAGCCGCTACAAGTTTGCCTGTGAAAAAAAGAACGGCTTGTTTCTGCTGAAAAAAATCCTGCCGTCCGGCATGTCGTTTCCGTTTGATTTCGGGTTCGTTCCCTCCACGCGCGCGGCTGACGGCGACCCGCTTGATGTCTTGATTGTCACGGAAGAGAAATTATTTCCCGGCTGCCTCGTCCAGGCGCGAGTGCTCGGGGCGATGAAATGCAAGCAAGGCAAAAAAGGAAAGCTCGAGCGTAACGACCGGTTGATCGCCGTTCCGGTTTTGGAAAATGTGCCGGTCAAAATCCGTTCGCTGAAAGAACTCGACGATAAAATGCTTTGGGAACTGGAAAAATTCTTCATCTTTCAACACACGCTGGAAGGCGAGCAATTCAAAGTGCTGGAAATTATTGGTCCGAACAAGGCTCGAAATCTTGTCAAACGCGCGCAGTCACTGGACGCAAAGAAAAAATAATGGCTGCAATAAATTGTTCGTCGGCAAGCCTCTTGCGTCTTGTGCTAAAGT
Organism: Verrucomicrobiia bacterium; assembly: GCA_036490295.1. Taxonomy (GTDB): domain Bacteria; phylum Verrucomicrobiota; class Verrucomicrobiia; order Limisphaerales; family UBA11358; genus UBA11358. The sequence goes on along the minus strand of DASXED010000083.1, from coordinate 29,556 downwards.
GGCTTCATGCAAATCAGGCAGATAATTTCAGCCCATCGCGGCGCGCCGGAAAATCCGGCCAACCGTTTCGAGAAGATCCATCTTGAGCCGGACGCAGACTGGGATCCCGAGGACAGCCCGCTGCCGCGCACGCAATTTCTCGTTGACCACAGCCGGACCACCATCACCTACAACGACAGCCCGGACCTCGGCTTCGGCGCAAGCGTCAATCCATACCGAGGCTGCGAGCACGGCTGCATTTATTGCTACGCGCGCCCCACGCATGAATATCTCGGCTTTTCCGCCGGCCTCGATTTCGAGAGCAAAATCATGGTCAAAACGAACGCGCCGGAGCTGTTGCGCGCGGAACTGGCGTCACAAAAATGGAAACCGCAAATCATTGTGATGAGCGGCGTGACCGATTGTTATCAGCCGGTGGAACGAAAATTAAAACTCACGCGCCGCTGCCTCGAAGTGCTTTTGGAATTCCGTAATCCCGTCGCCATCATCACGAAAAATGTCCTCGTGACGCGCGATATTGATTTGCTTTCAGAACTCGCAAAACACAATTGCGCGAGCGTCACCGTTTCCGTCACGACGCTCGACACAAAATTACGCAATGTCATGGAGCCGCGCACATCACCGCCGCAGGCGCGCTTGAATGCGATCCGCAGATTGTCCGAAGCGGGAATTCCCGTGGGCGTGAACGTCGCGCCGATCATTCCCGGTTTGACCGACCACGAAATGCCCGCGATTCTCAAAGCCGCCGCCGAAGCCGGCGCGACTTCAGCCGGATTTACAATCGTGCGTTTGCCGCACGGCGACAAAGCCCTGTTCGAAAACTGGCTGACCGCGCATTTTCCCGACCGCAAGGAAAAAGTCCTCAACCGGATCAAAGCGATGCGCGGCGGAAAATTATACGACGCGCAATGGGGAACCCGTATGCGCGGCGAAGGCATTTTCGCCGAACAAATTGCGCAAATGTTTGAAGTTGCCAAACGTAAAGCTGGATTCACTGGAAATTTTCGAGAACTTTCAACCGCGAATTTTCGGCGTCCGGGCGGCGCGCAGCTTTCTTTATTTTAATCATGCGCCGGCTGAAAATTTTCAAAAATGGTTTATAATTTCAAGTTATGAGACCGTTCAAATTTCATCCTGTCATCGCCAAATGGTTCGCGCAAAAATTCGGTTCTCCGACCGAGCCGCAGAATTTTGGCTGGCCGGCGATTCAATCCGGCGCGCACACGCTCATCGCCGCGCCGACCGGTTCAGGAAAAACCCTCGCTGCCTTTCTCGCGTCGCTGGACGAACTTTTCAAAATCGGTTTGAGCGGAAATTTACGCGATGAAATTTACGTCGTTTATATTTCGCCGCTCAAAGCCTTGAGCAATGACATCCACAAAAATCTCGAAGAGCCGCTCGCAGAAATCCGCGAGGCGCTGAAAACTGCCGGCGAGAAGGAAATTCAAATCCGTTCCGCCGTCCGCACCGGCGACACGCCCGCCGCGCAACGCCTCGCGCTTATCAAAAAACCCCCGCACATTCTCGTCACCACGCCCGAGTCCCTTTATCTGCTGCTTACTTCCGAGTCCGGTCGCAAAATGCTTGCGACCGTTCGCACGTTGATCGTGGATGAAATTCACGCCGTCGTCGGCAATCGTCGTGGCTCGCATCTCGCTTTGAGCATGGAACGCCTCACCGCGCTCACGAAAAATCCGTTGCAGCGCATCGGACTTTCCGCGACGCAAAAACCGATCGAAGAAGTCGCGCGTTTTCTCGTCGGCACACATCACATTGCCAAAAATGGAAAACCGGATTGCGAAATCGTCAACATCGGCCATAAGCGCGCGATGGATTTGCAGATCGAGCTTCCCGGCTCGGCGCTCGAAGCCGTCATGTCCAACGAAGTCTGGACCGAAGTTTATCAGCGTCTCGCCGAACTGGTCCGGTCGCATCGCACGACATTGATTTTCGTCAACACGCGTCGCCTCGCCGAGCGCGTCACAGGTCATCTCTGCGAATTGCTCGGCAAGGAAAACGTCATGTCGCATCACGGAAGTTTGTCGGCGAAGCTGCGGCTCGACGCGGAGAATCGTTTGAAGCGCGGCGAACTCAAGGCGCTCGTCGCCACATCGTCGCTCGAACTCGGCATTGACATCGGCTCCGTCGAACTCGTCTGCCAGCTTGGCCCGACGTGCTCCATCGCCACTTGCCTGCAACGCGTCGGTCGCGCCGAACATCGTCGCGGCGGTTTGCCGAAAGGCCGTTTGTTTCCGCTCACGCGCGATGAACTCGTCGAATGCGTCGCCACGCTTCAATGCATCCGCCACGGCGAATTGGACATTTTGCTCATTCCTGAAAAACCAATTGACGTTCTCGCGCAACAAATCGTCGCCTGCGCCGCCGCCGAAGACTGGACGGAAGAAAAATTATTTTCGCTCGTGCGCGGCGCGTATCCGTATCGCGAACTGACGCGCGAAGAATTTTCCGAAGTCATCCGGATGCTCGCCGAAGGTTTCAGCACCAAACGCGGACGCCGCGCCGCGCTCATCCATCACGACGCCATTAACCATCGCATTCGCGGACGTCGCGGCTCGCGCCTGCTTGCGCTCACAAGCGGCGGCGCGATACCTGATAGTGGCGATTATCGCGTCGTGCTCGAACCCGCTCAAACATTCATCGGAACGGTCAATGAAGATTTCGCCGTCGAAAGTCTCGCGGGCGATATTTTTCAACTCGGCAACGCTTCCTGGAAAATTATCCAGATCGGTCCCGGAGTGGTTCGCGTGGAGGACGCGCATGGCCAACCGCCGGGAATTCCGTTCTGGCTTGGCGAAGCTCCGGCGCGAACTGCCGAACTTTCTCGCGCGATTTCGAAACTGCGCGAAAACGTCGAAAGGAAAATTGCAAAATTGATCGAACAAATTTCGGAGAAAGAAAACATTGTTTCCGAACTCGCCGAATGGTTTGTGGCCGAAACTTCGATTTCCATTTCCGGCGCGCAGCAATTGGCCGATTATTTTTTCGCCGCTTACAAATCGCTCGGCGCATTGCCATCGCAGGACAAAATCATCATGGAACGATTTTTCGATGAGTCTGGCGGAATGCAACTTGTCATCCATTCGCCATTCGGCGCGCGGCTGAATCGCGCCTGGGGTTTGGCTTTGCGCAAACGTTTCTGCCGTTCGTTCAATTTTGAACTGCAAAGTGCCGCGACCGACGATGCGATTGTGCTTTCGCTCGGCACGCAGCATTCGTTTCCGCTCGACGAAGTTTTTCATTATTTGAACAGCAAAACCGTCCGCGAAATTTTGGTTCAAGCGCTGCTCGATTCGCCGATGTTTCCGATTCGCTGGCGTTGGAACGCGACGCGCTCACTCGCACTGCCACGACAGCGCGGCGGTAAAAAAATTCCCGCGCCGTTGCAACGCATGGAATCGGAAAATCTTCTGGCCGCCGTTTTTCCCGATCAACTTGCCTGTCCCGAAAATATCGCCGGCGACCGCATTGTGCCCGACCATCCGCTCGTCAACCAAACGATTGAAGATTGTTTAATCGAAGCGATGGACATTAACGGTCTCGAAAATCTTTTGCGCAAAATCGAGCGGAACGAAATTGAGTGCATCGCGCGTGATTTGCCGGAACCATCGCCGCTCGCCTCGGAAATTTTGAACGCGCGGCCTTACGCGTTTCTCGACAACGCGCCGCTCGAAGAACGACGCACGCAAGCCGTTTATACGCGTCGCGCCGGAGAAACTTCTGCGCAAAACGGTCTGGGAATTTTGGACGACGCCGCGATTGAACGCGTTTGCGCCGAAGCGTGGCCGCAAGCCGCAAACGCCGACGAATTGCACGAAACGCTTTTGCAACTTGGCGTCGCATCGGACGAAGACTTGAAGCGCGGCAGTTCCGATTCTGAAAATTTTCTAAAATTGCTCGCGAATGAAAAACGCGCGGGAAAATTGGACAGCACGGAATTCTGGATCGCCGCCGAGCGCTTGCCGATGGTTCAAACGATTTATCCAAATCGGAAAATTGAGCCAAAAATTGCCGCGCCGGAATTTGAGGCGAAAAAAGTCTGGGAACGCGAAAGCGCTTTGCGCGAACTGGTTCGCGGACGAATGGAAATTCTCGGACCGACCACGACCAAATCGCTCGCGGATTTTTTTCAATTGCCGGTTTCCGAAATCGAACAGGCGTTGCTCGCGCTGGAAGCCGAGGGATTTGTTTTGCGCGGGAAATTTCGCCCGGACGCTGCCGAAATCGAGTGGTGCGACCGCCGTTTGCTCGCGCGGATTCACCGGCTCACGATTAACCGGCTGCGCGCGGAGATCCAGCCGGTTTCCATCGCCGACTTTCAGCGATTTCTTTTGGCGTGGCAACATGTCGCGACGGAAAATCAGATGGAAGAAATCGCCGGCGTCGAAGCGGTTTTACATCTGCTCGACGGCTACGAATTGCCCGCGACGGCTTGGGAACCTGCGATTCTGGCCGCGCGCGTGAAAAATTATGATCCACACTGGCTGGATCAACTGTGTTTCACCGGTCGCGTCGGCTGGGGAAGATTGTCGCCGCCGCAAAATCAAAATTCGCGCGCGTTCGCGCCGCTGCGTTCGAGTCCGATTGCACTGTTCAACCGCGAAAATTTGCCGAGTTGGCTGGAACTCGCCGCACAGCCGCAGAAAAAATTTTCCGGTGAAACGGAATTGGTTTTGAAAACGCTGACAGAAAGCGGCGCACTGTTTTTCGGCGAAATTGTTCAGCGCACAAAATTATTGCAATCGCGCGTCGAGCAGGCGCTGGGCGAGCTGGCCGCGAACGGCTGGGTGACGGCGGACAGTTTTGAAGGTTTGCGCGCGCTGCTGACGCCGCAGGGAAAACGCGCGCCGTTCGGCGACGTTAGGCGTCTGCGCCGGCATCGCGCGGTGACGAGCATTGAATTCGCCGGGCGCTGGTCGTTGCTGCGAAAATTTCCGGTGGAAGATTTTTCCAAAAATGGAAATGGAGATTTGCATTCCAAAAATCGTGACGACGCGCTCGAAATTTTCGCCAAAGTGTTATTGCGGCGTTACGGCGTCGTTTTCCGAAAAATGCTGGAGCGCGAAGCGTTGAAAGTTTCGTGGTTCGAACTCGGACGCATTTACCGGCGCATGGAAGCGCGCGGCGAAATTCGCGGCGGTTATTTTGTGAACGGCGTCAGCGGCGAACAATTTGCGCTGCCCGAAGCGATTGGTTCTTTGCGTTCCATCCGGAAAACAAAAGCGTCAGGCGAATTGATCACATTGAGCGCGGCAGATCCATTGAATCTCGTCGGCATTTTAACGCCAGGCGCGCGCATCGCCTCGGTTTGGAAGAACCGGATTTTGTTGCACGATGGAGTTCCAGTTGCGGGACTCGAAGCGGGGAAAATTCTGAACCTGAATGGTGAGACCGATTTGAATGGATATGAACGCTCCCTTAAGATTGGAAAAATGCCGATTGCGCTTCGACGGTATTATTAAAGCCAATGATGGAACGAAGGAGGTGAACGCTAGCAGATAAAACCGCCACAGCCACCGCTTCTTGCTGTGAAATTTGATGGTGCTCCCGCACGGAATCGAACCGTGATTTGCCATTTAGGAAACGGCCGCTCTGATCCATTTGAGCTACGGGAGCAAACGATATCATCACTATTTTTCAAGCCTTCTTTTTTCCACGCGCCAATGTGTATCAAAATATGGTATCATATCTAGTTTAGAAAGGTTGGAAATACGCATAAGAGTCTTGATGGAGCATATGTTCAAGAAACTTATTTCACAAAAAGGTATCAAATGCCGGTATCAAATTCGCAGTTTTTCCCTTGTTTAGCTATCGTTTGCTTACGTTTCCTAAATCTATGCAAGCACTTTTTTTGAATTTTTGATTTGATTGGTTTTCGTATTATCCCATTGATTCTATTGACTGCTTTTCGTTTCCGTCGGCACTTTTCACAGTCTGACCTTTTGTTGTTTTTGGTTCTAATTTGTTCTAAAAAATCAATATGGTATCAAATGGAGTATCAGATTTGAGTCTCTGGATTTATTGAAAACAAAGGCGAAAACCGAGGAGTGGTGCTCCCGCCCGGAATCGAACCGGGATTTGCCATTTAGGAAACCTCTGCAAAACCAGCCATCCGCCGTAGCGGCGTCTCGGCAGCGCGCCGCAAATCTTTGAAAATTAAAGGATGCGGCTTTCTACCGAAAGCCGCCACGCTCCTTTTGCAGAGGTCTCATTATGAATGAAAAATATCCTCGCCTTCTGGATGACTTTGGCGGGAACCGTTTGCCGGGGCGTTTGCTTCCGGCCAGAAAGGCCGGCGGTTTGAAAATTCCATCGAATCGAAGAATTCGAGGTTCGGCGCTGGTGATTTACTTGCTGTGCCTCGCGCCATTCGCACACGCGCAGGGATTGGCCGTTGACGCGACAAATCCGCCGGTGGCGGGAACTGTTGTTCTCCCCAAATCCGTTCCCGATCCCATCGAACCGTTCAATCGCGCGATGTGGGACTTTAATGTGGGGCTGATGACCGATGTCATCAAACCGACGGGCAAAGTTTATCGCTTCATCGTCGTGAAACCTGTTCGGACTGGAATCGGAAATTTTGGCAGGAATCTCACTTACCCCGGAAGATTGATCAACAATCTGCTCCAGGGAAAATGGAACGGCGCGCGCAATGAAACTTATCGCTTCGTTTGCAACACCACCGTCGGCGTGGCCGGGTTCTTCGACGTGGGGACAAAATGGAAGATTCCAAAATCAGACGCGGATTTTGGGCAGACATTCGGCAAATGGGGTTGGAAGCCGGAGTGTTTCATCATGCTGCCGGTTTTCGGGCCGAGCAACGAACGCGACACCCTCGGCCTCGCCGCCGACACTGCGGCCAACCCGTTACTCTACATCGCCCCTTACAATTTCGTCGCGAACGATCCTTTGACCTGGCTCAGCCCCTACACTTATTTCACCTACGCGGTCATGTATAACGATTTGTCCGACAGCGTGGGCGAATAACCGATGCCACAACATCGTCTGACACGATGCGCTTCTACCTGGCATTTTATCCATAGCACATTTTGCCCGTCCGAGCCGCCAATTCGGAAAAAAATCGCCTGCACAATGTCGAAGAAGGAATTGAAAGCGCGGAGCATGATCAAATGCGCCAAGCCAGCCTGAAGAGAGACAGTTGAAAACCGCAGCCAACTTTACATTGCCGTGAAAGTGCGGATATTGGAGTCAATGTTATGAAAAATAGGCAACTGCAACAACAGTGTGAAATCGGCATGGTCGGCTTGGGCGTCATGGGGCGCAATCTCGTGTTGAACATGGCCGATCACGGCTTCTCCGTCGCCGGTTATGACAAGGACGCGAACCAAGTCGAAGCTCTGAAAAAGGAATCCGCTGAACGCAAAATCTGCAGCGCGGCGAGTCTCCGTGATTTTATCGCGCTGCTTCGCAAACCACGCGCGATTATGATGCTCGTGCCCGCCGGCGCTCCGGTGGATTCGGTCATCAAGGATTTGCTGCCGCATTTGGAAAAAGACGATCTCATCATTGACGCCGGCAATTCCTATTTCAAGGATACCGATTTGCGCGCCAGCAATCTGACCGCGAAGGGCATCCAATTTCTCGGCGTGGGCGTTTCGGGCGGCGAAGAAGGCGCGCGTCACGGGCCGAGCATCATGCCCGGCGGGCCGAAAAAATCTTACAAGCGCGTCCGTCCCATTTTTGAAGCCGCCGCCGCGAAGGTCAACGGCGATCCGTGCGTGACTTACATCGGTTCCGGTTCGGCCGGACATTTCGTGAAGATGGTTCACAACGGCATTGAATATGGCGTCATGCAATTGATCGCCGAGACTTACGATTTGATGAAACGCGGTCTCGGCTTGAACGACGACGAAGCGCATGAGGTCTATGCTTCATGGAACAAAGGCGAACTCAACGGCTATCTTGTGGAAATCACAGGCCATATTTTTTCCAAGGAGGACGAGAAAACCGGCAAGCGGCTGATTGACGAAATTCTTGGCGTGGCCAAACAGAACGGCACCGGTATGTGGACTTCGCAAAGCGCAATGGAACTGCAACTGCCGGTTCCAACGATTGACGTGGCGGTTGCGATGCGGAACTTGTCCGTGTTCGGGAAGGAACGCGAACAGGCGAGTAAAATTTATCAGCGTCCCATTCGACATTTCAACGGCGGCCGCAATACCTTTCTCACGCAAATGGGCCGCGCGCTTTTTGCCGCAATGATTGTCACCTACGCACAAGGCATGGCGCTTTTGGCGGTCGCTTCTGAAAAATACAACTATCAACTTGACCTTGAAGCCGTGGCGCGAATCTGGCGCGGCGGCTGCATCATCCGCGCCGCGTTGCTCGAAGATATTTGCGCGGCGTTTCGCGCGAGGCATGATTTGCCAAACCTGCTGCTCGATGCCAATTTGTCGCGCAAGCTCATGGAGCATCAGGAAGATTTGCGCAAAGTGATTGGCGTCGCGGGCGGATTGGGAATTCCCGCGCCCGGCTTGTCGGTTTCGCTGGTTTATTTCGACGCCTATCGCAGCGCATGGCTGCCGGCAAATTTGATTCAAGCCCAGCGCGATTATTTCGGCTCGCATACTTATGAACGGATTGACGCCAAAGGCACTTTTCACACGGAATGGGAGGTAAAATGAAACCACTAAAAACGAATGACCAACTTGGACCGACCGTGTTCGTCATTTTTGGCGGAGCCGGTGACTTGACTTGGCGCAAACTCGTGCCGGCGTTGTTCGACCTCTCGCAGGATCGCAGCCTGCCCGCGCAATTTGCGATTCTTGCCGTTGACCGCCTCAGGCTCGGCGATGACGCGTTGCGCCGCCGTTTGCACGACGGCGTCAATCAATTCTCCCGTTTCGGAAAAGCCAAGGCCGCCGCGTGGGATCAATTCGCGCAACACATCCATTATCAGCAGGGCGATTTCAAAAAACCTGTGACCTACGCGGCTTTGGGCAAACAATGCGCAAAGTTGGAAAAGGAATGGGGAACCAAAGCTCATCGCATTTTCTACATGGCCACGCCGCCGAGCATGTTCGGCGAAATTCCAAAATATCTCGGCAAGGCCGGACTATCGCGTGACCGCGAATTTGCGCGGATCGTGATTGAGAAACCCATCGGCTACGATTTGGAATCAGCGCGCGCCTTGAACGCCGTTCTCGCCGCGAGTTTCGACGAGTCCCAGATTTTTCGGATTGACCATTATCTTGGCAAGGAAACGGTGCAGAACATTCTTGCCTTTCGTTTCGCCAATCCGCTGTTCGAGCCGATCTGGAATCGCCGCTACATTGATTATGTGACCATCACCGTCGCCGAAACCGTGGGCGTCGAGCATCGCGGCGGTTATTATGATCACGCCGGCGCGCTGCGCGACATGGTGCAAAATCACTTGATGCAACTGCTCTGTCTCGTGGCGATGGAGCCGATGGTCTCATTTCAGGCTGACGAAATCCGCAACAAAAAAGTGGATGTCCTTCACGCAGCGCGTCCGATTTCCCGCGACGCAGTTCCGCAATCCGCCGTGCGCGGACAATATGGTTCCGGCAACGTCGCTGGAAAAAAAGCGCCCGGCTATCGCGAGGAAAACGGCGTTGCGCCCGATTCCAAAACGGAAACGTTTGCGGCGTTGAAATTATTTCTCGACAACTGGCGCTGGCAGGACGTTCCATTTTATCTGCGCACGGGCAAGCGCCTGCCGCAGCAGGCATCGGAAATTTCCATCCAATTTCGCGCCGTGCCGCACCGGTCGTTTCCGCCCGAAGCCTCGCTCGGCTGGCAACCGTCCCGGCTCGTTCTGTCAATTCAACCCGATGAAGGCATCGTGCTGGGCTTTCAGGCCAAATATCCGGGACCGAAAATGCAGTTGCGTCCGGTGGAAATGAAATTCAGTTATCGCGAAAGCTTCGATGCGCCGTCGCCCGACGCCTATGAAACACTTTTGTGGGACGTGATGAAAAAGGACGCGACGCTTTTCATGCGCGCCGATCAAGTGGAAGCCGCCTGGGAACTTCTGACGCCGGTGCTCGAAGCGTGGCAGACGACGGCACCGAGCGATTTTCCCAATTACGCCGCCGGAACCTGGGGGCCGGAAAATGTTCAGGAACTTTTGTCACCCGGACATCGCTGGCCGCTGCCGACCGAATTGGTGGCCGCTGGCAGGAAGAAAGGAAAAATTCGTAAATCAAACTGACATGAAAACTCCGATTGAATACATCATCGTCGCCGTGCCGTTTCACGCCGATGCCGCAACCCATGACGAACTCGCGCGGAAGGTTAATGAAAAACTAAACGGCGGGCATGAATTGTATGGCTCGCCGTTTTTCAGCGGGGAAATGATGTATCAGGCAATGACGAAGCCAATTCCGTCAAATTGATTTGCAAATGACTGAAGGAAAGCTCACCGCATGAAAATTCTCGTGATAGACGTTGGCGGCACTCATGTAAAAGTGCGCGCCAGCGGCCAAAAAAGCAAAATAGAAATTCCGTCCGGCCCGAAAATGACCCCGAACAAAATGGTCGCGGCGGTTCGGAAAATCATCGCCGGCTGGAAATACGATGCCATCACGATTGGCTATCCGGGATGCGTGCTGCACGGAAATATTGTCGGTGAGCCGCACAATCTCGGTCATGGCTGGGTAAAATTTAATTTCAAAAAAGCATTCGGTCGTCCGATGAAAATCATCAACGACGCGGCGATGCAGGCGCTGGGAAGTTATCAGGGAAAACGAATGCTCTTCCTCGGCTTGGGCACCGGCCTGGGTTCGGCGATGATTGTTGACGGCGATCTCGAACCGATGGAGCTGGCGCATCTGCCTTACAAAAAAGGCCGCACTTACGAAGATTATGTCGGACTGGCTGGACTCAAGCGGCTTGGAAAAAAGAAATGGCGGCGTCATGTCAACGATGTCGTCACGCAACTCAAAACCGCGTTGGCGGCGGATTATGTCGTTTTGGGCGGCGGCAACGCGAAGCTGCTCAAAAAACTTCCAGCCGGCAGCGAACTGGGAGACAACGCGAACGCATTTCGCGGCGGCCTTCGCCTTTGGTCAAAATCCCACGGCCACAATTTCCCAAAATGAATTCATCGGAAAATCGCACCGCCAAAGGCCGGTCGCGGCATTGTTGCGGTCAGCCGCCGTGGGCGAAACTGGGATAATCCGTCATGCCACCGTCCACGAAAACCGTGCGCCCGGTCACATAAGAGGCCGCGTCCGAAACGAGCACCACGGCCATGCGGGCGATTTCGTCCGGCTCGCCAATCCGTTTCAGCGGAATTTTCTCCAGCAGGTCTTTCATGTTTTCGAGATTGCTCCAGACGGAGCGGTTGATCGGTGTTTTGATCGCGCCCGGGCCAACCGCCAGCACGCGCACGCCGTGCGGCGCGGCTTCTTGCGCCAGGGTTTTGGTCAACATACTGACCGCCGCCTTGCTCGCCGTGTAGGCGCTGTATCCCGACCAGGCGATTTCTTCATGCACCGAAGTGGTGCTCAACACGACGCCGCTTTTCTGCGGCACCATGCGCTTCAAGGCTTCACGGGCGCAGTGGAAAGCGCCGAACAAATTCACCTCAATCACTTTTCGCCACGCGGCAATGTCGGCCTCCCAGCCCAAGGCGCTCGCGCCATCAATTCCGGCGTTGTTGATGAGAATGTCAATCCCGCCCCACGCCGCATCCATCTGCCGGAACAAATCTCCGACCGCCTTTGGATCGGAAACGTCCGCCTGAATTGAAATCGCCGCGCCACCTTTTTGTTTGATCGTCTGCACAAGCGCGTCGGCTGCTTCAGAATGTCCGACATAGTTGATCGCCACTTTTGCGCCGGAGTCAGCCAGAGCCAGCGCAATCGCCGCGCCGATGCCGGAATTGCCGCCCGTAACGAGCGCGCGTTTGCCTTCAAGTCTGATGTTCATGATCGTCCTTTGTGTTTGTTTTTATTGTTTGGCTTCGGCTCGTTCATTGCCTGCATCCGGCAATTGTTTTTAGACAGCCGAAACTGAACAATGTTCGGCGGAAAGGGAATGCCAATGGCTCAACTCATGGCTACTTCAAGTTTGCGGCTGAACGTCGGCAGCAGACATTCGAGACGTTGCGCCAAAGTCACTCCGGCTAAACCGCCGCCCACAATCACAATCCTTTCGGGGAGGTCTGTCGTGATGGGTTCTCGTTTTTTCATGATCATGGCCGTTGAATTTTTCGTGATTGCAGGAACGCCACGAGCGCGTCCATTTCCGCCGGCGTGAGGTTTGCGGCATACGCGGGCATGTTCACGCCGCCGTTGGCAATTTTCAAAATCATTTGATCTTTCGACAACCGGTCGGCGATGTCGGATAAATCCGGCCCGCGTCGGCCGCCATCGCCCGCAATCAAATGGCAGTTCAGACAGCCTTTGTCGTGAAACAATTGCGCGCCGATGAAAACCGGGCCATTGGTCGCGCCCACGACGGATGGCGACAATGGTTGCGCTTGGAAATTGGGCGACCACGGCGATTTTGCGCCCTCGATCCACAACGTCACAATCATCACCACGGTCATCAAAACGGCGGCGACGGCCCACGGTCGCTGGCGTGGGCTGCGTTCGCCGCGATTGAAAACAAACGGCAGCGCGATCAAAATAATTCCCACGAGCAGCGGGCCGAAAACCAGAAAATATTGTTCCGTTCCGTGCGGCATCAAGGCGAGCACGGCAAAATACCAGAGCAGATACCAGTCCGGTCGCGGACTGGCCGTGGTGATGCTGGGGTCGGGCGGTTTTCCCAATTGTGGCGCGCCGGAAAAAAACGCCAGCGCGGCGATGACCACGATCATGGCGACGCAAAAAACCACGTCGCGCCACGCTGCGTCCGGCCAGAACGGGCGTCCGGTTTTTTGAATCAAGTCTTTGTATTCCGCGCGATAGGTTTTGGGGTCAACCGGCTTGCCGGGTTTGGGCGGTTCGGAAATTCCGTGGCGCAAAACGAGCCAGAGGTGCAGCCCGACAAAGGCAAAAATGAAGGCGGGCAGGATGAAAACGTGAATCGCAAAAAAGCGGGTCAAGGTCGCGCCGCCGACGGTGTCGCCGCCGAGCGTAAAATGCGCGAGCCATTGGCCGATGAACGGCACGCGCCCGATTTGTTCCGCCGCGACGACCACGGTCCAGACGGCGTTTTGATCTCCGCGCAAAAGTTGGCCGGTAAAACCCATGACCAGAGTGAATCCCAAAAGCAGCACGCCGGTCGCCCAGTTCAGTTCGCGGGGAAATTTGTAGGAACCGGCCAAAAAAACCTGCGCCATGTGCAGGCCGACCATCAAGACCATCGCCGACGCGCCGTAGTAATGGAGGCCGCGCAGAAAATGTCCGAACGGCGCTTCGTCGCTGATGAAGTGGAGCGTCGAGTAAGCCTGGCTGGCCGACGGAATGTAAGAAAATGCCAGCGCAACGCCGCTGACTACTTGAACCATGAAAGCGCACAGCGTGGCGCTGCCGAAGACATACCACCATTTGGCGTCCGGCGGCACGAGATGCCGCGCCGTCTTGCCGATCATTTCGGGAAGGCCGGTGCGGTCGTCCATCCAATCCCAGACGCGATGGAAAATTCGTTTGAACATCAGTTATTTGGTGATGGGAATGGGCGACGTTTGGATTTGCACGTCGCCGTCTTTCACGCGCACGGGATAGCGCGGCAACGGCAGCGGCGGCGGCCCGGCGGCGACGGTTCCATCTTCGTAATAAACTCCGCCGTGGCACGGACACATGAACAGATTGGCTTTGGCCAGCCAGCGCACGGGACAACCGAGATGCGTGCAATTGATGGAGAACGCGATGAACGTGTCGGCGTTCACGCGACGCAGCCACGCCGCGCTGCGCGCCGTGACGCCCGCCCACGGCAACGGCGATGCGTCTTCATATTGCACCGCCGTCGTTTCGCCGATTTTGAAAGATTCAACTTTTCCGACCGAGCGCCAGACTTTGGGTTGACGTTCAAAAAACGGCGCGACAATAAAACCAACCAGCGGAACCGCGAGAATCAACGCGCCGACGCCGCCAACGGCGACGCTTAAACGCGCGAGAAATTTTCGCCGCGAAAGTTCCTCGGACGACCACGATTGGCAACGCGAAGGATTTTCAGTGTTTGGCTCTTTCATGGCGAATATCTCGAATCCATCCGGCCAGCGCGACGGCAAATAACGCGCCGCCGACGCCGGTGATTATCAGTGAAGTGACCAGTCCCCAGAGCAAAAAAGTAATTCCCAGCGCGAGGGTCGCCGGCCAAATGCTTGGCTCCGGCAATTTTTCCGGTCGCGGCGCGTTCCATCCCGGTCGCAATTCCGGCGGCGCAGGTTTTGAAATTTCAGCGGCCATGAGATTTTTCCATTAAAGTATTTTTCGATGGCGATTCAGAAACCAAAGTTTCGTCGCCAGCCTCGCCATGCCAGCGGGCGAACAGTCCAAAAATTCCGCAGAAATAAATCAGGCACGCGGGAACCCACATCAACAGTCCGCCGAGTTGCTGGTCTTTGGCGGGCGTCAATCCCCATTGATTTTGAATCAGCGGCAGAATGCCGAGCCGGTCCGCCGGGTGCAGATAAATCGAGCAAACTTCCACCGGCGAAAATGTGATGATGATTCCCAGAATCGTGCAGCCGACGCACGCGCTGAACAGATAAATCATTCCCGCCAGCGGCGACAGCCGTTGTTTCGTCCACGGGCCGATGATTGGCCACCAAAAAGCAAAACCCATCAAGAGCAGCGAGACATATTGCAGGCGATGAATCCACACGTTCGACACGGCGGCGTTGCAAAGCGCGGGCGCGTGCCAAAGCCACATGCCGCCGACGCCCAAAAACCAGAGAATCAACGGGCGGCGCAAAATCCAGTTCAACCATTGCCAGCGGCCATTTTGAAAATGATTTGGAACTGGCGCAGACGGCAGGCTCAATAAAATCAGCGGCGGAATAATCAGCAGGAGCAACAAATGTTGCAGCATGTGCGCGCTGAATAAATAGCCGTCCGCCAGCGCGTCAATCGGCGACGCCAGCGTGAGGAAAAAAATAATCGTTCCCGCGAGCAGCCAGCCGATTTTTCGGCTGAAATGAAAACCGTTTCGTGCGACGTAAATTAAAATCACGGCGACACAAATGGCGATGACCCACGGATTCCAATTCCAGGCGGAAATAAAAAATTGTTGAGTGGTCATAAAAGCAGTTTCAGGTAAATCACGGAAAACACCACGAGCCAGATGGCGTCCACAAAATGCCAGTAGTAGCCGATGGACCTGATCGCCTCGCGGCGGCCTTCGTTGAGATCGCCGGCGAACGCAAGTCCGAGCAAAATCAGCAGCGCGATCACGCCGACGCACACATGCAATCCATGAAAGCCGGTTAGAGTGAAAAAGGTGGTCGCGAACAGATTGGAATTGACCATGACGCCGGAATGGAAAATGCGGAGATATTCCCGGCCCTGGCCGACGACAAAAATGATTCCCAGCAAAATCGTGAGCGACAGCAACCAGCGAAACGCGGAATGTTTTCTGGCCTTCAACATTTTATCCGCCAGCCAGAACGTCACGCTGCTCGCAAGCAGGCACAGCGTGAAAATTCCGGTTCGTTGCGGATTCAACATGCTGGCCGGAGTCGGCCCGTTCATGGCGCGGCTGTTGTAAAAAAGATAGGCCAGGATGAGCATCACGAAGAAAAAACTTTCGGAAATCAAAAAGCTGACCATACCGACGCGGTTTTTTTCGAGGTTCATTTCCGCGCCGCGATTGCCGGCGGAGCGGTCGGGATTTTCCGGGTGCGCCAAGTCCCACAGCGGACGGCGGCCGTGAACCGGCGGCACTTGATTAAAATTTTGAACCGGCGGCGGCGAGGTCGTCGCCCATTCCAGCGTCCACGCGTTCCACGGATTGTCGCCGGCCGGTTTGCCCCGGCGCAAACTCACGGCGACGTTCCAAAGCAACACCAGCACCGAAATGCCCAAAAGAAACGCGCCAACGGTGGAGATGAGATTCAGCGCGCTCCAGCCCGGCAAATCGGGATAGGTATAAACGCGCCGGCGCATTCCCATCAATCCGAGAAAATGCTGCACAAAGAACGCCGTGTTGAAACCGATGACGGCCAGCCAGAAATTCAGTTTGCCCAATCGTTCGGACAGCATCCGTCCGCTCATTTTTGGAAACCAATAATACAGCCCGGCAAAAACCGCGAAGAACGAGCCGCCAAAAAGCACATAATGAAAATGCGCCACCAGATAATAAGTGTCCGTGACCTGCCAATCAATCGGCACCACCGCAAAGGTGATTCCGCTCAACCCGCCGATGGTGAACTGGATCAGAAACGCAACGGCGAAAAGCAGCGCCGTCGTAAGGCGAATTGAACCGCCCCACAACGTCGCGCTCCAGGCGAAAACTTTTATGCCCGTCGGCACGGCGATCATCATGCTCGCGGCGGCGAAAAACAAATCCATTGGATGTCCCATGCCCACGGCGAACATGTGATGCGCCCAGACGCCGAAGCTCAACAGCCCGATGGCCACCGTGGAAGCCGCGACAAATTCATAACCAAAAATCGGACGACGGGAAAAAACCGGAATCACTTCCGAAATGATGCCGAAAGCCGGAATCGCCATGATGTAAACTTCGGGATGGCCGAACGCCCAGAAAAAATGCTGCCAAAGCAATGTCGAACCGCCGTGCGTCGCCTGAAAAAAATTGGTTCCCAAATGGCGGTCAATGAACAGCATCACAATCGCTGCGTTCAACGCCGGCAACGCCAGAATGATCATGAACGAGTTGACGAGAATCATCCAGACGAACAGCGGCAGCCGGCGGATGGTCAATCCCGGCGCGCGCAACGTTAGGATGGTGGCGATCAGATTGATGGATGCCGCGACCGAACCGACGCCCAAAATCAAAAGCGCCAGAATCCAATAATCCATTCCCTGCGTAGAAGCGTAAGGCGTTTCGCTCAACGGCGCGTAACTGAACCAGCCTGCCGCCGGCGCGCCGCCCGCGAGCAGGCTGAAATGCAGCAGCAATCCGCCGCACGGCAGCAGCCAGTAACTCAACGCGTTCAATCGCGGAAACGCCATGTCGCGCGCGCCGATCATCAGCGGAATCAAATAATTCGCCAGGCCAATCAGCGTCGGAATCACCACCAGAAAAATCATGGTGGTTCCGTGCATCGTGAACACCTGGTTAAAAACCTCCGGCGAAAGAAAATTATTTTCCGGCCGCGCGAGTTGAACGCGCATGAGCAACGCTTCAACGCCGCCCACCAGAAAAAAGAACAGCGCGGTCAGCAAATAAAGAATGCCGATGCGCTTGTGATCCACCGTGGCCGCCCAACTGAAAAGTCCGCGCGGCGAATCTTCCGCCGATGACGTTGCCAGCAAAACCGGAGCCTCGATGGTTTCGTTCATTTGAGCGCCTCCAGATAATTCACGAGATTATTCATTTGCGCGCCCGTCAATTTCAAAACAGGCATGAAGCAGCCCGGCTTGACGGCCTGCGGATTTTGGAGCCAGCGGAACAGATTGGTTTGCGTGTTGGCCAACGCGTCGGCGGCGATGGTTTCGCGCCCGGCCAGATGCGTTAAATTCGGCGCGGCGCTGGCTGCCGTGGAAACGCCGCGAATGGAATGACAATTGACGCAGGTCATTTCCGTGAAAACTTTCAAACCTTGTCGCGCTGAATCCGTGACGGGATCGGCGGCGGGATTTTTTTCTTCATCCTGCCACGTGGCAAATTGCGCGGGCGATTCGGCGATGACCAAAAACCGCATCCGCGCGTGTTCCGCGCCGCAAAATTCCGCGCACTCGCCACGGTAAGTTCCCGGTTTATCGGCCTCCAGCCAGACGTGATTGGGATGGCCGGGAACCATGTCTATTTTGCGCGCCAGTTCCGGCACCCAAAAATCGTGGATGACATCCGCCGATTCCAAACGGACGAGTAATTTTTTGCCGACGGGAATGTGAATTTCATTCGCCGTCACCACGCCGCTTTGCGGATAACGCACTTCCCACCACCATTGATGCGCAATCACGATGAGATCGGGCGGCTGGTTCGCGGCGGGATCGGAATTTCCCATTCCGCGAATCGTGAGCGCAAACAGCCAGACGACGATCAGGATCGGTCCGACGGTCCAGGTGATTTCCAATTTTCGATTGCCAAAATGAGGCGTCGGCTCCGCCGAACCCGGCTTGTGCCGGAAAAAAATCAAGCCGCAGCCAACCATGCCGATGACAATCGCCAGAATGATTCCGCAGACAATGAGGACGAGAATAAAAAGGTGCGAGATGGCCGCCGCTTCCGGCGAGAAGGGTTGGAAAACAGGAATGTAGTCGCCGCTCATTTTGCATCCCGGCGAAAGTTTTTTGGCTGGCGGGCGGCTTGCTCAATTTTTTTGATCCATTCGCCAGTTTGCATTTCCAACTATTTTTATATGATATTTTCTGGATTTTTACAAATAAAGTTTTGGGCGTGTTTTCAAAAAGCCATTGTCTAATTAATTGAGACCTCTGCAAAACCATCCATCAACCGTAGCGGCGTCTCGGCAGAGCGCCGCAAAACCCCGGAAATAAAGAATGCGGCTTTCTGCCGGAAGCCGCTACGCTCTTTTGCAAATGTCTTAAATTAAGAGGTCTTTCTTACTGACGCCTGCTTCCTCAATTCCGTCTTCAAAATTTTCCCCGTCGCATTTTTTGGCAGCGCGGGCAACACGATGATTTGTTTCGGCGCTTTGTAATCGGCCAGTTTGCTGCGGATGAATTGCAGCAGCACTTTTTCGTCGAGCGTCTGGCCTTCCGTCGCCGCGACGAATGCCACGGGTTGCTCGCCGCGCCGCGCGTCCGGCACGCCGATGACCGCCGCTTCCTTCACGCCGGGGAAATGATAAATCACTTCCTCAATTTCGCGCGGATAGACGTTGATGCCGTTGACGAGCAGCATGTCTTTCTTGCGGTCAGTGATGTAATAATAGCCGTCGGCGTCGCGATGGCCGACATCGCCGGTCAGCAGCCAGTCGCCGCGAAAAACTTTTTTGGTTTCTTCTGGCTGATTCCAATAACCCTGCATCACGTTGCCGCCGCGAATGCAAATCTCGCCAGTTTCGTTCGCGCCGAGAAATTTTCCTGACTCGTCCTGCACGCTCATTTCCACGTTCGCGACAGGAATGCCGATTGAACCGGCTTTGCGAATTCCCTTGAGCGGATTTTTTGAAACAACCGGACTCGCCTCGCTCAAGCCATAACCTTCGATGAGCGGCACTTTGAATTTTTCCTCAAATTCCTTCAGCGTCTGCATCGGCAACGGCGCGGAGCCGCTGATAAAAATGCGGATCGGCAGCGGCGTGGGCAATTGCGAGCCGAGCAACAATCTGTAAAACGACGGCACGGCGGGCAGGATCGTCGCGCGGCGCGAGAAAATTTCCTGCAACATCGCGCGCGGCGGATGCAGGGACTTGACCAGCACAATCGAGCCGCCGCTCGTGAACGGCAGAAAAATCCCGACCGTCATCATGTAAGTGTGAAACATCGGCAGAATCACGGCGAAACAATCGTCCGGCACGGATTCCAAAACGATGCGGCAACTGTTGACGTTGTGAAGCAGATTGCCGTGCGAGAGCATCGCGCCCTTCGGTTTGCCAGTCGTGCCGCTCGTGTAAATGATGACGGCCAAATCCTGTTCGGTGCGCGAAGAAGTTTTGAGTTCTGGATTTTGAGTTTTAAGTTCGGAGAATTCTTCGACCTTGAAAATTTTCAGTCGCGGACGCGCTGCAATTAATTCAGAAAAATGCGCGCTTAATTCCGCGTCGGAAATCAAAACGTCAATGCCGCCGTCGTTCAAAATATAAGCAACCTCCGCAGGCTTGAGAAAATTGTTGATCGGCACGACGACTGCGCCCGCCTGCAAAATTCCAAAAACACTCGTGACAAATTCCGGGCAGTTTTTCAGCCAGATGCCGACGCGGTCGCCGGGCTTGACGCCGGGATTATTTTGCAATTGCGCGGCGACAGCTTGCGATTGCGCGAGAAGTTCGGCGTAGGAAACTTCCTTTTCGCCAAAATAGACGGCGGTTTTTTGCGCGTGTTTCTCTGCACATTTTGAAAAGGCGGCGGCGAGGTTCATTGGGCAAAGTTATTGAACAAAGCGTTTCCCGTGAAGCACAAAGTGATTGCCGGAAATTGTGAATATAAAATTCTTGCAATTTAATTTAGCTTTATTTATCCTCAAGTCACTTAAGCCAGCTTATCTCAAAGAAGAATTGCTTTGAGCGGGTGGACATGAACCAAAGACGACAGGCAAGCGCGTCAGCAGGTTGCGGAAATGGTTTTCTTACTTTTCCGTCCTGGTCATTGTGTTGTCCCGCAACGGCTGGATGCTTCCCGCAAAATCCCGGACAGTTGAGTAATTTTCTGAAAACTCTGAAAACATGAAGAAAATTCTTATTTTAACGTTTGCCTGTTTTCTGGCGGTTTTGGCACAGGCGCAAATGGCAATCAATTCAACCGCAGCGTCCGCGCCGGTTTCCAGCCAGCCGCCAGCCGGGAAGGTCGTCGGCTATCAAGTCAGTGAACGCGGGGCGAACTATCGCAACTGGCAGAAAATCATTCAAACCACCGATGCGCAGGGCAATATAATACTTCAGACTAACTCGGCTTATGTCGAATTGGCGTCGGGACTGAATTATTGGGCGGGCAATCAATGGAACGAATCCAAAGAAGAGATTGATGGTTACGCGGGTGGAGCGATTGCGCAATACGGCCAGCATAAAGTCATTTTTGCGAATAACCTAAACACTGCCGGAGCGATTGACCTGCAAACGCCCGACGGCAAGGAATTGAAAAGCCACATTCTCGGTTTGAGTTACTTGGATACTGCCAGCGGCAAAAGCGTAATGATTGCGCAAGTGAAAGATTGTCAGGGACAGATTGTGAGCAGCAATCAGGTGATTTACGCGAATGCGTTTGACGGCATCGGCGCGGATGTGCGTTATACTTATCGGCGGGGATCGTTCGAGCAGGACGTGATTTTGGAAGAATCGCCGCCGACGCCGGAAGCGTTCGGACTCAATTCCGCTTCGACCGTGTTGCAGGTGTTGACCGAATTTGATTCCACGCCGACGCCGAACATCACTATCGCCACAAATCAAATTCCTTCCGCCGATGAAATGGCCGATCAATTTCTGGATTTTGGCGCGATGAAGATGGTTCCGGGCAAGGCTTTTGCAGTCGGGCAAAACCCATTGGACGGAATACGAGTCAGCAAGCAATGGACAACGGTGGATGGACGAACAATTCTGGTGGAAGAAGTGAAAATGTCGGCGATATTGAACCAGTTGAACCAACTGCCGAGGCCACTGGCAACGACCATGAAGCCCGCAAAAAATTCCATTCTTGACATTGTTTCAGCCAAGCGGCTGCTGCCATCGCCGAAATTGGCTGCGACAACAAAAAAGAAAATGAAACTGGCAAAGTTGACGCCAAAACAAGGATTGGTTTTAGATTATATGACCGTCAATGGCAGCGTGGGCGATTATACTTTCCAAGGCGATACAACCTATTATGTTAGCGGAATGTTTGAGGTTTCAGGCGTTACCACAATTGAAGGAGGAACAGTTATCAAGATAGCGGGCGGGATTGGCCCCCAAATTATAATTGGCGAAAGCGGAACTGTCGTATGTAAAACGGATGCTTACCGTCCTGGGATTTTCACATCCGTAAATGATAATTCGGTGGGCGCAACCATTACAGGCTCTGACGGTTCCCCGCAACCATACGACGTGCAATTTCCTCTATTTCTCTATGCTACAAGCCTCGCTCTTCATGATTTGCGGTTCAATTACTATGATTTGGCCATTGAAGAGGATGATTATGACAGTTCTTTAGTTAACGTCACGAACTGTCAATTTCTAAATGGAGATGTCGCAGTTGCCAGTTATCATATCGGACTTTTTAACACGCTCATCTCCAAGAATTTTTCCGGCGCTGATGATTCTGATGCGGCAATCTACCTTTATGGTCCAAGTTTGATTTGCGAAAATGTGACCGCCGACGGCGGCCCGGCCTTCGTTGAAGTGGATGATTCCGAGGCGACTATTGCAGTGACGAACTGCATCATTGCCAATGTTTCACAGTTTGCCAATCCCAATCCCAATCCATCCGGCATTACCGGCGGCAACAATGGATTCTATAACAACACGGCTTTTGGCGCAGATCCGGTGACAACTTCTTCAAATCCCTTTCAAACTGCCGGCGGCGGAAATTATTATCTGGCTAATGACTACCCTTTTAGGAACGCCGGCACACTGAACATTGATCCACTGCTTCTCTCCGCTTTGCATCAGAGAACCACCTATCCGCCGGATAATACTTCCTATGCCAACGTAACCTTGTCGTCTGAAGTTGATTTGTATCCTCGCGGCCTGGCGGATGCCGACATACCAGATTTGGGTTACCACTATCCTGTTTTAGATTATATCATCCAAAATGTGAACTTAAGCGCTTCATTATACTTGCATTACGGCGTGGCAATAGGAATTGAAGGCAGCGAGGGATTAATTCCCCAAAATGACGGACAGGTTTTCAGCACGGGTTATCCATATCTAATGAATCAGATCGTCAGTTGCCAAAATGTGCAGGAGCAGACGCCGGCGGGCGGCAGTGTGTTTATTTTGTTCAACACCGGCACGGATGCTTCGCGTCAATTGCAATTTCAGTTCACGGATTTTTCCATGGGCCAGGGCGGAACGGGAAACATCCTGTTGAGCGGCTCGGGCATTCCGCCATTTCAAAATATTCTCTTCCAGAACTGCTGGTTGCGCGGAGCTTTTAACGCCAATCTTGCTCCCGGCGGCGCGGAGACAATCAGCCTGATCAATAATCTCATTTTTCGAAGCATGTTCCAGATTTCGTCTTACTATGAGTATAACTACAGTCATTATCCAGTTGCGTTCAACTGTTATAACAATCTGTTCAGGGGCGGCGAATTGGAGATAAGTTATGAGGTGAACGTTCCGGGACAGACGACATGGCCTGTAAAAGACAATTTGTTTGACGGCGCAGCTCAATATCTTGATAACGGCGGTCCCACGGCCTTGTCCAACAACGGATTTACGTCTGGCACAGTCAATTCTCTGGGCGGAAGTGGTAACCAGACAGGTCTGACTGCGGACTATCAGGCCGGGCCATTGGGCGATTTTTATTATCCCAATTCCGGCAGCGGCGATCTGTTCGCTTTGGTGGATCACGGAAGCCGCTCGGCGGACGACGCCGGTTTATCCTACTATTTCACCACACAGCAGAACCAAACCCCGGATACTGGCACGGTGGACATCGGCTATCATTATTCCATCCTTTCAGCCCCGATTGCTTGCACCACTGATCAACAGATTTGCCCGAATAACTTTTTCGGTCTGTGCGGAGAAGATTACAATGGATTTGGATGGCCGGTAAGCTACATTGTCGTCTTACAACCTACGCATGGGACTCTTGGCTACGATGCTTATGGAAATTTCGGCTACACTCCCAATTCCTGCTACGAAGGCGAAGATACCTTTACCTACAAAGTTTATAACGGCTATTTATACTCCGACCCGGATACCGTCACGGTGACGGTGGCTGATGCCGTTCATGCTTATTATAATCCTACGCCGGCGCAAACGTGCAAAAATACGCTGTTAAATATTTCTTTGGGTGGAAATGATGATTGCGGATTGACAGTTAATACGCCCGTTGTTCTCACGCCACCCGCTCATGGAATGTTGAGCGGCACGTCTCCGAATGTTACCTATACTCCGAGTGATCCAAATTTTACCGGCACAGATAGTTTTACATTTCAGGTGAACAATAGCTGTGGCAATTCCGATGTTGGCACCGTCAACATCACCGTGGGCGACGCCAATCTATGTCCGCAATCACAAACGGCGATGACCGGCGTCAATCAAGCGATCAATTTGACCTTGACGGCACAGGATAACGATCAGTGCGAGGACAATCCCTTGACATATACAATAACAAGCGGACCACAAGTAAGCGGCAGCACGGTGACTCCCGGTTCCGGCACAGGTGCTGTGCAATACACGCCGAAAACCGGATACGAGGGCCCGGACACATTCAACTTTACCGTGAGCGATGGCACCTGGAATTCCCAATGTTCAGACGGACAGGTCACAATCTTTGTCGTGGGCGGGCCGACGCTCACGGCGCAATGCAATCCGACCGGGCCGGGCATTCTCCTCAATTGGAGTCTGGATAGCATCGTCCAGCTAATGGAGGATGAAAATACCGATGGCTTTGGCATACTTGATTTCAAAATCTACCGCGCCACAAGTTCAGGCGGCCCCTATGGTGATCCGATTGCCACCGTGAACGCTTCTCAAAATTCGTATCTTGACATGACAGTTCTCCCAGGAACTACTTATTACTATGTGGTGACATTCGAGTATCAAGATTCAAACACCGGCACCATTTATCCGGCATTCGTTCCGGTGCCTGGCAAAGCGCCGTATTCTACCGAAGCCCAAATCATGGCCTGTCAGCCCCCATCTTCAGGCACGAACGGCATGGATGTCGTCTTCATCATTGATAATACCGGATCGATGGATGATGTCATTTCAGCAATTCAGGATGCAATAGATAACACTCTGGATTATATCGTTGCCTCTTCGGGTGGAAACTATCGCTTGGCATTAGTTACACCTGACAATGATCAAGTCAATGTGCGCGTCAATTTCGCGTCGAATAATCGTAGTGCATTTGAAGATGCAGTGAATGCTCTACCGGATTTAGGCGATCCTTATGGCAACAATACACCTGAAAGCACCGATAAATGCCTCGAAACCGTGGTGCGCGCACTTGCCGTAAGCCAAGCAGTAAATGACTATGATTGCATACGCCCTTCACCTCCGCCAGACGGCCCCGACCCTGCAACACTACAAATCGGAGACTTCACGCCTGCTTTCCACTCCAATGCTAAAAAGTTGGTTGTTTTGATTACGGACGCGCCACCAAGCGGTTTCTGTGACGCGGATCAAGATCAGTATGACAATCCATCTTATGATCCAATGTATGCGTCGTATGCTCATCAACGTGCATTGGAAGCGGCTACTAATAATGTTCATATTAATGCCATTCAAATTTCCACCGATAGTTATGCAACACCTATAATGCAGGATTACTCCACCACCTCTTGTGGTTGGTATTCGCAGTTAGATTACTATTCAAGCGACAGTGATGTCGAAACAGCCATCCTCAATATGCTTTACGCTCCAGACGCATGTCAGTAAAAACACTATTTTTATGAAAACACAAAGCTATTATCTAACAATAATAATTATGTTTTTGGCGATTATTTCCGCAGACAGTCAGGGCATCATTATTCAACATTCGGGAGATAATAATCCAATTAATGAAGGATTTACAGGCCCCAGTCCGAGTGCTTTGTTTGGCCCCGTTACAGGTGACCTTGGAATGAATGCTTGGATGATCCACACCACAAACAGTGCTCCAGCCTATTATTCACAAACTCTAACTTCACAGCAGCAATCGGAAACTACGGGTGCGAACTGGTCGCTTTCAACGACAGTTCGTTTAATTCAATCTTCTGGCGCTATCGGAGTCGAATTTATTGCCGGTTCTGAAGGTGGATTCTTTCTGGATTTTGGCATTAACTCCAATGGTGACCCTACCGTCCAAACGGGCAATTCGAGCCCTGTATTTACTTTAACCGGCGCAGGCTCCACTTACAACAATTATGAACTTGTTTATAGCGATGCGACCGACACGGCCAGTCTTTGGGTAAATGGCATACAAGAGCTTAATGACATTACCGGAGACGTGGGATATGCAAGTTCAGGTTGGGGTCTCACTTGGGGTGAATTTCAAGGTTCCTCTTCACAAGCCAACTGGAATTTGGTTTCTTTAAGCGTTCCCGAACCTTCAGCCATTTCGTTGCTTTTCCTCGGCAACGGAGTTTTGATTTATGTTCGCACCCGCAAACGGTTCAACATGAAATAATTCAGGCCTTGCCTGTCTTCAAAATTCCCGCCGGCCAGCAATTTCAGTTTTTTAGCCGCAGCACTTTTCGCGCGCAAGTTTTTCGTCACACAATTGTCACACGCTTGTAGCATTTTTGTCGCCGAATTGAAATTGTGCGGCGGATTCGCGCGTGCCATGATTCGCGCGTGAAGCCACGGATTTTAGTTGTGGACGACGAGCCGGAGGCGGTTGAACTGGTCGAGTTCAATCTCAAGCAGGCCGGCTACGCCGTCAGCACCGCCGCCGATGGCGCGGAGGCTTTGAAGAAAGCGCACGCGCAGCCGCCGGATTTGATCGTCCTCGACGTGATGCTGCCGGAAATGGACGGCTTCGAAGCGTGCAAAGTCTTGCGGCTCGACCCGGCCACGGCGCGCGTCCCGATCATCATGCTCACGGCGAAGGCGGCGGAGATTGACCGCGTGCTCGGCCTCGAACTCGGCGCGGACGATTACCTGACGAAACCTTTCAGCCCGCGCGAACTTCTTCTGCGAATCAAAAAAATCCTTGCGCGCGGCGCATCCGAGGAAAAACCGAAAGACCAGATGCGTTTCGGCGATTTGTTGATTGATTTGCCGCGCCACATTGCAAGTTGGAAAGGAAAGGCGATTGAACTGACGGCGACGGAATTCAAATTGCTCACCGTCCTCGCGCAACGCGCCGGGCGCGTCCAGTCGCGCGACCATCTGCTCCGCGATGTCTGGGAATACGACAGCCTGATTGACACGCGCACGGTGGACACGCACATGAGGCGGTTGCGCGAAAAACTCGGCGCGGCGGCGAAGCATCTGGACACGGTTCGCGGCGTCGGCTATCGCTTTGTCGAATAATTTTTGGCCACAGATTTTCACAGATGAAACACAGATGAAAAATATCTTCGTGCGCTCCGTGAATAAAAATCTGTGTTTCATCCGTGGTTAAATAATTCCCGTGTGGTTTTTTGTTTCCATTTTTCTGATTGTCGCAATCATCGCGCTGGATTTCTGGTGGCGGAGAAAATTGCGCGCGCAATCACGGCGGCAAGTCGCCGAGTTGGAAGAATACCAACACAAACATCAGCAGACGACGATTGACGCCAAGGCGCAGCAGCAGGTTCTCTTCAATTCCATGCTCGAAGGTTTGCTGTTGCTCGACCGCAACCGGAAAATTTATCTCGCCAACCGCGCATTCAAAAATCTTTTCGGCATCAAGATCGAGTTGCGCGGCAAGACAGTCATGGAAGCATTGCGTTTTCACGAACTGGATGAATTGGTCAAACGCGTCGAGGCCGAGCAGCAGGTTTTCAATTACGAATTGAAGCTGCCGGAATTGAGCGAACGCTGGCTGCAAGTGAACGCCGCCGTCATCACCAATTCCGCCGGCGAACGCGAAGGGACGATTCTGGTTTTCCACGATTTGACGCGGTTGAAACAATTGGAACGCACGCGCGAGGAATTTGTCGCCAACGTCAGCCACGAATTGCGCACGCCGCTTTCGCTCATCAAAGGCTATGTCGAAACTTTGCTCGACGGCGCGCGCAACAATCCCGAAGTCGCCGAGCGTTTCCTGAAAATCATCGAGCGCAACACGCAGCGGCTGGATTTGTTGATTCAGGATTTGCTCACGATTTCCGCGCTCGAATCCGAACGGATCAAATTGAATTTGCAGCCGGTTGAATTGCGTCCGCTCGTTGA
Source organism: Verrucomicrobiia bacterium (assembly GCA_036490295.1). GTDB lineage: Bacteria > Verrucomicrobiota > Verrucomicrobiia > Limisphaerales > UBA11358 > UBA11358. Next base: position 1,850 of record DASXED010000083.1, on the reverse strand, counting down.
AAAGATATTTTCCGATTTGAAACCGCCCGCAGAAAATAAAAATTTGACACTCGTAAATGAATTGCCGGAATTGACTGCGACGGCAGACGTGAACCGGCTGGAACAAGTCCTCGCCAATCTCGTGGACAACGCCATCAAATACGGACGCGCGCAAGGCAAAGTCGTTGTCGGCGGGAAAAAACTGGACGACGGCAGGCTGGAAATTTTTGTGCAGGACGACGGGCCGGGAATTCCCGCCGAAGCGCTCGACCGCGTGTTTGAAAGATTTTATCGCGTGGACAAGGCGCGCTCGCGCGACCAGGGCGGCACGGGTCTGGGACTTTCAATTGTGAAACACATCGTGCAGGCGCACGGCGGCGAAGTCTGGGTGAAAAGCGAACTCGGCAAAGGCGCGACGTTTTCCTTCACGCTGCCGTCAACGGAAATAAAATCCAAATGAAAAGATATTTCGCTGAAATTCTCGGAACATTCGCACTCGTGTTTGCTGGAACGGGCGCAATCATCATTGACCAAGTCAGCGGCGGCGCGATCACGCACGTCGGCATTGCGCTGACATTTGGGTTAATCGTGCTCGCGATGATTTACACCGTCGGCGACATTTCTGGCGCGCATTTGAATCCAGCCGTCACCATCGGCTTCTGGGCGGCTCGACGATTGCCAGGGCGCGATGTGTTTCCTTACATCACGAGCCAATTCATCGGCGCAATCCTCGCGAGTGCGTTGCTGCGATTTCTTTTTCCCGAAAATAAATTGCTCGGCGCGACGCTGCCAGCCGGTTCGGAAATGCAATCGTTCATTCTCGAGGCCGTCCTCACATTTTTTCTGATGCTGACAATTCTCAACGTCTCGACCGGCGCGAAGGAAAAAGGCGTCACGGCGGGAATCGCCATCGGCGCGGTCATCGCGCTCGAAGCGATGTTTGCCGGGCCGGTTTGCGGCGCGTCCATGAATCCCGCGCGTTCGCTCGCGCCCGCGCTCGTCTCCGGCCATTTCGAGCATCTGTGGATTTATCTCACCGCGCCGCCGCTCGGCGCGGTCGCCGCGATGTTCGCTTGCCGCTGCGTGCGCGAAAAAGAGTGCTGCACCAAACTGAAACCCGAAACCGCATCGTAAAATTATGAAGAAAAAAGTTTTGTTCGTCTGCATCCACAACAGCGCGCGCAGCCAGATGGCTGAGGCGTTCCTAAATCAAATCTGCGGGGACGAATTTGAAGCGCATAGCGCGGGGCTTGAACCGGGAAAATTAAATCCAACCGTCGTCGAGGCGATGCAGGAAGTTGGAATTGACATTTCAAGCAACAAAACGAAATCGGTTTCGGAATTTTTGAATTCGAACAAATTATTTTCTCACGTCATCACGGTTTGCGATGAAACGAGCGCGGAACGCTGCCCGATTTTTCCTGGCGCCACCACGCGGCTGCACTGGAGTTTTCCCGACCCGTCCGCTTTTCAAGGCGCGGAAAGACTGGCCAAGACCCGCGAAGTGCGCGACGCCATCAAGGAAAAAATCGGGCAATGGTGCGCGAAGGTTTGTTTTTTAGAAGCGGCTTGAAAAGTAAAATTATTTTTTGGAAGCGTCTGAATCCAATTCCATTTCAGACTTGAGGTCGTCCAGATAAGCGTTCGTGTCCGAAATGGAATCGGATACCTGCCGTTGAGTCCTTTTCGCTTCAACTTTTTCCAGTGCTGTGAAAAGTGGTTTTACATATTCAAAATCAGCTACTGATTCTTGCTTTTGATTTTTTGCGATATATCCGTTCGCGCCTTGATAGTAAATTCTCATGTCATCGTAAAAATGTTCGTAAAGCACGGTTGAACTCAATTCTCCATTTTTCCAATAGAATCCTAAT
>DASXED010000075.1:0-38572 GCA_036490295.1 Verrucomicrobiia bacterium | reverse complement strand
TGCTTCTGAAGCGCAGGCATGGATGATCAAGTCGTGGCGCGACTTGGAAACCGCGCGGCGTGCTGCGAATGGCGAGCCGCCCTTTTACGACATCGCTGTTTATCACTGCCAGCAGTCAGCGGAAAAAGCCGTGAAAGCCTTTCTGGTTTTTCACGGAAAGCCTTACGAAAAAACCCACGACATCGAAGTGTTGGCTGATTTGGCAGGTGAGATTGATTCCAGTTTCAAAAAATTGGCGGACGCCGCCGATGCGTTGACTCCTTATGCCACGCGGTTTCGTTATCCCAACGCCACTTTTGCCGTCGAACCCAAACCCGCAGAATTTAATGAAGCGTTGCAATACGCCGAATTGATTTATAATTTCGTGCTGAACTTGCTTCCGCCGGAAGCCAAACCTAAATCATAAATTAAAATGGCGCGCCCGACCAACATCACGATGTGCAGTTTCTGCGGCAAGTCGCACGCGGAAGTCCGCAAGCTCATCTCCGGCCCGGGCGTCTACATCTGCGACAATTGCATCATCCTTTGCAAAAATGTCCTCGACCGCGAGCTACAGGTTCAGGCCGAGAAAAAACAGCCGAAGTTCACCGTGCCCAAGCCGGCGGAAATCAAACGCCAGCTTGACCTTTATTGCATCGGGCAGGAACCGGCAAAAAAAACTCTGGCCGTCGCCGTCCACAATCATTACAAGCGCATCCAGCCGGAAGCCGCGCCGGAAAATGACGAAGCGAAATCCGCGCGCGTTGATCCGCACGCCGGAGTTGAGATCGAGAAGAGCAACATTTTGATGATCGGGCCGACGGGTTCGGGAAAAACCTTGCTCGCGCGCACGCTCGCGAAAATTCTCGACGTGCCGTTTGCGATTGCCGACGCGACGACGTTGACCGAGGCCGGTTACGTCGGCGAAGACGTGGAAAATATTATTTTGCGCCTCCTGCAAAATTCCGATTACGATGTGAAGCGCGCGCAACGCGGCATCGTCTACATTGACGAGATTGACAAGATCGCGCGCCGGTCGGAAAGCGCGTCCATCACGCGCGACGTGAGCGGCGAAGGCGTGCAGCAGGCGTTGCTGAAAATCCTTGAAGGCACGGTCTGCAACGTCCCGCCGCAGGGCGGACGCAAACATCCGCAGCAGGAATACATCCGCGTGGACACGACGGACATTTTGTTCATCTGCGGCGGCGCGTTCACCGGTTTGGAAAAAATCGTCCAACGCCGTCTCGGCCGGCACACGATGGGCTTCAGCGCGATTGGCGAAACGTATAAAACTTCCTCGCACGCAGCGCGCGATGAAATGTTATCGCACGTCGAGCCGGAAGATTTGCTGAACGCCGGATTCATTCCCGAATTCGTCGGGCGGTTGCCGATCGTCACGACGCTCGCGGAATTGACCGAGGACCAGATGGTTTCCATTTTGACCGAGCCGAAGAACGCGCTGACAAAACAATTCGCCAAGCTCATGGCGATGGAAGGCGTGGAACTGGAATTCACGCCCGACGCGCGGCGCGAGCTCGCGGCGCAGGCGCTGAAAAAAGGCACGGGCGCGCGGGCGTTGCGCGGGCTGATCGAGAAGCTGATGCTCGACGTGATGTTCGACGCGCCGGACAACGCCAGCATCGCCCACGTCAAGATCACGCGCCAAGTCGTGCGCGGCGAAAGCCAGCCGATTGTAAGACGGAAGCAGGACGCGGAGGCGGCGTAGTTCGTAATTATGAAAGTCGAAGATGCTTACGAGCCAATTGGCAAATTCGTAGTTAAATTTCAATCTTTGGAATTGATAACAAGCATTTTGTTGATTGAATTAATAAACCAAGATTATGATGTTGGCTGGTGCATCGTTTCAGAAATGTCCTTTGCTAGAGTTGTCGCGGGCCTTGTTTCAGTTGGTAAGTTGAGAATTAAAGATCAGAAACTCTTGGAAGAGCTTCACCGACTTGCTTTGCAGCTTAATGAGTGTGAAAATAAGCGTAATACAATACTTCATTCAGGCTATTTTGAAATGGCTGGTGAGGTAAAGCGCTTCAAAGTCACGGCAAAACAGAGGGCAGGTCTTAAAAAAATATTTTTTGATGCCTGTGGGATTCAAGAAATTATTGCGAATACCAATTTTATTGACCAAACAAACAAGTTGGTTGTCAATTTTGTTAAGAAACTTCAGACGCACGGACTTGTATCTAAAGTTTTTTTCAGGTTCTGCTAATAACCTGCGACATCACACGCCAATATCTTCATTCCAAAGTTCCGGCCTGGCCTTGATGAAATCGCGCATAAGCTGGATGCACGCCGGGTCTTGCAGCACTTCCACTTTCACGCCTTGCGAGCGGACGTATTCTTCCGGCCCTTGAAACGTTTTGTTCTCGCCGACGACGATGCGCGGAATTTTGTAAAGCAACGCCGCGCCGCTGCACATCGGACACGGCGAAAGCGTGGAATATAAAACGCAGCGCGCATAAACCGACGCCTTGAGCCGTCCGACGTTTTCAAGGCAGTTCATTTCCGCGTGATGAATCACGCTGCCATGCTGCACACGCTGGTTATGCCCGCGCCCGATGATTTTTCCATCGCAAACCAAGACCGAGCCAATGGGAATTCCGCCTTCGGCCAGTCCTTTTTTTGCTTCCTCAATCGCACCTTGTAAAAATTGATCCATAAATTATCGCGCAAAAATTTGGCGGATGACATCCTCAATCGGCACTTCCTGAATATCAATGTCAGTCACGGGCAAATCATCAAGCAAAGATTTGCAAACGGAAATCACGCGGTCGCGTTTGACTTTGAAAGTGATTGCGCCGGAGATTTGCTCCGTGACTTCGCCGTATTGATTTAATTTCTCCGCCGAAAGTTCGTTCGCCTTTTCGCATTGAATCGTCACGAGCTTGAAATCAGCGAAGCGATCCACAATTTCGCTCAATTTTCCGTCAAAGAAAATTTTTCCGTGATCAATGATGATGACGCGCTGGCAAAGTGCTTGAATGTCGGCCATGTAATGGCTCGTGAGCAAAATCGTTGTTTTTTGTTCGGCATTGTGGTGGCGAATAAAATCACGGACGGTTTTTTGCGAAGTCACGTCCAGCCCAATCGTCGGCTCGTCAAGAAAAAGAACTTTCGGCTGATGCAACAGCGACGCGATGAGTTCCATTTTCATGCGTTCGCCGAGGGAAAGTTCGCGGACGCTGACATTGAGCTTGTCTTTGACATTGAGCAATTCGGTCAACTCGCCAACGGTTTGCTCGAAGCGATCTTTTGGAATGCCGTAAATTTTTGCGTTCAGTTCCAGCGATTCGCGCGCGGGCAAATCCCACCAAAGCTGGTTTTTCTGGCCGAGCACGAGAGCGAACTGGCGGCGATAGCCGTCGTCGCGTTCCCACGGCGTGTAGCCGAGAACTTTCGCGGAGCCGCTCGTCGGATAAAGCAAACCGGCGAGTGTTTTGAGCGTGGTGGTTTTGCCCGCGCCGTTCGGGCCGAGAAAACCGACGAGTTCGCCGGGTTCAATCTTGAAACTGACTTCGTTGACAGCGACGGTCTGTTCGTATTGGCGCCGAAAAAGTCCTTTGATCGCACCGGAAAATCCCGGCTGCTTTTTGTAAGTGCGAAACGCTTTTGTGAGATTGCTGACTTCGATGACAGGCATGATGCGATTGTCGAAAGTCGAAGGCCGAGTGTCGAGCGCGGAAAATCAGCGCGCGAGTTGCTTTTCCAAATAGCTGACGACCTGGCGGACGTTGGCGTCCACTTCCATGCGGTCTTTGACAAGGCGGCAGGCGTGCAGCACCGTGCCGTGGTCACGTCCGCCGAAGGCTTCGCCGATGGTGTTGAGGGAACTTTCGGTCATCTGGCGTGTGAGATACATGGCGATCTGGCGCGGAAAAGCGATGTTTTCCGGGCGGCGTTTGCTGGTCATGTCGGCGAGGCGGATGTCAAAATGTTCGGCGACTTTTTTCTGGATGACTTCGACGCTGATGGACAGGCGGCCTTCCTCGTGGAGAATTTCGCGCAGCAGATTTTCGACGACTTCGATGCTCAACTTTTTCCCGGTGAGCGAAGCGTAGGACGCGACGCGAATGAGCGCACCTTCGAGACGGCGAACGTTGGTGCGGATGCGGTTGGCCAGAAAATCCAGCACGTCTTCGGCCAGCGTCACGCCCATGGATTGCGCTTTCTTGTTGAGAATGGCGCGGCGCATCTCGATGTCCGGCGGCTGCAAATCCGTGACCAAGCCCCATTCAAAACGGGAAACCAGCCGATGCTCCAAATTCTGGATTTCGCTGGCGGGACGGTCGCAGGTCAGCACGATCTGCTTGTGCGATTCGTGCAGCGCGTTGAAGGTGTGGAAAAATTCCTCTTGGATTCGTTCTTTGCCCGCGAGAAACTGGATGTCGTCAATCAGCAGCACGTCCATCTGCCGGTGTTTTTTGCGGAATGCGGCGAGCTTGTTGTTCTGGATCGCGTCAATGTATTCGTTGGTGAATTTTTCCGACGACAAATAGGCGACGCGCGCGCCTTTTTTGTTCGCGGCGACGTGCTGGCCGATGGCGTGGAGCAAATGCGTCTTGCCAAGCCCGACGCCGCCGTAAAGAAAAAGCGGATTGTAGGATTTGCCGGGCGCCTGCGCGACGGCGAGCGCGGCGGCGTAGGCGAAATTGTTGTTGTTGCCGACGACAAATGTCTCGAACGTGTTTTTTGGATTGAAAGAATTGTCGCCGCCGGCTGAAACGCGTTCATGCGCCGGTTCGGAAGTTTTGGTTTTTGAGGTGGCGCGCGTCGGCGCGGAAACGGGCGCGGCGGTTGGCGTCGCCGAAATTTTGAATTTGATCTGCAACTGTTTTCCGGCGGCGATGCCGATGGCGTCTTGCAAGAGGCTGATGTAGTTGTCCTTGAGCCAGACTTCGCAGAATTCGTTGGGCGCCTCCAGCGTGACATGGCCGCCGTCAATCGCGCTCGCGCGCAGCGGCGCGAACCACATGTTGTAGGTGTCGCGGCTCAACTTGGAGCGAAGCTGCTCCTGCGCCGAATTCCAGATTTTTTCCACTGAAAGCTGCATTTGTGTTCCGTCAAAAATCCGTCGTTATTCACCTAGCCATGAAACAAGCGCTTTACGCCCGTTTTTGCAGGTGTCCATTTTTCTGAAAGCCCGCTGCTCTTGGAAACCAGCCGCTGATTCAGTTTCTTTCGCCAAAATTTTCATTCAGAATTAAATATAAATCGTTGATTTACAGATTGTTAAAAAATTTCAATTCTTCACCATCGTTCATTCCAAAACCAAAATGATAAAACGCCCGAAATATCTTCAATCAGCGTCAGCGTTTTTATGCGATTGAGCCGAAAGTTCCTAGAACAACATATTAACTTTTGTTCGCAAGTTATTCACAGCGGCTTTCCGGCCAATAAAATCAAGGTCATTTTGTTTTGCAACTCTTGCAAATTTCGTTCAGACCGCCTGCTCACCCGTCTCTTCGGTGCGGATGCGGACGGCTTTTTCCACCGGACTCACAAAAATTTTTCCGTCGCCGATCTTTCCCGTCTTGGCCGCTTTGACAATCGCCTCGATCACGGAGTCAACTTGCGCGTCGGCGATCACCAGTTCAATTTTGATCTTCGGCAAAAAATCCACGGCGTATTCGCTGCCGCGATAAATTTCCGTGTGTCCCTTTTGCCGTCCAAAACCCTTCGCTTCGATCACGGTCAAACCTTGCACGCCAAGCCCCGCCAGCGCGGATTTCACCTCTTCCAGCTTGAACGGCTTGATGATGGCCTCGATTTTTTTCATGCGGTGCTTGCGCTAACGGACGGATGCTAACAACTGACACCACGCTGTAAACAGGAATTTTCGCGGCTTCGACAGCTAAAAATTGCGATGCGGACAACAACAACCCTCGCGGACAGCCCGCTAATCAAAAAGCCGCCAGTAAAGCAGTATTACTAATACTTTCAAATTATAGTTTGACAAAAATAAGCACTTATGATTTACTGTCCACAGTTGCAACGCTGTTGGAGGTGGTTGTGACATTGATCTTTGATTTAGGTTTTCGATTTGCGTTTTGGTAACAGGCGCGAATTGGAGTTCTCCGTGATCCCACGTTGTTACTCATTCTAAATTCCCCGGGCCTCTCGGTCATCTTCTGACCGCTTGGCCCGGTTTTTTTGTTTATGGCCCCGATTTCATCCAAACCAATGCCCCGCGCGTTCGTTGACACTCAAATTTCCCGCTGCTACCGTCTGCGTTCCTAAAAATGGCGACGGACTACAAAAACACACTGAATCTGCCGCGAACCGACTTCGCGATGCGCGCTGATCTCGTCGCGCGCGAACCGGAACGCCTCAAGAAATGGGAAGCCGCGCAGCTTTACGAAAAAATCCAGCAGCAGCGCGATAAGGAGAACGCGCTGAAATTCGTCCTGCACGACGGGCCGCCGTTCGCGAACGGCGATGTCCACATCGGCACGGCGTTGAACAAGATTCTCAAGGACATCATCGTTAAATACAAAACGCTGCGTGGTTTCAGCGCGCCCTACATTCCCGGCTGGGATTGCCACGGCCTGCCCATCGAATTCAAGGTCTCGCAGGAAATGCGCAAGGCCGGTGACAATTCCGCCGATGCTGCAACCATCCGCAAAGCCTGCGAAGCCTACGCGCGCAAATACATTGATCTCCAACGCGAACAATTCAAACGCCTTGGCGTCCTCGGCGATTGGGAAAATCCGTATCTCACGTTGAACAAGGAATACGAAGCTGACGAGCTGCGTTTGTTCGCGGACATTGTGGCCAAGGGTTTTGTCTATCGCGGTAAAAAACCGGTTTACTGGAGCATTCCCTGCCGCACCGCACTTGCCGAGGCGGAAGTGGAATATCAAGATCACGTCAGCCAGAGCGTGTTCGTGAAATTTCCCGTCGTCGGCCAGCCGAACACATTCATCGTGATTTGGACGACGACGCCGTGGACGTTGCCCGCGAACCTCGCCATCGCTTACAACGAAAAGCTTCAATATGTCACCGCGAAAGTTGGTGAAGAGAATTTTATTTTATTTCGCGGGCTTTTGTCTGCCGTTGCGCAGAAATGCGGCTGGACGAATTACACCGAGACACCGCTATCTATCGAAGATTTGTCGAAGTTCAAATACAAACATCCATTCTGCAATCGCATCAGTAAAGCATACCCTGCTGATTTTGTAACAAGCGACACCGGCACTGGCTTCGTCCACATTGCACCGGGTCACGGTTTGGATGACTACAATTTAGGCCGCGCACATGGTTTGCCAATTTATTCGCCAGTGGATGACGATGGTCGTTTGGCATACACAAATGATTTTCCGATTGAAGCACAGATGCCCGCCGATATGGTTGGCAAATCCATTCTGGAAAAACATGGCAAGAGCGATGCGAACGAAGCCGTGTTGCATGAACTTCGCGTGCGCCACGCGCTATTGCATCAAGAGAATTATCACCATAGCTACCCGCATTGCTGGCGAAGTAAAACGCCGATTATCTTCCGCGCGATGGATCAGTGGTTTATCAAAATTGATGCTCCAACTATTTTAAGCACGGACGTTTCTGAGGCTAGGTCATTTCGCCAAGATGCTCTTGCCGAGATTGACCGCGTGAAATGGATTCCCGACTGGGGCGTCAACCGCATCAAGGGTGCGGTGCAATCGCGACCTGACTGGTGCATCAGCCGTCAGCGCACTTGGGGCGTGCCGATTCCGGCATTTTATGATGCAAACGGAAATGCCATTCTCGACGCGCAAATCGTCCGCAACGCCGCCGACCTCATTGAGAAACATGGCTCAAATATCTGGTTTGAGAAATCCGCGAGCGAACTTTGGACGCTCGTAAAGCCCGTAAATTGGAACGGCGCAGAAGCCGCTTCAAAATCCAACGACACGCTCGATGTGTGGATTGATTCCGGCAGTTCATCACGCGCAGTTTTGATGCGCCGCAAGGAGCTTTCCCATTCCGCAATCCGCAATCCGCAATCCGCATTGGATTGGCAGGCCGACGTGTATTTGGAAGGCAGTGACCAGCATCGCGGCTGGTTTCAATCCTCGCTGCTGCTCTCGCTCGCGGGCAACGGCGCTGCGCCGTTCAAGACCGTGTTGACGCACGGCTTCATGGTGGACGCCGACCGCGAGAAAATTTCCAAGAGCAAGCAGGGCGCTTACGAAAAACCGCAGACCGCCGAAGCCTACGTCAAAAAATACGGCGCGGACGTCGTGCGGCTGTGGGTTGCGTCGCAGGATTACCGCAGCGACATCGTCGTGAGCGAGGAACGCATCAACAAAGTCGGCGAGACCTATCGCGGCATTCGCAACGCGCTGCGCTACCAGCTCTCGAACCTTTACGATTTCGATCCGGCGAAACATTCCGTGCCCGACGAAAAACTGACCGGCCTTGACCGCTGGATTCTCGGCGAATTCTCGAAGCTCGAAGCCGAAGTTCTCGCCGCCTACGACCAATACGAATTCCACGTCGTCTATCAAAAGCTCAGCCAGTTCATCGCCGTGGAACTTTCGTCCGTCTATCACGACGTCATCAAAGACCGGCTCTACACCGACGCCGCGAATTCGCCGCGCCGCCGCTCCACGCAGACCGCGCTGCATCGTCTCGTGACCGGCCTGTGCCAGATGCTCGCGCCGATCCTGGCCTTCACGGCGGACGAAGCGTGGGAATTTGTGCCGGGAAAAAATGTGAATTCCGTTCACGAAGCGAATTGGAAGCCGAATAAATTTGCGCGGACGAATGAAGAGAAAACTCGTTGGCAAAATTACTTCAAACTTCGCGAGAAAGCTTTGATTCAATTGGAAACGGCGCGACAAGAAAAGAAAATTGGAAAGGCATTGCAGGCAAGAGTTCTTGTAACCGGACCACTTGCGGATTCATTCAAAGCAGAAAAAATCTGGCGTCGAGAATTTGAAGAGTTATTAAACGTTTCTCAAGGAGATTATCCTGATCCGGGATTCGGAACTGATGTTGTTCTTGTTATCCCAGCCGATGGCCAAAAATGCGAACGCTGTTGGCATACGGAAATGGACATCGGCCAGAACGCTGGGCATCCGACGTTGTGCGGTCGTTGCGTCGAGGCGGTTAATCAATTCAAAGCCTAGCTTTGCTCATCATTCTGCTGTCAATTTCATCCAATTGCCAATGTCATCGTCGGTTCCTTCCTTGCCGTCCGGCCCTGCTGAAAGCAGGTCGTAGGAACTGGTGTTGTGTTTGCCCGGAAAATAATAAATGTAAGGATTGCCCCACGGGTCTGTTGGAAACCTAGGCGGATCGAAATACGGCCCGTGCCAGTTCTTCGCGTTGGCCGGCTGCACGATCAAATCCTGCAGGCTCTTGGGATAAAATCCGTTGTCCACTTCATACTCGCCGAGCGCGGATTTGATGCCGCCGTTGATGTCGGCCTGCGCCGCCGTGATGCGGGCGCGTTCGCTTTGTCCGACGAGTTTCGGAATGACCAGCGCAAAATAAAATATTAAAGCTATGGAAACCAAACTGGCGATATAACCCATAATGAGACCGGCAATTGCCATGCCACCTCCTGCATATTGATCAGGCAATTTTATCGCGCGACTGTGAGCTTTGTGACCTAAAATGATAGCAGGGATTCCCGCCAATACGCCAAAACACAGCAAAGATAATATGCCTAAAACTAAACTTGAAACGGCTGCACCTTTTCGCCTTGTGTTGGGCGGTATGGCCGCAGGAATCCTTGCAATCGGATGGCCGCAACCCGGACAACTGGTGGCTTGGGGACTTATTTGCAAACCGCACGCGGAGCAATTGATAAGTTTCGTGGCGTGCTGCTGCTGGATTGGCGGCGATGTGGGTGAAGCAGGCTCTGGCCGGACGAGCCGGGTTTTGTCCGGGAAAAATTCATGTTGGCAGGTGGGGCATTTCACCTGCTCAAATTGAGATTCCTCGGACGTCTCAATCGTTTGTCCGCAGCCCGGACATTCAAACCGAATCTGGTTCATGGTGATTTGAGTTTTTGAAACTTTGCGCCCAGTAAAAATTTTATCAAGAAAAAATCACCCCGGCTGCTGCTGCGTGAGGCAGTGCAGCGAGCCGGCCAACCAGAATCCCAACGGGATTCCATCATTCAGCCCAGCGTTGACGCGCAGCGGCTACGCTGGGTCAACGACCGAAACATTTTCAACCCTGAAAGGGTTGCATCGCCATCCGCACCGATTTGATTCAACCCGTTCCGGGTTGATTTTCATTTTTTGCATCAACCCGGCGTAGTCCGATTTCATCGGCCAACGCCGGGCTGAGTGATTAAATCCCTTTGGGATTTTCAAAATGCTACCGCCGGTGAATCGGTAGCCGCAACACCTCCACCATTTTCCGCGCAATCAAATACCGGTGTTCCTCGCTGACACTGCCATTTTTTTTGTCGAAGCGCGCCTTGGGCAGCAGATGAATTTTGTCGCAACGCACCAGCGTTTTCCAATCCAGCCCGTCGGCCTCATCCAAAACTTCCTCGGTGGATTTCGCGCCGCGATTCACCCTGGCCGAGGTGCACAGCAGCGCGTTGACTTCTTCAATGTCGGGATTCTGGCAGGTTTCGTCATTGGAAATGATGACGGCGGGATGCCGTCTTTCCTTGCTGAACGGAAACATGAAAATGTCCCATTGTTTCATTTATTCGAGGTCTTTCGGCGCGCGAATCACCGAGGATTTGGCGAGACGGTTTTCTTCCTGAATTTCCACCTTGCTGTAAGCGTTGGCAAAAAATCCGGCTGGCCGCATGGGAATCGGGTCAATTTCTGGAACCTCCTGCAAAACAAACCGGCGATGTCCCTTGACGATATAAACCGTCTCGCCTTGACCCGCCTTTTCCATCAAGCGGCCAAGATATGTTTTGGCGTTGCTCAAGGTGAACAATTGCGACTGCAAATTTACCTTTGTTTTTCTGGAGCGGGAACGGCTGGCAATTTTCATAGGCTGAATTTAGTCTGAATTCAGACTGATGTCAAGCATAGTCAGAATTGAATTTCACACCGGCTGCTGCGTGAGGTAGTGCAGCGAGCCGAAGCCCAGACTAAATCCAGGGTCATGCGTGTTTAGGCGTGCTTTAACACCGCGCTGAATGCAAAAAAGTGGGATTATGCACATGACAAACAATCTGGGTAGGGCGCGTCACTCCGTGCGCGCCGCCTCTTGTCAATCCAAGCGTTCGGCGGGCAGAGGACTGCCCGCCCTACCAGTTTTGCCCCATTGTTTGTCAAAGGCATAATCCCGCAAAAAAGCAGCTTGTAAGAAGCCGCTGGTTTATACCGTGGGCACGGTGGATGATGGCGGCGCGCTTTCCGGCATCGCGCGATTTTTTGCGGCGACTCCAGCAAATGGAAAATGATTTGCGAGACGAATCAGCAACTCATCAAGAATCCAAACATGATTATTGACGGGATGAAATTGACCATGCCAAAATTACAATGATGAAGCCCAAACTCATCCTTTGCCTCGCGCTTGTTTTGAGCGGCGGTCTGCCACCGGTCAACAGTGTCGCGCAAATGAACAATGAATCCGCAATTCCGCCAACGGACATTCTGGCGCGAACCTCGCGCGTGGAAAATGTCCCGGCCAATCCGAATCTGCCGTCGCTTTTTTTGATCGGCGATTCAACCGTGCGCAACGGTCGCGGACGTGGCGATGGCGGTCAATGGGGTTGGGGCGACGAGATCGCGCCGTTCTTTGACACGGGCAAAATAAACGTCGTCAACCGCGCGCGCGGCGGCACGACCAGCCGCACGTTTTACCGCGACCTGTGGCCGCGCGTGCTGGCGATGTTGAAGCCCGGCGATTTTGTCATCATGCAATTCGGCACCAACGGCGGCGCGGTCAACGACGCGAGCCGCGCGCGCGGCGAAATTCACGGCAGCGGCGACGAGACGCAGGCGATCACCAATCTGGTCACGAAAAAATTCGAGGTCGTCCACACGTTCGGCTGCTATGAAAAGCAGATGATCGCGGACACGCGAGCCAAAGGTGCGACGCCAATGATTTGCTCCTTGATTCCACGCAACATCTGGCGAACCAATGGTATGGCTGCACGCAACGGCACCAACAGCGCCGCTGGCTGGGCAGGAGATGCGGCCAAGTCCGTGAACGCGCCTTTCCTCGACATCAACGAAATTATCGCGCGCAAATACGACGAATTGGGACGGGAAAAAGTGAACGCGCTGTTTGTTGCCGGCGCCGGCCCGCACACAAGTCTCGCCGGAGCGCAGACGAACGCCGTTTGTGTCATCGCAGCGCTCAAAGGATTGAAGGAAAATCCGCTGGAAAAATATTTTTCGGAAAAGGGCAACGCAATCGCGCCTTACGAACCATCGGCTGAAAACATTTCCACCAATTCACAGACCGTCAAACCATGAAAAAATTTCGTTTCATTTTGATTGCAATTGCCTCATGCGCATTCACCGCAAACGCCCCGAATCTTTTTGCGCAAACGGATTTCAAATTCGATTTCGGCGGCGGCAAACCGAAATCGCCCGATTGGATTCAAATTGCGCCGACAAATTTGTATTCGCCAGGAATAGGTTTTGGTTTTGAGCCGGGCGCAACTGTTATTGCCGGAAAAAATTCTGCCGGCAGCGAAAAACCATTTTATTTTTCCGCCAGATTGCCGGAAGGAAATTACAAAGTGACCGTCGTTTTGGGCGGCGATAATGAATCCACGACGACGGTGAAAGCGGAATTGCGACGGCTCATGCTCGAAAAAATTCACATTGCGCCGGGAAAATCCGCGTCGCGCACGTTCATCGTGAATCTGCGCACGCCAAAAATTTCGGAAAGCAATCATGTTCATCTCAAACCACGCGAAACTTCGACGGAGATTTGGGATTGGGACGACAAAATGACTTTGGAATTCAACGGAACAAATCCAAGTTTGCGTTTGCTTGAAATCGAACCGGCCAAAGTGCCGACGGTTTTTTTGATGGGCGATTCGACGGTTTGCGACCAGCCCGCCGAGCCGTGGAACAGTTGGGGTCAAATGCTGCCGCGTTTTTTCAAACCGGAAATCGCGATTGCCAACCACGCGGAGTCCGGCGAGACAATTGCCGATTCGCTGCACGCGCAGCGGTTTGAAAAGATTTTCAGCCTGATGAAGCCGGGCGATTATCTGTTCGTCCAGTTCGGCCACAACGACATGAAAAATCACGCGACGAACGCGCTGGACGTCTACAAATCGGATTTGAAAAAAGTCGTCGAGCGGACGCGCTCGCTCGGCGGCACGCCGGTTCTGGTCACTTCGATGGAGCGCAAGGCCGGCGTCGAATCGCCGACGCTCATGGGTTATCCCGACGCCGTGCGCGAAGTGGCAAAGGACGAAAATTGCGCGCTGATTGATTTGAACGCGATGAGCGTCATTTTTTACAAGGCGCTCGGCGACGATTTGGGCAAGGCGTTTCAGGACGGCACACACCATAATAATTACGGCAGTTACGAACTGGCGAAATGCGTCGTCGAAGGAATTAAAAACGACAAATTGCCGCTGGCGAAATTCATCGCGGATGATTTCAAGGATTTCAACCCGGCGCATCCCGACGCCCTTGCCACATTTGAAATGCCCGCCAGTCCGGTCAGTTCGAGCGCGAAGCCGCTGGGAAATTGATCATTGCAATTGCAGCAGATAGAAACTTTGCGGCGTGTTGGAACCCATCGGATTCGTGAAGTTGAAATTGCCGCTGCTGTCAAACTGGTTTGTGATCAGCGGCGTCCAGTTGGTCAAAGGCGTTGCAATGTTTGTCGAGCCGAGCAGGATGAAATTTGCATTGGCGACGCCGCCGGTGCCGCTGAACGTCAGGCCGTTGCCGGAAATGGAAATCGAGCCGATAACGGGCGTGGCGTTGAGGACGACGGAAATTGTTCCGCTTGAGTCCAGGGAATTTGTGCTCCAAGCGAGGCCGGCGGGCAGCGCCGGAAGCTGCACGCTTGAAAAAGTTCCGCTGTAACTCGCCGCGTTGAACAGTTGAAAAGTGTCGCCCGCCGCAAATGGTGTTCCGCCGATGTTGGTGACGATGAGCGCGCCGCCGTTGGTCAGCGCGCCAAAAATAATTGCCGAATCATTGGCCAAAGGCGATTTGCTGATTTCAAAAATGGCCGTGCTGCCGGACGCAAGCGTGAGCGAATTGCTGAAAGTCAGCGTGCCGATGGACGGGCCGGGAGAAATCGTCGAACCGCTGCCCGCGACGACGTTGCCGTTCACCGAACCATAGCCGGACAAGGTCTGGTTGCCCGACACCGTGAGTTTGGAAAGTCCGCTAACGTCAAGCAACGCTCCGCCGGCGATGAAAATGTTCGTGGAATTCGCAATGGAGCCGACGGAGGCGGTTGAAAAAAGCGCCAAGGTTCCGTTGCTGATGACCGTCGGGCCGGTGTAAGTCTGCGGCGTGCCGAACGTCAGCGTGCCGGAGCCGAGTTTTGTCAATCCGCCATCGGGCGTTGAACCGAGCGCTGGATCGTGAATCAACGATGCGCCAATGGCGATGGCAAATCCGCCGTCGTCAATGATTGCGCCGCCGGCTTGCACGGCGTTTGTGGAAAAATTAAGCAATGGCAGGAACGAAGAATTGTTCGCGCCGGCTTTCAAGACGCCGCCGTTGAAATCAATCACGTTGGTTTGGGATGTTTTTGTCTTGGTGAATCCGCCGACAATCATTGTTCCGCCGTTGAGCCGGAGCGTGGTGACGGCGGTGGAACGGTTGACGTTGTTCAGGTCAAAATTATTCGCGCCGCACGAAAGAATTGCGTTGTTCTGGATGGTGACGGTGATGTTGCCGCCCTGGTCGCCGCCGCCCATCGAACAAACGCCGAACGTCACGATGGCGTTGTCCCTGACGACCACGTTTGCGCTGCGATTTCCGTTGCTGCCGTCGCGCCCCAAAGCCGTCGCCGTGCCGGTTGCGCTGATGACGGCATTGGACGCGATCTGCAACGTGCCTCGCGGCATGATGAAATTTCTTGCACCCAACAGCGCGTTGCCCGTGAAAATCAACGTGCCGCCGTCGCTGCCCGGACGCCATTGAGCGCTGCTGCCCAAATTGACGACATTGCCCGCCCATGTTCCCGTGTTGTTGTTCGTGCCGGCCATGCTCAAATCAGACGTGGCGTTTCCGGGAATCGTGAAATCGTTTGTGACGACGGCTCCATTGCCGACAAAAACATAGCCGCCGGTGTAAAAGACCGGGCCAGTGCCGACCGAATTGTTGTTTGCAATAAAAATACTGCCACCGGCGTTCGTCGTGCCGCCGGTGTAAGTGTTCGTGCCGGCCAATGTCAGCACGCCGGAGCCGTTCATCGTCACGCCGCCGGGGCCGCTAATGGCATTGGAATATGTCGGAAAACCGCTCGTGGCAAGAACGAGCGAGCCGTTGTTGGTGATGTCGCCTTGCGGCAATGTTCCGCTGAAGGTCAGTGCGCCTGCGTTGATGGTCGTGAGTCCGGTGTAGGTTTGCGTGCCGCTCAAGGTCAGCGCGCCCGCGCCGTTTTTGGTGAGCGTGCCGGAGCCGGTGACGTTGACGGAACTGGCGAGCGCGCCGGGGTTGGCGTAAATCAAGGTGTCGTTGTTCGTCACGTTGCCGCTCAAGCCGCCGTTGAATGAAACGCCGTCGCCAACCTGGATTGTTCCTTCGTTGATGGTCGTGCCGCCGGTGAAATTATTTGTCGCGTCAAGCGTGAGCTGGCCGCTGCCGGTCTTGAACAGCGACGTCGGCCCGGCGAGAAATCCGCCGCCGCCAAAAGTGTAATCCTGTTCCGACAAAACATAAACAGTCCCGGCGGAAAGCGAGCCGCTCAAATTGACGGCTGGCGTATTGGTTCCGGTGTCGTCAAAAGTCACGGTGTCGCCGGAGTTGAACGCGACGAGATTTGTGCCGTCGAACCAGTTTGTTCCGCCCGCCACGGCCCAAAGATTTGTCACGCCGTCGCCGACCCAGATCAAATTGGCCGGTTGTGTTTGAGATTGCGACTGCGACACGACGGCGACGGTCACTGTGTTCGTGTAAGCGCTGCCGTCGGAAGCGGCGACACTGAATTGGAAACGGCCAAGTCCAAAATAATTTGCCGTGGGCGTGAAATGCGCGGTGTGGCCGTCGCCATTCAGCGAAACAATTCCGTTGCTCCCGTTGTTGACGGAATAAACCGGACTCGCGTTCGTGAAACCGCCGGTGTATTGCCACAAATCCACGTCAACGGCCGTGTTTGTGGCCGTGAGCGCGTGCGGCGCTGCGAGCCAGTTCAAATAATGTTCGATGTTCGCGTAGCCGTCGGACGCAATGGTCATGGAGTCGTTGAGCAAATAATTCAGGCCGACGGTTTTTTCCCAATAATCCGGCATTCCGTCGCCGTCGGAATCCGTCGCGGGAATGCCGCTGTTGATGACGCCGTAGCCGTTGTTGCCGAGGCCGGTGTCCGTCTGGCTGTCCCACATCCGGCCGGAAGTTCCGAGCGAAGTCACGTCTTTGACGACCAGTTGATCAACTTGATCGTGCGGCAAGGCGCCGGCGGCGGAAACGTCGTAGCGATAACCCGCAACCGTGGAAAATGCCGGAATGTCCGCCGTCACTGGCGACCACGGCGAGGCCAGCACATTGACGCCGCCCGGCGCGGTTGACGAGCCGCCCAAGACGCCGTTGTTGTCGCTGTCCAGCAGATTGCCCGCTGAATAAATGCTTTGATTCCCGTCCATCTGGAAAAAATCGTCGCTGGCGCTCGTCGTGGACGGGCCGGTGATGAAATAATTGCTGATGATGTCATGGGAAAAATTTCCGCTGGTGTCGGCGACCGTGTAGCCGGCCTGAAAATTATAGACCACGTTGTTGATGAAAACCGTGTTGACCTTGGCGAGCGGATTGCGGTCGTGCGCGCTCGAAAAAATGTCGTAGCACCACGAAAAAGTGTTGTTGAGCGCCTCGGTGTGGGCGTTGAATTGCTGTCCAATC
The DNA here is from genome assembly GCA_036490295.1 of Verrucomicrobiia bacterium. Taxonomy (GTDB): domain Bacteria; phylum Verrucomicrobiota; class Verrucomicrobiia; order Limisphaerales; family UBA11358; genus UBA11358. The sequence continues at coordinate 21,626 of DASXED010000075.1, read as the reverse complement.
GGATCGGCGAGAATCGAATTTTGGATTGTGAGCTGGTTGCCGCCTGTATCATTGCCGTGCGCGTCAACATTGTTGTAAGGCGCAAATTCAATCGAGACGTGATCGAAAATCATGTTCGTGGCGTCGCCGACATTGATGCCATCCTCGGTGGACGCGGCCACGCTGCCCGGACGAAAACGCACGAAGCGGACAATGTCATTTGTCCTCACGCTGAAAGAAACCTCGTGCCCCATGATGCCGATGCCGTCGCCCGGCGCGGTTTGCCCGGCGATGGTCAAATTATTTGCGCACGAAACCGCGCTGTTCAAATTGATGTAGCCGCCGACGTCAAAAATGATGATGCGATTGGCCTGGCTCACCGCGTCGCGGAACGAACCCGTGCCGCTGTCCGCGAGCGTCGTGACGTGATAAACCGTTCCGCCGCGTCCGCCCGTCGCGTTCGCGCCGAAACCCTGCGCGCCGGGAAACGCCGGGATTTGCGCGGATGCAATTGAAATAAAAAAGAAACAGGCCAGACAAATAATGGCGCGGCAGAGCGACGGCAATTTCATAGTATGTTTTGCAACAATACTTCAAGCCGTCATCGTTGTCATTGATTTTGCGCTGGCGCGACAGGCGTCAATGTCACCGGGCCGAGCAAACCGCAATCCGTCAGCGGCCAGTCCGAGGCGTCGAACGGCTTGTAATTGAGATTCACGAAATTGATGTCGCGAAAAATTTTCCATTTCACGCCGCGCCGGTCCAGGTCGCGGATGCGGTTGGCGGCGACGCTGGTGACTTCCACTTCGAGCTGGTTGCCAGTCGGTTTCAGATTGTCCACGACGACGCGGAACGGCGGCGTGATGAGCGTGCCGTAATCCTTGCCGTTCAATTTCACCCGCGCGCTCTGGCGAACGTCGCCCAAATCGAGAAAACAATTTTTGCCGGCGGAATTTGGCGCGTCAAAAGTGATTTTATATTTTGCCGTGCCCGCAAAACTTTGCGCGTTTGTATCAACAAAGGCTGTCCACGACGCGAGCTTGGAGATTTGCAAATCCGCCGGAAGCGTTGGGCCGCCGGAAATGAATTTGACATTCCAAGTGCCGGTGATTTCCGTAGATGGCACGCCAATTGTTTGAAAAGCGTTCCAAGCCGGCCATTCAATTTCTTTATCGGCAAATGCTCGCAAGATTACCGATTCGCCGGATTCAAGTGGAAGATAGACCCAAGTGCTGCCGCCGTCTCTGTGTTCAATCTTCGCCATACCTGTTTTGCCAGTCATTGGATCCATAACAACGACGGATTTCGCAGTTACAGAAAGTGGAAGCCAGTTGCCGCTTTGATATGCTAACAATGATTTGTCACTTCGATTTGCGATGAAATAATTCCAGCCTCCGTCAAATGAACGGCGCACAAAAGAAAGTCCGTAGCGCGGCATTATTTCCGGCGTGACTGCTCGAGCTACAGGATAGGAATCATCATCACGCATTCCTTGAAAAATTACGCCTTTGCCAAATCTATTTTCATAAATAAAAGCATCCTCTAAACCTTCTCGCGGTGTTTTGGCTGCCAGCATTTTGAATTCTGCGCGCCTTTTTTCAAAATCGCCAAAGCCCGACACATCTTCCGGTAATTTATTCATCACTAACTTTGCTCCATCTTGAACCAGCGCGAGTATTTTCTTGTATGTTTCCAGCGGCATATATTTACATTCCGGCACGACAATGACTTTGTAATTGCCGCCGGGCATTTGAATTTCGCCATTTTTTACTTTCGCCGTTTGCAACTGATGGTCGGAAACGTAGTCGAAGGCGTAGCCGCGATCCCACAGTTCGCGCGCCGTCTTGCCGATGGATTGGTCATCAAACCATGCGGTCTGGCTCACGGTCATGGGTTGAAGTAATCCGTTTGGATTACTCCAGAAATCGGCGACCGGCCAGTAGAGCAAAATGTCGTTGTCGGGCTTGCCCGATTGCAAAATGGATTGGACGCGCGCGATGTAGTCGTTGAGCGCGGGCGCATCGCGCCAGATGGAATTGCGGGGGTTCATTTCCGTCGAGGCGTAAAAATGCCAGCCGGGCCAGCCGGCCTCGTCGGGCGAATAACAAAGGCCGTGATAAAAAATGTGGTTCACGCCGGAAAGGAACATATCGTCGGCCAGATATTTCAATTCGGCGAGCGTCTCGGTAAAATGTTCCGCGAGCCACGTGCCGGTCTCGGCGGAAGTCAGTTGATGGCCGGCGACGTGCGCGGCGGACGACGCGAATTTGGAGACGAGCGGGTTGCGGTCCTTGCTGAAAAATTCGGTTTCGGGAATGTCCGCGTCGGCGTAAAGGTCGAGCCAGTTGGCGGGCGAACCGTGCGCCTGGTAGCGCGTGATAAAACCGTTCTTGTGCGCCCAATCAATCCATGCCGGCTCGGATTCTTCGGACATGATGTCGGAAACAGTCTCGCGATAATCATATTTCACGCGCGCGGCGCGGTCGCCCTGTTCGTCGCCGAAAAGCGCGGGCAATTCGTCCTGCAATTTGTAGCCGCGCAGTTTTTCAAATTGCGCGAAGAAATCCGGCGACCAGTCCGTCCGGTATTCGTAGGAATCCTGAAACACCGCGCGCGGTTTTGCGCCGCTGTAATTTTTGAAGGCTGCGTCGAACCACGGCAGCCAGTCGCGCACGGATTGCGGATAAATTGGGTTGAGCATCCAGCCTTCGCCGCCGGGCGCGGCGCGCTTTACTTTCTGGCCGGATGGTTTTTGTGAAATCGCGTAGACTTTCCACAAACCATTTGGTGCAGTCCAATCCACCGAACCGTCGGCGGAGATTTTATCCGTGAGTTCAACGGATTTTCCGTCAGGCGAAAATGCCATGAGCGCCTGCGTTGATTCGCGGCTGAATTTTTCCTTCAATTTTTCGCCGCCGTTCACGTCGAAAGTTTTCACGACGACACTGGCGTTCGCGTCTTCGTCACTGACAGTCGGCCCGCCGAAACACCAGCCGGTGCCGAGCGTCATGTCCACGCCCATGCCGAGGCGCTTTGCCTCCGTGACCGACCATCTCATCATTTCCATCCATTTTGGCGAAAGATAATTGATGTAATTGGTTTCAAAACCGCGCGCGCCGTAAATCGGGATGATGTGGACGCCGCCAAGCCCGGCGTCGTGATAACGCTGCAATTCTTTCGTCAAATTGGTTTTGTCCACCGCGCTGCCCATCCACCACCAAAACGCCCACGGTCGCGTTTGTGAAGTGATTTGCGGCCACACGAGCGCGTCATCGGCGGCGGGAGTTGAAATGATCGCGCCGAAAAAAAGCAGGAAGCCAAGCGCGCAGGCGAAAACAGGTTTGCGGGAATTCATAAATTGATTAGAAAATATTTCTTCCGCGCGGGCAAGCGCGGAATGCGGGTGAAAATCCCGGCGCATCCGCCACCGCCGAACATTCCGCCCTCGCCATTGCCGACATTGATGCTTCCCGGCAATAAGAGTGACACCACCTGGCGTCCGAATTATTCTGGCGGCATGATTCAACGCAAATTTTTCACGGCGGAAATTTTCTTTCTGCTGTCGGCGTGTTTGCTGGAATGCGGAATTGCTTCCGGCCGCGCGCAATCGCCGGTGGAAGTCGTCATTGATCCGCAGCGCGCAGGGGCGGAAATCGCGCCGGATTATCTGGGATTAAGTTTTGAAATGCAGAGCGTGCTGGCCGGCACAAATGGAACCCATTTTTTCAGCGCGTCAAACCGTCCGCTCATCGCCACGTTCAAGACGCTCGGCATAAAAAATCTCCGCGTCGGCGGCAACACGGCGGACCGGCCAGCTTTGCCGGTGCCAAATGAAACCGACGTGGACAATCTTTTCGCCTTTGCAAAGGCGGCGGGCGTAAAAGTGATTTACACGCTGCGTCTGAACCACGGCGATCCCGGCGACGACGCAAAAATCGCCGATTACATTTCGCGCCGTTACAAAAATCAACTGGACTGTTTCGCCATCGGCAACGAGCCGAACGTGTTTTCGACGAATTACGAGGCTTACATCGCCGGATGGAAACGCTACGCCGCGCAAATCACCGCGCCCACAAATTTGCCCAACGCAAAATTCTCCGGCCCCGGCGTCTCGCCCGGACACGAAACCTGGTCGGCGCGTTTTGCGAACGACCCCGCCGCCGCCGGAAAAATCAAATTCATTTCGCAGCACGATTATCCTGGCGGCGACGCGCGCAAGGCCGCCGATGCCGCCGCCGCGCGCGACAAAATTCTCTCTCCCGCGATGGACGAACATTACGCCAAGTTCGCAAACAATTTTGTGCCGACCGTGATTTCCAACGGCCTCGCTTTTCGTTTTGAAGAGGCCAACAGTTTTTACGACGGCGGCGCGGCGGACGCGAGCGACACTTTCGCCGCCGCGCTCTGGGCGCTGGATTATCAATGGTGGTGGGCCGCGCACGGCATGAACGGAATCAATTTTCACACCGGCGACAAAGTGGCCGCGCGCGATGAAAACAAACCGTGCCGCTACGCCACGTTCTGGACTTCCACGAACGGCTACAACGTCCATCCGATCGGTTACGCGGAAAAAATGTTTTCGCTCGGCAGCCGTGGAAAAATGATTCCCGCAAAAATTCTCGCGGCGCAGACCAATCTGAATTTTGCAGCCTACGCCGTTCTTGGCGGCGGAAAAAATATTTACGTCACGCTCATCAACAAAAGCCACGATGCGACCGCCACGAATTTATCCGTCCAGATCAGCGCGCAACAAATCAACGGTTTTGCAAAAGGCGAAATCATCCGGCTCACCGCGCCGGATGGCGACGTCTCGCGCAAAACCGGAGTGACGCTTGGCGGCGCGGAAATCACCGATGACGCCAAGTGGAAAGGCAGATGGGAAAAAATTCCGGCGACACCCGGCAAGTCACAATCTCCGCTCATCGTCGAACTGCCCGCCGCCAGCGCGGCTCTCGTTAAACTGACGCCATGAATCCTCGGATTTCGCCGTCGCGCATTTTCCGCAAAATTATTGGCGTTTTTTGCGGATTTCAAACTCGTCAAATTCCACCGGATGCGGCAGACTGAAATCCATTTCCAAATCATATTTATGTCACGCCATCCCATTTCCAGCCGGATTCTAATCTTGTCTTTTCTCGCGGCGGCGTCCGTCGCGTCCGCCGCTGTAACCGTCGGCGATTTGCGCTGCGAAAATCTGGAAAATCCGTCCGGCATTGACGCCACACAGCCGAGATTAAGCTGGATTTTGAATTCCAACGGGCGAGGACAGCGACAGACGGCTTACGAAATTTTTGTCGCGTCGTCCGAAAAAAATCTGGCGAAGAACAGCGATGATTTGTGGGACAGCGGAAAAATTTCGTCGGATCAATCCATCCAGGTTACTTACGCCGGCAAACCGCTCGGATCGCGCGCGCAATGTTTTTGGAAAGTGCGCGTCTGGGACAAAAACGGAAAAGTTTCCGCGTGGAGCAAACCGGCGTTTTGGACGATGGGTTTGTTGCAGCCTGAAGATTGGGCGCCGGCAAAATGGATCGGCCTCGACGGCGAGGACGTCACAAATTACCTGGCGGACACGAGCTGGATTTGGTTTCCATCCGGCGAACCGGAACAGTCCGCCGCGCCGGGAACAAATTATTTCCGCAAGGTCGTCGTCATTCCGGCGAATCGCCGGATCATCCGCGCGAAATTTGTCTACACCGGCGACAACGAGTGTCGCGGCTGGCTCAACGGACGCGACCTCGGCGCGCGGAACAATTACCACACCGTCAAGGACAACGACATCACCGGACGGCTCGAACCCGGCACGACCAATGTTTTTGCCTTCACCGGCTACAATCGCGGCACGAACGCAAAACCCGCCGGCATCGTCGGCCTGCTGACGATTGAATTTGATCGTGGCGATCCGATTGTCATTCCGACGGACGAATCGTGGAAAGTTTCCGACAAGGAAGCGGACGGCTGGAACGAAATTGGTTTCGACGATTCAAACTGGGTCAACGCGAAAACACTCGGTCCGGTTGGAATGCAGCCGTGGGGCAACGTCCGCGTTTCCGAATCACGCGTGCAGCCGGCGCGCTATTTGCGCAGGGAATTTTCCGTCGCGAAAAAAATCAGGCGCGCGACGGTTTATTTTTCCGGCCTCGGTTTGTCGGAATTGTATTTGAACGGCCAAAAAGCCGGCGACGCCGTTTTGTCGCCCGCGTTCGCGCAATACAACAAACGCGCGTTTTACGTCACTTACGACGTGACGAAAAATCTGCGGAGCGGCGCGAACGTCATCGGCGCGATTCTCGGCAACGGACGTTTTTACGCCGACCGCAGCAAGGTTTATTCCGGCACGCAAAGTTTCGGCTGGCCGAAAATGTTGCTGCAATTAAAAATCGAATACACCGACGGCTCGACTTCTGAAATTGTCAGCGACGAATCGTGGAAACTCTCGCTCGACGGGCCGGTTCTTGCCAACAACGATTACGACGGCGAGGAATACGACGCACGCAAGGAATTTTCCGGCTGGAGCAAATCCGGCTTCAACGATTCAAACTGGCAGCCTGCGCAAATCGTTTCCGCCCCGTGCGAAACCATTTCCGCGCAAATGCAGGAACCGATCCGGGTCACGGGAACAATCAAGCCCGTCGCCGTCAACGAAGTTTTGCCCGGCATTTTCATTTTCGACATGGGACAGAACATGGTCGGCTGGTGCCGCCTGAAAGTTTCCGGCGCGGCGGGGACAAAAGTTTCTTTGCGCTTTGCCGAAACGCTCAAGCCTGACGGCTCGCTTTATCTGGCGAATCTTCGCGGCGCGCGCGCAACGGACACTTACACTTTGCGCGGGAGCGGCGCGGAAGTTTGGGAACCGCGCTTCACGTCGCACGGTTTTCGTTACGTCGAAGTCACAGGCTTTCCCGGCAAACCGGATTTGGATTCAATCGAAGGCCGCGTCGTGAATGATGATTTGCCGGCGGCGGGCGATTTTGAATGCTCCAACGAATTGATCAACAAAATTTACCGCGCCGCCGTCTGGGGCGTGCGCGGAAATTACCGCAGCATCCCGACCGACTGCCCGCAACGCGACGAACGCCAGGGCTGGCTCGGCGACCGCTCGGAAGAATCGCGCGGCGAAAGTTTTCTCTTCGACAATTCCAACCTTTACGCGAAATGGCTGCGGGACATCGCCGATGCCCAGCGCGCCGGCGGCAGCCTGCCAGACGTCGCGCCCGCCTACTGGCCGATTTATTCGACCAATGTTTCGTGGCCGAGCACGCTCGTCATCGTGCCGGAAATGTTGCGCGAACAATTTGGCGACACACGAACCATCGCGCGCCAATACGACACCGCGAAAAAATGGATGGATTACATGGGCGGTTTTATGACGAACGGAATCATTTCACGCGACAGCTACGGCGATTGGTGCGTGCCGCCCGAAGACCCGACGCTGATTCATTCGCGCGACACTAATCGCATCACCGACAAAACTTTGATCGCCACTTCATATTTTTACCATGATTACAAGCTCATGGAAAAATACGCGACGATGCTCGGCAAAAATGACGACGCGCAAAATTTTCACGACCAGGCGGAAAAAATTAAAACCGCGTTCAATGAAAAATTCCTCGACCGTGACAAGGGCCAATACAGCAACGGCACGCAAACTTCCTGCGTTTTGCCGCTCGCTTTCAGACTTGTGCCGGACGATATGCGCGAAATTATTTTCAATCATCTCGCGGGCAAAATTGAAAACGACACGCACGGGCACATCGGCACCGGCCTGATTGGCGGACAATATCTCATGCGCACGCTCACGGAAAATGGACGCGCGGATTTGGCTTACGAAATCGCCTCGCAAAAAGATTATCCAAGCTGGGGCTACATGATTGAAAACGGCGCGACGACGATCTGGGAATTGTGGAACGGCAACACCGCCGATCCCACGATGAACTCCGGCAATCACGTCATGCTCGTCGGCGATTTAGTAATTTGGTTTTACGAAAATCTTGCAGGCATCAAATCCGATCCCGAACAGCCCGGCTTCAAGCACATCATCATGAAGCCAACGCCCGTCGGCGATTTGACGTTTGTGAAAGCGACGCACAATTCGCCTTACGGTTTGATTGCGAGCGAATGGCACAAGAACGGAAACAAATTCGACTGGCAGATTGAAATTCCGGCGAACACTACGGCAACAGTTTTCGTTCCGGCGACTCAATTGAAAAACGTCAAAGCCGACGATGTAAAACCGGTTCGCTTTGAAAATGGCCGCGCCATTTTTGAACTCGGCAGCGGCAAATATCATTTTGTAAGCGAATGAAACAATTGCGTGCCGCTCTTTTTTTGCCCGTCGCATGTGTCGCATTGGACTTATTCAGTTGTGCGTCCGCCTGCGGCGAAAACGCCATTGTGAAATCCGAATTCATTTTTGAAACCGCGCCGTTTCCGTCGTGCCACGCCTCGACGATTGCGGAAACGAAGTCCGGCCTCGTCGCCGCGTGGTTTGGCGGCACGGCGGAACGCAATCCCGACGTTTGCATTTACGTTTCGCGCGATGAAAATGGAAATTGGACGCCGCCGCTTGCCGTCGCGGACGGCGTTGGCTTCGCGACAAATCGTTTTCCGACGTGGAATCCGGTTTTGTTCCAGCCGAAAAATGGTCCGCTCCTTTTATTTTACAAAGTCGGTCCCAAGCCCGCCGCGTGGTGGGGCATGATGACAACTTCAACCGACGACGGCAAAACGTGGTCAAAGCTGGTGCGCTTGCCAGATGGAATTCTTGGCCCGATCAAAAATAAACCCGTTCAACTTTCAAACGGCGATATTCTCTGCGGCAGCAGCACGGAAAACGACGGCTGGAAAGTTCATTTCGAGCGCACGAGCGATTTTGGAAAAACGTGGAGCGCGACGCCGCCGGTCAACGATGGCAAAAAAATCGGCGCAATCCAGCCGAGCATTTTATTTTTGAAAAATGGAACGCTCGAAGCGATTGGCCGCACGCACAACGACAAGATTTTTCAAATCACTTCAGACGATGACGGAAAAACTTGGGGCGAAATGTCTCTGGCCGATTTGCCAAATCCAGATTCCGGCACGGACGCGGTGACTTTGAAGGACGGACGACAACTTTTGGTCTACAACCACAACATCCGCACCGGCTCGAACAATAAAGGCCGCAGTCCGCTGAACGTCGCGGTCTCGCCGGACGGAACAAATTGGTTTGCCGCGCTGGTTTTGGAAAATGATTTGAACGCGCCGAGCGGTTTTGCCTATCCCGCCGTGATTCAAACGAGCGACGGATTGGTTCACATCACCTACACTTGGGAACGCAAACGCATCAAGCACGTCGTCATTGATCCGAAGAAATTTTCGTTGAGGCCAATTGTTGGCGGCCTCTGGCCTAAATAATTTTCTGCGCCCGACGTTGTTCTAGTTCTGCATGGATTTGCGGTTCGAGCATTTCATATTTTTTGTAAAATAAAACCGGCACGATGCTCAACGTGAAAAATAGCGCGGGCAGCCAGATGAAACCGATTTCAATTCCTTTCAAGGATTGCGCCGTCTGCGCCATTTTCGGAACATAGCCATAAGCATCCATGATCCACGCTGGGAGAGCGCTGCCCAGTCCGGCGCCGGCCTTCAGACAAAACGCCGCGCCAATCGCCGTCAGAAATCCCGCCGCGCGGATGCCAGTCTTCCATTCGCCATAATCCACGCTGTCGGATAAAATCGAAAACGGCATCGCCATCGCCATGCCGCTGACAACAAAACCAAACGCCCAGCCGATAAAAATTACTAGCGGCCACGAAATGCTTTTGCCGAACCAATAGTGGATGGATATTTCCTGTGAAGGAAAACTATGCACGCCTAAATAAACAATCAACTGGCCAATCACCATTCCGAACAGGCCCAAAGCCCACACATTGCGCTTGGAAGTCCATTTGCAGAAGAACGGCATGCCAAACGCCGTGGCGAGCGAAATGAAATCCAGCGCAAAGGCCATCGGAATCAAATCTTTGCGGTGCAGCGTGTATTCAAAAAAATACGGCGCGACGCTGACGCGGGCGATGAACGCGATCCAGAAGAAGAAACTGCTTGCAAAGATGATGATCCACGGCCAGTTACCCTTGATGGCACGCAAGCTGTCCGTGATCGGCAACGATTGCTTTTTCTGATGGACAACCTCCTCCAAGTTTCGAAACGCGAACAAAAACAACAGGAGCGTTCCCGTCGCGTAAATCGGCATGACAGTCATGAAGCCTTTCCGGTCATCGCCGTGGCCAAAGAATTGCACGAGCTTGAGCGCCGTGAGATTTACGAACAATACGCCAAGCTTCGAACCGAACATTCGGAAAGATGTCAGCGTCACGCGTTCGCGCGGGTCGGGAGTCAGCGCGGACAAAATGGAAGTGACCGGCGTGTTGATGCCCGTGTAGAGCACGCTGCACATAATGTAAGTCACCGCAGCGTAGATGACTTTGGCCGTTTGACCTAGATTCGGCGTCAAAAACGTCAACACTCCGAACACCGCGAAGGGCAGACATAACCACAAAAACCAAGGACGGCTTTTACCCCAGCGGCTGTGCGTTTTGTCAAAGATGACGCCCCAAACCGGGGCATCAATCGCATCCGTGAACCGGGCAAGCAGCATGATGTTTCCGGCAATCGCCACCGGCAAGCCATAGACATCGGTGTAGAAATACAGCAGATAGTTCGAGATGACGCAGAACACAAGCTGCCCTGCCGTGTCGCTGGCTGCATAGCTGAACCGCTTGGCGTAGGAAGTTTTGTTCATCTGCGAATCGGCAATTTACGTCCGTTTTTCAGATATAATGGAATTTTTTCCAGCGGCGCGGCGGCAACAATTGTCTGTCCGCCTTTGAATTTCTTTCCGCTCCACGCGTCCGTCCACATTGCCCCGGCGGGCAAATAAACTTTTCGTTTCGTTTTGCCGGAATGAAGAATTGGCGCGACCAACAAATCTGCGCCGAATAAAAATTGGTTATCTACAAGTTCGCATTTTTTGTCGTCGGCAAAATCAAAAAACAGCGGGCGCATTGGCGGCGTGCCTTTTGTGCTGGCGAGTTTCATTTGCTCCATGATGTAAGGCCGCAAACGCTCGCGCAGGAAAAGTAATTCGCGGATGATTTTGTAAGCGCGTTCGCCGAAGCTCCAAACTTCATTCGGCCCGCCGCGCGTCGGGTCGCTCGTTTCAGGATGCGCGAGCGAACTGTTGCGCCAGCCGTGCAAGCGGAACAGCGGACAGAAGACGCCGTATTGAAACCAGCGCACAATGAGTTCTTGAAAATAGGGCGTGTCAATTTCGCCGCCGAAAAATCCGCCGATGTCCGTCGTCCACCACGGAATGCCGCTCATGCCGATGTTCAATCCGGCGCGGACCTGTTGCTGCAAATCTTCCCACGTCGAATGGATGTCGCCCGACCAAATCGCCGCGCCGTAACGCTGGCTGCCCGCAAAACCGGCTCGACCGAGCGTGATAATTTCCGTTTCGCCCGCCGATTTTAATCCTTCATAAAAAGTTTTTTGCTGCATCAGCGGATAAAGGCAGCCGACTTCGAGGCCATTGCCCGCGTGATAGCGGACATTGTCGTGATCATAGGCCACCATTTCCGGTTCAATCGCGTCGAGCCAAAAAAGCTTGATGCCGTGTTTGAAATAATTTTCATGAACTTTTCTCCAGAGAAATTTTTGCGCAGCAGGATTTGTAGTGTCAAGCAAACTGGAAATTACAGTTTGATTTGCATTTGAGTCGGTGAACTTGATAAAGCTGTTTAATCCTCGCTCGGTGCGAACGAGCAAATTTCTTTTTTCCAACTCAGAAAAATTTTCGCTGTCGGGATTCACCGTCGGCCAAACCGAAACCATGACTTGAATTCCAAGTTTTTTTAATTCACGAACCATCGCTTTCGGATTCGGCCAGCACGCCGGGTCAAATTTCCAATCACCCATTTTCGTCCAGTTGAAATAATCAATCACGATGACGGACATCGGCAGGCCGCGACGTTTGTGCTCACGCGCGACAGCGAGCAGTTCGTCCTGCGTTTTGTAGCGAAGTTTGCATTGCCAAAAACCCGCCGCCCATTTCGGCAACACCGGCGCGTGGCCGGTCAAATCCGCGTAACGTTCCAAAATTTCCGCGTAATTTTTGCCGGTCGTGACGACGTAATCAATCAGCCGCGACGCATCGGCGACCCAGCGCGTCTGCGCGCGGCCAAGTTCGACGCGACCCATGCCGGGATTGTGCCAGAGCAAGCCATAACCGCGATTGGACACGAGAAACGGAATTGAAATCTGCGAATTGCGATGCGTGAGTTCGAGGATGCAACCTTTCTGATCCAGCAAACCGTGACGCCGTTGGCCGAGGCCGTAAATGCGCTCATCGTCGAACGCCGTGAAGCTCGCCTCGCAACGGAATAAATCGCCGCCAACGGATTTGAACGTGCGCGACGGCGGATAATTCGTGCGCGCAAAAATTTCCTCGACGAGCGGCTCGCTGCTGCCGGATTTGAAAAAATGCACGCGGCCGGATTTGGCATCAATCGTCGCGGTGAGTTTTCCGTTTTTAATAGTGGCGCAGGCATCTTGCCTGCGTGGGCTTGACAGGCTGGAAGCCTGTCCCACTTTTTTTTGCGGCAGCAAACTCCAGTCGCGTTGCGGCATTCCCGCGAGCGTCGTGGCGCGCACGCGAATGGAATCTTTTCCCCACGGCTCGACCCAGAGGATTTGTTCCTTGAAACGCCAGACGACGCGCCGGCCATCTTGTTGAAAATTAGACTGGATTTCGTTCACTGGTTGCAGCATTTGATAACCAGCCAGGCCATGCCGCGCAAGCATATCACGCCTCGCGTCGCTCCTGCTTTTCAGGGCAAAGACACGAAGTTGAATTTCACGGCGAAGAACCGGGTGAAATCGGGCGCAATTGCGGCGGCGGCATGCTGAACAAGCCTCGCGATGAATTTGACGCATTCGGTGTCACCGGCGGAACATTCGTCAAAACGCCGGCAATCTTTGGTGAAAGTGCCGGCGGGTTTGTAACAATTGGCGGCGCATTTGTCAGCGCGGGCGCAACAACATTTGTCGAAACAACAATTTCGTTTGTGGCGGCGGTTGACACATTCGTCGGAGCAACTTCATTGTTCTCCGGCAAACTGGCGATGACGTTTGAAGCCGGCGTTTCCACGGTTTTCGCAACGGCAATCTTTGCAAAAAGATTTTCAGAATTGGTAGATGCCATTTCAACCGCTGCCGGCGGATTGGTGATGTCGGTGGAAATTTTTGCAACGACGGGATTTGTCGCAGCGTTTTCACGTTCGGCGAGATTGCGTTCGAGACGGTTTTTCAGGGCGGCATACATTGAATTGGTCACGGCATCGAGTTGCGCACCGACTTCGCCGTAAAGGCCGGCGGCCATTTTGACGCGCGCGAGATGGATGAAGACGCCCTCGCGCTCGGTGTCGTCATGGGCGATTTTCAGAGCGTTCGTCCACGCGACGAGCGCGTCGTTTGTGCGGAGCGGCTTGATGCCGTAGTAACTTTGCGCGTAATCCGTCGCGAGCGGGAAATTGTCCGGGTCGAGCTGGATCGCCTTGCGGTAAAGTTCGAGCGCCTTGTCGAAAACCTGCTGCTCGTTGATGCCGTAAAATTCGCGCGCGTCCTTGCGGAAAAGATAAACCGTCGTCGCGAAATTCTGGTAATACACCGGCTCGTTCGGATTCAATTCAATCGCCTTCGCGTAATCCGCGAAGGCATTCGTGGTCGGGCCGTGCTCGCCGTAGTAATTGGCGAGATTGTTCCACGCCGCCGGATTTTTGGGATCGAGTTGCGCTGCGGTCACATTTTGAAGCATTGACGCGTCTTCATCGCCGATGTCATCCAAAAAACTGCCGTAGGCCAGGTGTCCGCGCGCATTGTTCGGATAACGCCGCAAAAAATCCTCGTAGCCTTTGCGGACGGAATCGAACCGCGCGAGGATGCGCTTGTTCAAATCCTCCTTTGATTCGCCCGCACCCTGCGCGGCAAAGGCGTTGTTGTCGCGAATCCACTTGTCCACCTCGGCCTGCGCCGCGTCGTCGTCGTCCATCAATTTCTGCAATTCCTGCTCCGCCGGGTCGTTCGGATTCGCAATCGCGACGGAGACTCCGGCGTTCTGCTGGATCAAATTGCTGACGGCCTGCGGCTGGTTGGTGGCCAGCAGCGCGCTCAAAAGGCCGATGGTGAGGTCGTTCACGCTGACAAAGTATCACTTCCGAAATGTGAGTCGAGGCGCAAGCAGTGCGGAGCCGGGTGCAATAAAAATGTGTTTGGCAAATTTCATGGATGAACACAGGACAGAGAAACAAGCCGGAAAGTGATTCTCAACTTTTTGCCAGTCCGCGACTACATTTGTTCCACGGTTTCGATGCCGAGCGTTTCTAAACCTAATTTCAGAACGCGCGCCGTCAAATCGCAAAGCGCCAATCGGGAATCACGCACCGCGCCTTCGCTTTTGAGCACCGGACAATTTTCGTAAAAGCCCGTGAATTTTCCCGCCAGTTCAAAAAGATAATTGCACAAAAAATTCGGACGATATTCCTCCGCGACGGCTTCGAGTGTCAGCCCGAAATTCAGCAGATGCTTCGCCAGCGCAATTTCTTCCGTCGCGGCCAAAACTATTTCCGCTTTCCGCTTTCCGCTTTCCGCTTTCCTGAAAATGCTTTTGATCCGCGCATACGCATACAGCAGATACGGCGCAGTGTTGCCTTGCAGCGCGAGCATCTTGTCCCAGCTAAAAATGTAATCGCTCTGGCGGTTCGGCAGCAGGTCGGCGTATTTCACCGCGCCGATGCCGACGACGCGCGCGATTTCTTTCCGTTGTGTTTCCGGCAATTCAGGATTTTTTTCGGAAACAATTTTGAATGCGCGCTCCTCGGCTTCGTTGAGCAAACCTGCAAGTTGCAAAGAAGCAGGGCTTGGCGGAATGGACAAACGATTGCCTTTGTCGTCTTGTAAATCTTTCAACTTTATGAAATCTCCATAAGGAGTTTTGAAAGTTCGCTCGCAAAGTTCGTCCCAATCTACAATTTGGTCTCGTAGGTCCACAAAAAATGTCCCGTCTTGATTGTGTAAATGCTCAATTTCAATTGCCCTACTAACATTGGGAGCAAAGAATTGTCTCCAATTTGACGATAGCAAATCGCCAATTCTAATTTTCTTGCTTCGAGTTTTCAGTGGTTTGCCATCTTCACCAAGAATCGAGCCAAACCAAACATGAGCAAATTTAGTTTCCGCTTTCCGCTTTCCGCTTTCCGCTTTTGTTGTTTGCCATTTTTGGAATGCGGTGAAAATTTGCTGGAAATGCAGTTGCTGGCGGCCATCCGTGACATAAATGATTTCATTAACTGGCCCGTCAATTTTTCCTAACTCCGCCATAACTTGGGGATGGCGCAGAATTTCACCAGAAATCCGATAATCCAAAGTTGCCAAGTCTGTTGCTGCGTAGTTAAAACCGCCGTCGCTTTTGCGGATGAGCGCGGGGTGCTCCTTGAGTTGCGGATTGTCGTCGAAGAAAATCGCAATCGCGCCCTCGCTTTCTCTCGCGATTTTCTTTTCGAGCAATTCTTCGATGAGTGGCGTGAGCCGGTTGTTGTAAAAACTTTCGCCGAGCGTGACATTAAATTTGACGCCGAGCCGCGAATAAATTTCGTCAAACTGCTTTTGCGACAGCGCAATCATCTCACGCCAAATTGCAAGAGTTTCTGGATCGCCTGATTGAAGTTTTACCAGTTCTGCCCGCGCTTTTTTATCCTGCTCTTCGGAAGTGGACTGCACCCAGTCGGAACCTTCCAAATCTTCATAATCGTTAATTTGTCCGGCGATTCGACCATACTGATAAAATGTTCCCATTGTCGTTATCGGATCGGAATCGAGATAGCGTTTTAGAGCCGTTGGCGCGTTTTTAAGAAAATCTTTCCAGACTATCAAAATGTAGCCGAATTGCGTTCCCCAATCGCCAATGTGATTATCTCGAATTACGTTGTGTCCGAGTTTTTTCAAAACGCACGCAAGTGAATCGCCGAGAATTGTGGAGCGAATGTGGCCGACGTGCATCGGCTTGGCGACGTTCGGCGAACTGAAATCCACGACGACAGTTTTTGGCTGCGAAGTTTTTTCAAAAAACAAATGTTCGCCGCACGCGGCAGATTCCAAAGTTTGCGCGAGCACGGAATTTTTCAGCCGGAAATTCAGGAAACCCGCGCCGGCGATTTCCACCTTTTCACAAATATCGGAAACGTCCAATTTCGCCAGAACATTTTCCGCCAGTTGGCGCGGATTCATTTTCCGCGTTTTGGCGAGCGACATCAGCGCATTGCTTTGGTAATCGCCAAATTTTGGATCGCACGGACGGACTAAAACGGCGGAGACATCGGCGTCCGGCAAAATTTCGCGGACGGCGGATTGCAGTTTCAGTTCGATTTGTTTGTGAGGCAGCACGAAATAAAGTTACAGGTTGAAAGTTGCAAGTTACAGGTTTTGTTTGCGGAAGAATTTGGGCGAAACGCGCGCAACTTGAAACCTGCAACTTCAACTGGCAACCGATTATTTTTTCCCAAATTCCCGGATTGTGTTGAGCATCGTGTCGGCGTCGGGAGCTTGTTCGAGCGCCTGGCGGAATTCGGCCTTGTGCAGGAGCTTGGCGATGTTGGCGAGCGTATGAAGGTGTTTTTGAAATTGCCCCTGCGGCACGAGAAACAGCATGACGAGTTTCACCGGCTGGTTGTCGAGCGCGTCGAAGTTGACGCCTTTGGCCGAGCGGCCGAGCGCGCCGACGACCTCGAAAATCAAATCGGTCGAGGCGTGCGGGATGCCGATGCCAAAACCGATGCCCGTGCTCATGGAGGTCTCGCGCTTCTTGACGGCGGCGGTCACGGCGTCGCGGTCGCCGGGCTGGATTTTGCCGGTGGCGACGAGATTGCCGATCAATTCATCAATTGCTTCCCATCGGTTGGTCGCGCGCAAATCGGGAACGATCTGCGCCTTGCTCAAAATGTCAGCCAAATCCATATCGTGCGGCTCAAGATTTGAACCGAAACGCGCGACATGGCAAGACAGAATTATTGACAAAATGCGCGCGCCGGCTTCAAGGCAATCTTTGCAGCCAGTGAAAAATCATCCCGGTGCATTCAAAAAGCCAGCCCAGCGTGCTGAAAAACCCAACTTTCGCCGTGAGAAGCGGAATTCCAAAGAGCAAAACTGTGACGTTGCCGAGGAAAATGATCGCCGCCGAAAACAAATATCCCTGCGACGTGATGTCTGATTGTCGCGTTCTCAAAGTGTAAAGCGTCAGTGTGACGTGAAACGCATACGCCGCGCCGACGAGCAGATGGAAATAGACGAGGTAGCTTTTCCAATCCCAAAACAAATGGCCGACGGCAAAAATCGCGACGACAAACACGGCATACAGCGGGAAAAAATACGGCGCGAGCGCGATGGCAAAATTCGTTTTGGAGATGACGACGTGGCCGCCGGACGACGTGACTTTCATGCGTTTGACTTTTCCGCCAAAAAGCCACGTCCAGAGCGCGTGGGTCAATTCGTGGCCGAGGACGTAAATCCACATCGGCTTGGGCAGCAGGGAAAAAATCACAAGCCAGCACGTCGCGCCCGCGAGCAGCGGAATCCACGTTGTGTCCGCGCCGCCGCACGCGCGCAGCACTTTCAGCAACGCCATCGCCGCGCCACCGCAGACGGGCAGCAGCAGGACGGCGATGATGAACTTGATCCACTTCGGCACGCGCAAAAGCTTATCCGCAGATTTCGCGGATTGCACAGATTTAACTTTCAAGTCGTGGAAATTCCTGTCGCGCTCCAATTCAAATGGTTCAGTCTTTGTCCAATTCAAAAATGTCCTCGATTTTCAATTTGAACAGTTTTGCGACTTTGAAAGCCAGCGGCAGGCTCGGATCATATTTTTCCGTTTCAATTGCGTTGACGGTTTGACGCGAGACGTCAAGTTTGTCGGCCAGATCGGATTGCGACCATTCTTTTGCCGCGCGCAGTTCGCGCAGACGGTTTTTCATTTATACCTCCGCCATGAAAAAAATATGCCGATCGAATAGTAAATCCACATGATATAAAACGCCCAATCCAAAGGAAATTCAGGTGCGCCCATGATTCGGAAAAACATACAACTGATGCAGGTGAAACCCGTGGCCAATCCCGAAAAGGCCATCGCTTCCATGTGAATCTTTCGATACATCTCATCCATTTCTAAAACGGCGCGAATCATTGTCGCGACCAGGTAGATAATCGGAATCACCGGAAATAGAATGAGCCAATAACGATTTGGTGATTGTTTTGCATAAAAGTGAAGCGTTGCCCAAATGCCCAATCCATATCCGATGAACCCGAAGGTCATCCGTAAAAAGTATTTTTTGATGTAAGGTTTCATACTGTTTAAGTGTAAAGCATCCTTGCCATGTGTCAAGCATTCTTTACACTCGATTTCAAAGGAAAAACGCGGCCGGAATTTCTTCCAGCCGCGTTCGTGATTCGCTGCGACGGTCGCAAACCGCCGCTACAATTTTAGTATCCGCCCATGCCGCCGCCGTGACCATGACCGCCGCCAGCCGGAGCTTTGTCCTTTTCGGGAGCGTCGGTGATGAGGCATTCGGTCGTAAGCAACAGGCCCGCGATGCTGGCCGCGTTCTGCAAGGCAGAGCGCGTGACTTTCTTCGGGTCAACCACGCCGGCTTTCACGAGGTCTTCGTATTCGCCAGTGGCGACGTTGTAACCTTCATTGCCCTTGCGTTTCTTGACTTCCTGAACGATCAACGAGCCTTCGACTCCGGCATTCGCGGCGAGCGAACGCAGCGGGCCTTCGACGGCGCGCTTGATGATGTCCACGCCGATCTGCTCGTCGTCGTTGTCGCCCTTGACGGTTTCGATCGCCGAGATGCAGCGGATCAACGCCACGCCGCCGCCGGCAACAATGCCTTCTTCGACAGCCGCGCGGGTCGCGTGCAACGCGTCTTCCACGCGCGCCTTCTTTTCCTTCATTTCGGTTTCGGTCGCCGCGCCGACGTTGATGACGGCCACGCCGCCCGCCAACTTCGCGAGACGTTCCTGCAATTTTTCCTTGTCGTAATCGCTCGTCGTCTCTTCGATCTGGCGGCGGATTTGATTCACGCGGCCCTGGATCTCGGAGGATTTTCCGTAGCCTTCGACGATCGTCGTGTTTTCCTTGTCCACAACGATGCTCTTGGCGCGGCCCAAATCTTCGAGGCCGATGCTTTCAAGCTTGATGCCGAGGTCTTCGGTGATGCACTTGCCGCCGGTCAGCACTGCGATGTCTTCCATCATGGATTTGCGGCGGTCGCCGAAGCCGGGGGCTTTGACGGCGCAGACGTTGATCGTGCCGCGCAATTTGTTCACCACGAGCGTCGCGAGCGCCTCGCCCTCGACTTCTTCCGCGATGATCAACAGCGGCTTGCTGGTCTTGGCGACTTTTTCGAGGATCGGCAACAGGTCTTTCAAGCTGCTGATCTTCTTTTCGTAATTCAAAATGTAAGCGTCTTCGAGTTTCGCTTCCATCGTTTCGGCGCTGGTCACGAAATACGGCGAGGAATAACCCTTGTCGAACTGCATGCCTTCCACCACGTCGAGGGTCGTCTCGATGGACTTCGCTTCTTCGACCGTGATCGTGCCGTCCTTGCCGACCTTGTCCATCGCGTCGGCGATGATCTCGCCGATCGTCGTGTCCCAATTCGCGGAAACCGTCGCGACCTGTTTGATCTCTTCCTTGTCCTTCACCTTCTTGGAAATCTTCGCGAGCTGCTCAACCGCGGCGGCGACCGCTTTGTTGATACCGCGTTGGATGTTGATCGGGCTTGCGCCGCTGGTGACGTATTTCAGACCTTCGCGATAAATCGCCTCGGCCAGAACCGTTGCCGTCGTGGTGCCGTCGCCGGCTGCGTCGCTCGTTTTGCTGGCGACTTCCTTGACCATCTGCGCGCCCATGTTTTCGTAAGGGTCTTCGAGTTCGACTTCCTTCGCGACCGTCACGCCGTCCTTGGTGACCGTCGGTGAACCGAATTTTTTGTCAATGACCACGTTGCGGCCTTTCGGTCCGAGCGTGGCGACCACGGCGCGGGAAAGTTTCTGCACACCGCGGAGCAACGCCTGCCGCGCCTGCTCGTCGAATATCAATTGTTTAGCTGCCATAATATTTTTAGTTCTTGGTTTAAGTTGATGGTTAAAAGTTATTCGAGAATGGCGAGGATGTCGTCCGAGGACAAAATCTTGTATTCCTTGCCGTCAATCTTGATTTCCGTGCCGCCGTATTTGCTGCACAGGATGCGGTCGCCCTTTTTGACTTCAAACGGGATTTTCTTGCCGTCGTCGTTGAGTTTGCCCGTGCCGAGCGCGATGACGATGCTCTCGGTCGGTTTTTCCTTGGCGGAATCGGGGATGATGATGCCGCCCTTTTTGGTTTCCTTCTCTTCGACAGCTTCCACGAGGATGCGGTCGCCGAGCGGTTTGACGTTTAGTGCCATACTTTTTTCTTTGTTTGGTTGTTGTTGTTGACTGCTTAATTAACTCCCGCCGCCCGAGCGGTGGGAAAATTTATTTTACCGTGTTGCGCCGTTTGATTGCCGCCTTGAATTTTCGCGTCAGCAATTTTGCATAAAGCGACAAGTCTCCGCCCGTCTGCGCGAAATGACGCGCTTGAGCGGCACGCTTGTAATCCAGCACGGCGGCGAATCTCATGGCTTTATTTTGCCGCAACGAGTTCCGGCGCAATCGAAGTCGAAAAAAACTCCGTGGCAAATTTATATTTGCCGCTCTTGGCCAGTTCGCGTTCGTATTCCTGATAATGTTTCGTCAGCCGGTCGAGGTCATGGCCGTGCGCTTCGGAAATGCGATGGCGCGCTTCCCGGACTTCGGTGACAATCGGGTCGTCTTTAGTCTTCATTTTATTTCTCGGTTCAACAGTTCCAACGGCGTCAACAGCGCGGGCACATGCAACCCCAAACTCGTATTGAGCTGCCTGATATGCCCGGACTTCTGGTAATTGACAATATGCTGGCAATTCCAGCTTAACAAAATGTCGCATTTATAGACCGATGCCAATGCCAAATGCAGCGCGTCGCCCTTCGGATCATCCGGCATCGCCTTGCACGCGATATAAACTTTTGCGATCCGGCCCACTTCCTCCGTCGCGGGCAGCAGCGTCAGGCCGTCCAGCAGCGCGAGCTTTTCCGCCTTGAGCGGATGATTGCCGTCGCTCAATTCTTCAATCACCGCCGCGCCGGTCACGAGATTGTAATCCTGCCGGTAATTGTCCCACCAATCCCGCGTCCACTCGCACGATGCCACCATGCTCGCCTCCGGGCGCGAGTTGAAATAATAACTCGGAATCGTCGTCTCGATGTAAATGGTCGGCTTCACTTTTCAAATTCCCGCCGCCGACATTTCCCAGCTCCGTAGGAGCGGAATCTTTGTAGCCAGCGCGATTAAAAAATTATGGTTCAAGACTAGTTAAGCCCATGAGAAAACTGTATAAATCCAATGATGACAAGGGCAAACTTGTGTTTTCGCCGGTCGCGCCTTTCTGGGCGCAAATTCCGGCTGTTGTTGCGGCTCTTTTGTCTGGATATGGAAGC
>DASXED010000029.1:0-21862 GCA_036490295.1 Verrucomicrobiia bacterium | reverse complement strand
GCAGAGCGCCGCCGTTCTTTTTTCGTCGGATTTTTCAGCGGCACTCTGCCGAGACGCCGCTACGTTAATTTCCTGAATCGCCGCCAGAATTTCATCCAGCGCGGTTTTGTCTTGTAATTCGCGCAGGCCGGGCGTGTTCGGCGAACTGACGTTGACGACAAAAAAATCCGCGAGTTCGCGCAGAACGCGAAAAGAATTCGCGTAATCCTCGGCGGATTTTTCCAACGGCGTGATTTTGGATTTGCCGAGGTTGATGCCGACGGGATGTTTCGGCCAGCGGCCAAGCTGCTTCCATCCGGCGAGATTTTGCGCGAGGGTTTCCGCGCCGGGATTGTTGAAACCCATGCGGTTCACAATCGCCCCGTCCTCGATGGCGCGGAACATTCGCGGACGCGGATTTCCCGGCTGCGCCCGCCAGGTCACGCCGCCAAGTTCGCAGAACCCGAAGCCGAGTTTTTCCCAGACGGGAACGGCGGCGGCAAATTTGTCCATTCCGGCGGCAAGGCCGATTGGATTTGGAAATTTCAAGCCGAAAAGTTCAACGGGCAATTCCGGCACGGCAAAAAATGAATGGAGAATTTTTCCGGCAAGTTCGCTCCGGCTCGCCACGCCAAGAAATCCCAGCGCACGCTCATGCGCCTGTTCCTCGTCTTGCTCGAAGAGAAACGGGCGAACCAGTTTTCGATATGGCCAGCCCATGCGGTTTAGCGAAAAGTTTTTTGCGCCGTTGTTTCCGGTTTTATTTCGCCATCCAACTTGCCGTCGCGTTGCGAGTTGTCGCGTTCGCAAATTTTTTTGTAAGCCGCCAGCGCGAGCAGCGGCCACGCGTTCCGGTAAATGTCGTATTTCAGATAAAAAACTTTCGGGAAACCGGTGCCGGTCGTTTCATTTTCAGTCCACGAGCCGTCGGGATTTTGCGTGCGTGTCAAAAATTCAATTCCGCGTTTAAGCGCGGGATTTTCCGGGTCGTCGAACGCGCACAAGCCCATGACGGCCCACGCGGTTTGCGACGCGGTGCTTGGACCTTGTCCTTTGAAAACGGGATCGTCATAAGTGTTGCAGCGTTCACCCCAGCCGCCGTCTTCGTGCTGGACGCTTTCGAGCCACGCGCGACCGCGTTGCAGCCAGTCTTCGTTCATGTCCAGGTTCATCGCGCGCATTCCGCGCAAAACCTGCCACGTCCCATAAATATAATTGACGCCCCAGCGGCCATACCACGAGCCGTCGGTTTCCTGCTGCGATTTAATGTAATCCAGCGCGTCGCGGATTTGATGATGTTCGCGGCTCCAATTTTCGCAACCGAGCAGTTCCAAAATGCGCGCGGTGATGTCGGCGCATTCGGGGTCGAGCATGGCGTTGTGGTCAGCGAACGGAACTTTTTCGAGAATATTTTTCGTGCAGTCCTTGTCGAACGACGCCCATCCGCCGTCCTTGCATTGAAATGTCATCATCCATTTCAAACCGCGATCAAAACATTCGTCGCGCTTCTTCGGATTGTCCGTGGGGATTTTCCGCAGCGCGAGCAGCACCATCGCCGTGTCGTCCACGTCGGGATTCCATTTGTTGTTGAATTCAAAAACCCAGCCGCTCGGCTCGACGTTCGCGGGATTTTTATACTGCCAGTCGCCGCGAAAACGGATTTCCCTTTCCATCAGCCACTCGGCGGCTTTCTTCATCATCGGATGATTTTCGGAAATGCCGGATTCGCGCAGGCAAATCAAAACGATGGCCGTGTCCCAGACCGGAGAAAAACAAGGCTCGATGCGAACGGAATCTTTTGTCTCATGCTCCAGTTTTTTTAATTCGCGCGCGGCGCGGACGACTTGCGGATGGTCGTCGGGATAACCCAAAACTTTCAAGGCGATGAGCGAATTGAGGATGCCGGGAAAAATCGCGGCGAGGCCGTCCGTGCCTTCAAAACGTTCGAGCATCCAGTTCTCGCATTTTTTCAGCGCGATTTTTCGGAATGGATGGATTTTGTGCTCGGCGAACCACTCGGCGAATTTGTGCAGGCGGTCGAGCCAGAGGAAAAAATTGCGCAGCGAAATTTTTTCCGGGTCGGGCGCGAGCGCGAGGTCGCGTTCGTGGATGCCGTGCGGATAAAGCTCGTCCAAATTCACCTTCACCGGGCGCGTCGGCTTGAAATGGTTGATGATGGCCAGCGGCACAAGCATGGCGCGCGACCAATTGCTCATGTCCCAGAAGTTCACGCTGAACCATTTGCCAAGCAGAAGCACTTCGCACGGAATCGTCGGGACATATTCCCACGGAAAAAGCCCGATGAGCGCGAGATACAATTTTGAAAAAGTATTCATGCGCGGCACGCCGCCAAAATGCAGAGCGACTTCGCGCGCGCGCAACATTCGCGGGTCGGTGACGGGAACTCCGGCGAGCTTCAGCGCAAGATACGCCTTGATGGTCGCATTGACTTCCGACGGGCCGCCGTAATAAATGTTCCAGCCGCCGTCCGGCAATTGCATGGAGAAAATGTGGTTGACGGCCTTGCGCTGCCATTCCTTGTCCACGCTGCGGTTCCAATGGTGATACGCCACCACGTCCGAAACGAGCGTGGAATCCACGATCAACTCGCCGTTCCAGTAGCCTTCGGGTTTTTGTTCGCCGAGCAAAAATTCCTGCGACCGCAAAATTGCGGTTTCCAATTCTTTTGAGAATTCAGTTTGAAATCGGGTCGTCGCGGGCGGCTGCGCCGGCTGAACCCTTGGTTCACTCTCAATCAACACGCGCATACCTTGCAAATTTTTCCGCCGGATGAAAAGTTTTTTAATCCCGCGCGCATTCTCATTTTGCTCTTTGGACGCGAAACGGTATCTTTCGTTCATGCTTTGGGCGTTCACAAAATATCACGCGCTGGGAAATGACTACATCGTCATCAATCCGAAAGATTTGCCGTCGCCGCTGTCGGCGGATCAAATCAGGACAATCTGCCATCGCAATTTCGGCGTCGGCTCGGACGGGATTTTGATCGGGCCGCTGCCGTCGAAGAAGGCGAAGTTCGGGCTGCGGATTTTCAATCCCGACGGCAGCGAGGCGGAAAAAAGTGGAAACGGCCTGCGGATTTTTTCACGCTACTTGTGGGACAAGAAACTTGTCAGCAAGGCGGAATTTTCCGTTGAGACGCCCGGCGGAATTGTCCACGCAACGGTCATGTCGCGCGGAAAAATCGTCCGTGTGGAAATGGGAAACGTGAGTTTCTGGAGCGATGAGATTCCCGTGGCCGGCCCGCGCCGCGAAGTCATCAACGAACCGATTCATTTGCGCGGACAGCAATTTAATTTTTGCGCGGCGACGGTGGGCAATCCGCATTGCGTCCTGCCGCTGCCAAAAATCAGCGCCGACCTCGCGCGGCAACTCGGCCCGTTGCTGGAAACGCACCTGCGTTTTCCGAACCGCACGAACGTGCAGTTGATGAAAGTTCTCGACCGCAACAATATCCAGATCGAGATTTGGGAACGCGGCGCTGGTTACACGCTGGCCAGCGGCAGCAGCAGCAGCGCGTCGGCGGCGGTGGCGCACAAACTCGGACTGGTTGACCGGAACATTTCTGTCCACATGCCCGGCGGAAAAATCGAGATTGAGATCGGCGACAATTTTTCGATCCGCATGACGGGCGCGGTGACAAAAGTCGCGGAAGGCGTGATCAAAAAGGAAATGTTCGGGACAATTATTCCGGTTTGAACCGTCCAAAGCCAAGCTCACAGATAATTCGCATATGAATCCGTTGCTTAATAAAAAACTGATGGCTGTGATTGTTGCAGTTGGGACATCAATCGTGGCAGTCATCAACACGGCGAGCGATAAATCAATGGGCTATCAGGCACATCCTGTCGCAGCAATCGCGGGCAGTCTCATGCCCGGATTGGTCATTGGCGGCCTCATATATTTGTGGGCTTGTCGCAAGAATAATCCAAAACAAAAAACATGAATGTTTTAAGATGGATTTTGACGCTTCCGGGCGCATTGTTAGCCTCGGCGATTTTACCCATGATAAGCAAATTGCTGCTTGGGACCCTTCCTGAAATATATCACTGGCCGATTGAATTTATCACCTTTCTGTCGAGCGGTTACATTCTTGTTGCTTCAGGTGCCTGGATCGCGCCGTCCAATAAAAAGGCAGTAGCGATTCCACATCTCATTGGATTGATTGTGTGGCAGAAATCATGGTGGAATCACAATTTCACGAGGGCGGTTTATTGCTGAACGAAATCTCCGACCAGATGAAGCAAACACTGCAAAGTTTCAATAAGAAGGAGATAACCGATGAAGAAGCAGTTCAAAGAAAAAAGATTTGGTATGGAAAGATTCGCGCACTTGCTTCCAGTCTTCCTCGTTCACCGTTAAGCCGCAATGTAAGCACTCAATTGTTCCCATTTTGACTTCTGGAAAATCGTCACCGACAAAAAGGTGACTGCCAATATCTCTGCACAAACGCAGCATCTTTGGGTCTAGCGCGTCGAGATAGAATTTTGGATATTCATAGGATTAAAATTCATTGTGAAAAACCTAAATTAAAACCAAAATAAATCCAATTTTCATATTCCTAAAAAAGACTCTTAAATCACCGTAAATAGTCCTCTGGCTTGTTTCATACACAAGGCCAAACGGAAGGCGATGGACACAATATGTTTGGTTTGGTCAAGTCTTAACCCACAACTAATGGTGTTTTTTGGGCAAATTTTCCGCAAATAAACATTGTGCAAAACGCCGAGATTTTTTATTATTTTCACACGCTCGCCAGCACCAATTTTCATGGCCGGCGCAACTTGATTTATGGCAAAAAATTCTGATCTGTCCGAAGAAAAAAATGCGCCCGCGAGCGGCGCGGTGAAGGGAAATTACGGCTCGGCGCAGCTTGGGAAACTTGAAGGCTTGGAAGCCGTCCGAAAAAAACCTGGAATGTATATTGGCGGCACGGATGAACGCGCGTTGCATCATTGCGTGTCGGAAGTTTTGGATAATTCCGTGGATGAACATCTGGCCGGTCATTGCGATAAGATTGAAGTGACGATTCACATGGACGGCTCGCTTTCCGTCCGCGACAACGGGCGCGGGATTCCGGTGGATATCCATCCGCAATATAAAATTCCTGGCGTCGAGATGGTTTTGACGACGTTGCACTCCGGTGGAAAATACGGTCAGGGTGGTTATAAATTTTCCGGCGGCACGCACGGTGTCGGCGCGAAGTGCGTGAACGCAGTTTCAGAATGGTTCGAGGTCGAAGTCTCTCGCGACGGCGAAGTGCATCACATGGAATTTGAACGCGGCAAGACGATTCAAAAACTCCACGTCATCGGCAAAACTAAAAGCACGGGCACGCTCATCACGTTCAAGCCCGACCCGGAGATTTTCCGCGACACGGTGGAATTCAAGGCGGCCATCATTTCACAGCGATTGCGCGAACTGGCGTTTTTGAATTCAGGTCTGGAAATCACTTTTCTGGACGAACGCCAGCCGGACATGAAACCGGAAGTCTTTTTTTATCGCGACGGCGTGGAGCAGTTTGTCCGGCAGTTGAACAAGAGCAAAGAGCCGTTGCATCCGAAACCGATTTCGTTCAACAAAGAGACGAAGGAAAAATTAGACGACAAGGAAATCGAAGTCCACGTCGAAGTCGTGCTGCAATACAATGACAGCTACAGCGAACAGGTGCTTTGCTACACGAACACGGTTTTCAATCCAGACGGCGGCGCGCACTTGAGCGGATTTCGCAGCGCGGTCACGCGCGCCATCAACCAATATGCGAAGTCGAACGAACTGCTGAAGGAAAAAGACCCGCAAATCACCGGCGACGATGTGCGCGAAGGATTGACGGCGGTGATTTCGGTGAAGCACAGCGACCCGAAATTTGAATCGCAGACGAAAGTGAAATTACTCTCGCCCGAAGTGGAAAAAATCGTCGGCTCGGTGAGTTATGAAGGGTTGATGGGTTATTTCGATGCGAATCCGCCCGTGGCGAAACGCATCATTGATAAAAGTCTTAATGCCGCGCGCGCGCGCGAAGCGGCGCGCAAGGCGCGCGAAGCGGTCCGCAAATCTGCGCTTACCGGCGGCGGTTTGCCGGGAAAATTGGCGGATTGCTCGGATCGCGATCCGGTGAATACAGAACTTTATATTGTCGAGGGTGATTCCGCCGGTGGTTCTGCAAAACAGGGACGCGATAGAAAATTTCAGGCGATTCTCCCGATTCGCGGCAAATTGATTAACGTCGAGAAAGCGCGGCTGGACAAAGTCCTTCAGAACAATGAAATCCGCACGATGATCACGGCCATCGGCACGGGCATCGGCGATGGCGAGGGCGAAGGCGCGTTCGACATCGCCAAGCTGCGTTACCACAAAATCATCATTATGACCGACGCGGACGTGGACGGCTCGCACATCCGCACTTTGCTACTCACGTTTTTTTACCGGCAGATGCCGAAGCTCATCAAGGATGGTTACGTTTACATCGCGCAGCCGCCGCTTTACAGCATCACGCGCAAAAAGAAGACTGATTACATTGACGACGACGTGCAACTCAACCGCATCCTGCTGCAAAACGGCACGGAGGAAGTGAAGCTGAAAAATCTAGCGGACGGACGCGAACTTGCGCCGAAGCAACTCGAGGAAATTTTGACGCTGCTCGAATCGCTGGACAAATACGCGACGTTCATCCGTCGGCAAGGCGGGGATTTTGGCGATTACGTCGAGAAGCGTAGTAAGAAGGGCACGTTCCCGGTTTTTATCATCAAAGTCCGCGAGGGCAACGACGAGACGGTCCATTATTTTGACGATCTCGACGACGTGCAGAAGTTCAAGGACAAGAATTCCGATCTTTACGACGCCGAGGCGAAGGAAAAATCCGACAAGCCGAAAAACCAGACGCGCCGTGCGGTCGAGGCGGATTTGCATCTTGAGAGCAAGGTCATCGCCGATCTGCTCGGCAAACTTTCCAAGAAGGGACTGGCCGTGGATCATTACGCCGCGCAGGACAAGCCGTTGTATGAATTGATCGAGGGCGAAGGTGACAAAGCGACGGTGACGCCGCTGTTTTCGATCCCGGAGATTTTGAACAGCGTGAAAGCCGTCGGCAAAAAAGGCATCCAGATGACCCGCTTCAAGGGTCTCGGCGAAATGGACGCGAAGGAACTTTTTGAGACCACGATGAATCCGGTCGTGCGCAAGCTGTTGCGGATTGACCTCACCGACGCAGTCGAAGCCGAGGAAATGTTCTCGCGGCTCATGGGCGAGGAAGTCGAGCCGCGCCGCCAGTTCATCGAGGACAACGCATTGAACGTGAGGAACCTTGACGTGTAAAAAAGATTTGACAATGTAGTCACGCGTGACTACATTGAGGCCATGAAAACGAAATTACCTTTATACAGGCAACGCAAACCGGCGATGAAGCTGGCGCCGGAATCATCCGGGCCGATGGTCATGCGTGAAGTCGCGGCCATGCCGGGCGTCGGCCCGATCATCAGCGTGCGCGCGGCCAAGGCGCATTTGTCGGCGCTGTTGGAATTGGTGGCCGGCGGCCGGGAAATCACCATCACCAGCGATGGCGAGCCGAAGGCCGTGTTGTCACCCGTTGGAAAACACAAGACGCGGAAAGTTTTCACGGGCATGGGCGATTACCTGATGAAACAGCCGGTTCATCGCGGTCTGTCGGCGGATGAGGCGGTGAACCTGGATCGGGATGCGCGAGGCTGGTGATGTATCTGGATTCCGCCATCATCGTAAAATTGCTCGTGCGCGAAATTGACAGCGCATGGTTCGTGCGTCATCTGTCCGGGCATAGTTTCGAAAGTTCGGAACTATGCCTGGCAGAAGTGCCGGCGGCGTTGCTGTTCAAGGAGCGCGCGGGCAATATAAAATTGCAGGAACGGGACGCCGCCTTGGAGAAATTTTTTTCGATGATCAAGGGTGAGCTTGTTTTGCCGCTGGCGCTGGATCGCAAAGTCATCGAACGGGCGCGTGCCATTCAATTGGCATGTCATCCGCGCATTCCGTTAAGAACCTTGGACGCGCTGCATGTGGCGACCTGTGATTTGCATCAAAAAGACATGTCGGCGACCGATGGCCGGATACGTTCGGCCTGCCATCAACTGGGAATCGCATTGGTGCCGGAAAAAATCGAAGAATTGCCACGCTAAATAATTTTAATCATGCCAGACGAAAATAAATCCAAAGACCCGAACGAATTGCCCGTGGGCAACACGCCGTTGTTCGCCGCGAACGAAAAGATCGCGAAGATCAATGTCGCGGACGAAATCAAAAATTCGTTCCTCGATTATTCCATGTCCGTGATCATTTCGCGCGCGTTGCCCGATGTGCGCGACGGCTTGAAACCCTCGCAACGCCGCATCCTTTATGCGATGCACGAGCTGTCGCTGTTTCCCGGACGCAAGCCTTACAAGTGCGCGAAAATCTGCGGCGACACTTCCGGCAATTACCATCCGCACGGCGAAGCGGTGATTTATCCGACGCTCGTCCACATGGCGCAGCCGTGGGCGATGCGCGAACGGCTTGTTGAGGGCAAGGGCAATTTCGGCTCGATCGAAGACGATCCGCCAGCGGCGATGCGTTACACCGAGGCGCGGTTAACGCATCTCGGCGCGGCGCTGATGCAGGACATGGACCGGGAGACGGTGGATTTCGTTCCAAATTACGACGAGCGCATGACCGAGCCGACGGTTTTTCCGGCGGCGTTTCCGAACCTGCTTGTCAACGGCGGCACGGGCATTGCCGTCGGCATGGCCACTAACATGCCGCCGCACAATCTTGGCGAAGTCATTGACGGCATCTGCGCGCAGATTGACAACCCCGAGATCACCATCGCGCAGTTGATGAAATTCATCAAAGGCCCGGACTTTCCGACCGGCGGGATGATTCTCGGCGTCGAGGGCATCAAAAATTATTTCATGACCGGCAAGGGCAGCGTGAAATTGCGCGGGCGCGTCGGCTCGGAGGAATTAAAGGGCAACCGCGAGCAGCTCGTCATCACGGAAATTCCGTTCAACGTCAACCGCGCCGCGCTGGAGGAAAAAATCGCCTCGTTGGTGAACGAAAAAATCATCACGGAAATCTCCGCGATGCGCAACGAGTCCGACGAAAACACGCGGCTCGTGATGGAACTCAAGCGCGACGGTAATCCCAAGGTTGTCATCGCCAATCTTTACAAGCACACGCAGCTTGAAGTGTCGTTCAGCGTCAACGCGCTCGCGATTGACCACGGCAAGCCGAAGACGCTCACGCTCAAGGAAATGATTTCGTGCTACATTGAGCATCGCCGCGAAGTTGTCTTGCGACGCACGCGTTTTGAATTGAAGAAGGCCGAGGAACGCGCCGAATTGCTCGAAGGTTATTTGATTGCGCTCGCGAACCTCGACGAATTCATCAAAATCATCCGCAGCAGCAAAACGCGCGATGAAGCCCGCGTGAAACTGCTCGCGTTCGAGTGGTCGAAACAACAAGTCGAGCGATGGGGAATTTTAATCCGCAGCGAAACGCGCCTCGAAGCCGGCCGTTACGCTTTGACGGAACGGCAAGTGGACGCGATTTTGGAATTGCGCCTGTATCAATTGACCGCACTGGAAATTGACAAGGTCGAGGGTGAATACAAGGAACTGCTCGAACGCATCAAGGATTTGCTCGACATCCTCGCAAAAGAATCGCGCGTGATGACCATCATCAAGAACGAATTGAATGTCATCAAGGACAAGCACGCCACGCCGCGCAAAAGCCAGATTGTTCCCGACGAAGGCGAGATTGCCATCGAGGATTTAATTGTGAACGAAGGCGTCATCATCACGCTCACGCACAACGGGCTGCTCAAGCGCACGAACATTTCAAATTATCGCGCGCAGCGTCGCGGCGGCAAGGGCGTCATCGGCATGACGACCCGCGAAGCCGTCACCGACGAGGACAAGGATTTCATTGAGCATCTTTTCAGCGCGAGCACGCATGATTACCTGATGTTCTTCACGAACACCGGGCGCGTGTATGTCGAGCGCGTCCACGAAATTCCCGACATGGGCCGCGCGGCAAAAGGCCGCAGCATCGCAAATCTTTTGGAATTGAAAGCCGGTGAAAAAGTCGCCGCGCTCATCCGCATTTTGTCGAAGACGGACGAAAACAAGGAGGACGTGACCTGGCAGCAATCCGGCGAGCTGTTTTTCGCAACGAAACAGGGAACCGTGAAGAAAACCTCGCTCAACGAATTTTCCAACGTCCGCAAGGGCGGAATCATCGCCATCGGCATTGATTCCGACGACGCACTCATCGAGGTGAAATCCACGCGCGGCGGCATTGACGGCGGCGACACCGGCGACGATGTCGTCCTCATCACCAAGGACGGCATGAGCATCCGCTTCAGCGAATCCGACGTGCGTTCCATGGGACGTGCCGCCGGTGGCGTAAAAGGAATCACTTTGGAAAAAAGCGACGAGGTCGTCGCCTTGGCCGTGGTTGTTCCCGACGCCATGCTTTTGGTTGCCGGTGAGAATGGCATCGGCAAACGCACCGCTTTTGAAGAATATCTGGTGCAGGCCGAGAGCGGCCTTCGCAAGCAGTCGCGCGGCGGAAAAGGACGCGTCACGATGAAGGTCGGCGAGAAAACCGGCGCCGTCGTCGGTGCGCTCACCGTCCGCGATCAGGATGAAATCATGCTCATCACCGTTGGCGGTCAGATGGTTCGCATTCCGGTGCAAGGCATCCGCGAAACCGGACGCAATACGATGGGTGTAAAACTTGTGAATCTCGAAACCGGCGACAAGCTTCAAGCCATCGCGCCCGTCGTCGGCGAGGACAAGGAAGAAGCGGCCACTGAAGAAACAAAATGATCACGGCGCGAGCCGTTCGAGTTTCCACGAATTATTTTTTTGCCGCGCGTAGCAAAAACGGTCATGCAAACGGCTGGGTCGCCCCTGCCAGAATTCAATCCGCTCCGGCTTCAAAACATAACCGCCCCAGTTCGGCGGCAACGGAACTTCATTCGGAAATTTCTTTTCCATTTTATTCCATTTTGCTTCGAGCGCGGCGCGGTCGGCAACAACATCGCTTTGGTTCGATGCCCACGCTGCCAATTGACTGCCGCGCGGACGTGATTTGAAATACTTTTCAGATTCTTCGCGCGAAGTTTTTTCAATCAAACCGGCGATGCAAACCTGTCGTTCCAATTGCTGCCAGTAAAATGTCAGCGCAACGTTTGGATTTTCGGCAAGCTCTCGCCCTTTGCGACTATCATAGTTCGTGAAAAAAATGAAGCCGCGTCCGTCCAAGCCTTTCAGCAAAATGATTCGTGCGGAAGGTTTTCCATTTTTGTCAGCGGTCGCAAGCGTCGCGGCATTCACGTCCAATTCTTTTTCCGTGAGGGCTGTGGTCGCCTGCTTAAACCATTTTTGGAATTGCGTAATCGGGTTCGTGGCCAAATCCGCGCGGCGCAAACCGGCGAGCGTGTATTCTCGTCTGATGTCGGCGATTTTCATTTCACATCGTGCGGAACGCGGTCAGGCCGAGAATCAAAACAAATAATGCAAATGCCAGACGGATCGTGCTGCCGATTTTTATGCGCGCTTCAGTCGCCGTCGCCCAATTCAAAAAATCGCGCAATTTCCACGGCGTGATCGTGAACCAGATTCCCGCTGCAATCAAAACGTAAGCCCAAAGTTGAATGACCAAAACCCACGGCGATTCGCCCAGATGCGGACGGCCGGTGTCCACCATCAATTTTCCGAGCAGCAGCGCGACGACCGCGAGTCCGCGCACGGCCAGAAAATCCTGGACGAAAATACATGACAAAATTCCGACGGCGGCGAACGCAGCCATCATGTAAGGTTTGAAGGCGGAAAAATCCGCGATCGGCTCCTGGTTGACGATCCACAGGAACCACGCCGTGCCGAGCAGCATCAGGAAAATGCCGGCGGGCAGGTTGCGCGGAAATTTGCGCGCGGCGGCGGCGAATTGCACGGGCTTCGTCAGCCCATAAATCTGCGGCACACTCATGCCGACGCCGAGCAAGATGGACAAAAGCGACAGTTTCATTTAGAAAGCTAACCACGAATTGACACGAATGAACACGAAAAATTCAAAAGTAAATTCCTCTTGTCAAAAATCTTTACTGGGCGCAAAATCTGACCTACTCATTATATGGACACAAAAAAATTAATCCAATTCCTGAATATATGTGAATTAGCGCACTTCTGGCGATGATGTTTGGTGGCATTATGTTCGTCCTTTTTTGCTTTGCATTATTAACACTCCATTCCTATAGCTTTTTTCAATTCCTAATTATAACCGTTTTTCTCGTATTATCGCTCGCTGGTTTTTTCGGCCGTCGATACTGCGTTCGTGAATTGTGTCGGCTTAAAAAAGAGGAAAAAGAGGGTTCCGAGTCCGTCAAATTAAATGCTTCTATTTGCTCTCTTCAACAATTTGTTTTTGGGTTAATCGGAGGGGTGTCGGGAATATTTTTTGTTCGTGTGCTTTTTTTGAGCGAAGTTGAAAAAATGGGTTTTTCACTCGTTATGAACAATCTTGGTAGTTTGTCATTCGGCGACATCCAGAATATCATTTGTAACTCTTCAACATTTTGGAAATGCTTTTTTGGTTTCGTGGCTGGCTCTTTTGCTGGACGATTTGCTCATAAGATTTATCTGAAGAAAAACCCCGACCAATCCAATCCCTCTGATGGAATTGCAAATTTTGTTTCTAAAATTACTTCTGCCCCGAGTTCAAAGCCGTCGGTAGAATCTCGATTAACTGAATTAAAGACTTTGAAGGAAAAAGGATTTATTACAGATGAGGAATACGAAAAAAGGAAAACCGAGATAGTTAAAGAATTATAATCGGATTCTTGAAACCTTAAATCTTTTTCTTGCCGCTATAAATTCACAATCGCCGGATCGCCGTAAAGCGTGAATGAACCGGCGCGCGTGATTTTCATTTTGACGTTCGCCATTTGAGCCGTATCTTTCCGGCATGAACTTCAGCGTTGTCTTTGAAAAGGTTCAGGACGCCGGTTTTCCCGCCGGATATTATTACGCGCACATTCCGAGCTTGAGCCTGACGACGCACGGCTTGGGAATCGAGGGCGCGCGCGCATCCGCCGCCGATCTGCTCAAATTGTGGCTGTCGGAAAAACGCGCGAACGGCGAGACCATTTCCGCCCCTTCCGAATCGTTGTTCTCAACTCTGGAACTTCCCGACGATGCCTTACAAAGCGCGTGAAGCTTTGACGAAATTGCAGCGCGCGGGTTTCGTCGTCAAACGGCAATCCGGTTCGCACGCCATCTTGCGCCATGCCGATGGCCGCCAAACTTATGTGGCGATGCATCCGGGCGACATTCCGACGGGAACTTTCCGCTCGATTCTGAAACAGTCCGGCTTGACCGAGGAAGAATTCCGAAATTTATAAATTTACAATCGCCGGATCGCCGTAAAGCGTGAAGGAACCGACACGCGTGATTTTCAAATCCATGATCTGGCCGCGATGACGTTCCGCGCCGTCGAACAAAACAATCTTATTGCAGCGCGTGCGGCCGGCCATCCGCGCCACGTTTTTCTTGCTCGGCCCTTCCACAAGAATCTGCGTCTGCCGTCCGATGAAATTTTCATATTTGCGCGCGCCGATTTCATTGACCGTTTCGAGCAGGCGATGATTTCGTTCCTCGCGGATTTCCTGCGGCACTTGGTCGGGCATTTCGGCGGCGGGCGTGTCGCGGCGCGGCGAGTATTTGAAAATATAGGCGTTGTCGAATTCCACTTCGCGCGCGAGAGAAAGCGTTTCTTCAAAATCGTTTTCCGTCTCGCCGGGAAATCCGACGATGATGTCTGTGGTGATTCCAATTTCCGGTTTTGCGCGGCGCAATTTTTGGATGATGCCGAGAAATTTTTCGCGCGTGTAGCCTCGGTGCATGAGTTTCAAGACGCGGTCGCTGCCGCTTTGGACGGGAATGTGCGCGCTCTCGCAGAGTTTCGGCAGGCGCGCGTAGGCGTCAATCAAATCGTCGCCGTAACCTTTCGGGTGCGGCGAGGTGAAACGAATGCGTTCGAGTCCGTCAATCTCGTGAACGGCTTCGAGAAGTTGGACGAAGGGGGATTTATCTTTTCGCAGCGGCGTAGCGGCGATTGGAAAATCGCCGCTTGATTCACCGGCGTTCTGCCGAACGCCACTACGCTTGCCGAAGCTCGTGACGATTTGGCCGAGCAGGGTGATTTCCTTCACGTCGCGCGTAACGAGTTCGCGGCATTCATTTACAATGTCAGAAATTGTCCGGCTGCGCTCTTCGCCGCGCGTGTAAGGCACGATGCAAAATGTGCAATATTGATTGCAACCTTGCATGATGCTGACAAAAGCGGTGGGCGAAATTGACAGGCTGGAAGCCTGTCCCACTAGCAAATGTTCACGAATCGTCGCTTCGCTGTTTTTTTCCTCGGCGACGTCCACGATTTTTTCGCGCGCGCCGGAAATAATTTCGTCGAGGTAATCCGCCGTGCGATGAAATTTCTGCGTGCCGAGAACTAGATCCACGTCTGGTAATTTATCAATCAGTTCCTGTCCACGGCTTTGCGCCATGCAGCCCATAAAACCGAGGACGACGTTGGGACGATTTTTGCGCACGTCGGCGGCAATATTCTGCATTTTGCCGATGGCTTTTTGTTCCGCGAAATCGCGCACGCTGCAAGTGTTCAGCAGAATCACGTCCGCCGTTTTTTCCGTCGGCGCGAGCGAATAACCTTTGGCAACAAGCTGCGCGGCGACGGCTTCGCTGTCGCGCTCGTTCATCTGGCATCCGTAGGTTTTTATGAAAACACTCGGCACGAACCCAGTGTAGCCGAAGAAATTCAGCGCGCAATGTCGGTGCGCGTTTGATTGCCAAAGTTGCAGGATAAATTTCTGCGGTGCGAATTCTAATTTTTCAACGAAGCCATGTAATTGCTCACGCCAACGACGAGCGTGCTCAAAAAAACCACCGCGATGCCTGCGATCAAAAGTTTTCGCGTGAGGTAATGCACCTCGCGCCATTCGCCGAGGCGGATCGCCCAGAGGTTGCTGAAGACGATGATGAACGCCATGTGCAGCGTCCAACTGGAAAAATTATAAGCGCCCATCTTTGTCGTGCCCATGCCGTAAAACATGAATTGCAAATACCACGTCACGCCCGCGACGGCGGCGAGCAGATAATTTATTTTCGTCGGCCCGCCGCGCCGGCCAAGATAATCACCCGCGCTGCGGTTCTTGATGTTGAGTGCGAGACACCAGATGGCGTTCGTCGTGAAACCGCCGGCGAGAATGATGACGAGCACGGGCGTATTTTTCCAAAGATCGGCGACGCCGTGTTGCGTCGCGAGCGCAGCAATTGGATCGCCCGCGCGAAAGGCAAAGGCCATGCACGAACTCATCACGCCCGCGAAAAGCGCGACGAGGATGCCTTTGGAAAAATTAAATTCGTTGCCGCCGGATTTTCCTGCGCTGGAAAGTTCGCGTTCCTTCGCGCGGCCTGCAACGCCGCAGACTCCGATACCGACGAGACAAACCATCAAACCGAAAAGCAGCACGAGGCCGGACGGCTTGTGCAGAAGGTCTCCGAAAGTTCCATCGTAAATCGGCGGCACAATTGTCCCGAAAAACGCGCAGAAACCCAGCGCAACAGCATAGCCGAGCGAAAGGCCGAGGTAACGGCATGAAAGGCCGAAGGTCAGTCCGCCGACGCCCCACAGCACGCCGAAGAAATACGTCCAGAAAATTGTTTTTGCTGGCACGGCGTGCAACAGCGCGGGCAGGTCGGGCGCGATGAGCCACGCGACGAAAATTGGTGCGATGAGCCAGGAGAAAATTCCGTTGATGAGCCAGCCGCTTTCCCACGCCCAGCCTTTGATTTTGCGCAGCGGCAGGTAAAAACTCCCGGCGGCGAATCCGCCGACGGCGTGCAGGAAAATTCCCAGTGGTATCATAATTGTTTAGCAGACTTTGACGGTTTCAATGCGAAGCAACTTGCCGAGCTTGTCAATTTTGTCCGCAATGTGTCCGACGCCGACGGCGCAATGATGCGCAGGGCCGTGCGCGTTCCAATTATTTACAAATGCGCGCGCGCCGATGCTGAATTTGTAGCGGCTGTTTGTATTTCCAATTTCGAGAATTGGTCCGGCCACGGATTCGCCTTCCGCCACGAGCAATTTAATTTTTCCGTCCGCAGTTTCCACGACGGAAAGCAAAGTCACCGCGCCGTGTTTCACGGACATTTCCACGGACAATCCGCGACTGACTTTGCCGTGATAAACTTTCAGCGGACGCACTTTGGTTTTGCCTTGCGCAATTTTTATATGTCCTGGCCCGTCGTGTCCCATCAGCACCACGTCGTCGTTAAAATCCATCGCATAATATTCCGTGAACGAGCCGCCGACGCCGAAGGCATCCATGATTTTCATGGCTTGCGCGTTCTTCACTTCGTATTCACCAGCGACTGGAATTCCGCGCGCGGTCAAAAGTGAATTGCCGAGAATGATGGAACTGATGGCGTCCTCGTTTTCAAAATTTCCCGTGCCGCTGTAAAAATAGGCGAGTGAACCGAGGTCGTGTTCCTTCACCAAGCGATCCAACGCGACGGAAGTTTTTGCGGCGCGATTCAATTCGGCAATTGGACAATCATTTTGCACGTCAAAAACTTTTTGGAATTCAGCCACGCGCGATTTGATTTGTTTCGCGGAAACTTTCCGGCGCAGCGCGGCGAGTTCATCCACTTCCAAAATTTCCATGTGGCCGCCAAACGTGGTGCATTGCAATGTCGTATCGGAATAAATGTCGAGCATCCCGCCATAATAATGCCCCATCAATCCGAGCCGGTTGTGAAACATCACGTTCGCGACGCGCGCGGCTTCGATCCACGCGTCCACCTCGTTCCAGCAAATCGGATCGTCGTGCAACATCCCGGTAACTTGATGAAAATCAATTCCCGCGCGGTTGAAGACGTTGGCGATTTCCGGCACGGGACACGCGGCGCAATGCGCGAGCCATTCGCCCGTCATGCGCTGGCGGTCGGCCATTTTATTGAAATTTTCGTAATCAATCGCGGCGGCGGGTTGCAGGTTCAAAACGATGACGGGAGCCTTGGCGCGTTGCACGACGGGCAAGACCGTGGACGAAAGCGCGTAGGTCGTGACGTGGAGAAAAATCAAGTCCACGTCCGCCGCGCGAAATTTATGGCCGGCTTCGAGCGCTTTCTTTGGATTGTCAATGAGGCCAAGGTTGACGATTTCGACGCCGGGACGTCCGAGATTTTTCTGCACGGCGCGCAGATAATTTTCGAGGCGCGGCTTGAGTCCTTTGAATTGCGGCCAGTAGGCGTCGAGGCCGATGCCGAAAAGTCCGATGCGTGTTGGTTTCATGGAACGATGAAATTATTCGCAAATCCCGCCGCGCAACAAGTTTCATTTGCAGAAAAATTCTTCCAGCCACTTGCGAACGGGAGGGAATTTTTGTATGCTTGCTTTCGGCTGGCGGCAACGTGATTTGGCTGGTGTTACGAAACGCAGCCGGATTGCATTATGGAATCTGAACCGTTGAAAGTTTTATTTATCGGCAGTGACGCGCAATTTGCGCGCGACATCGCCGGTGCGCTGGGCAAAACTGGAGGGACAATTGAAGTCGCCACGTTTGAAGCCGCCGTTTCCACGCTCAAGAAAAATTCATTTCCCGCCGTCTTGTTCGAGCCTGCCGCCGCGAACGCCGCCGCTTTGTTTCAAATCACTTCGCTTGCCGTCCAGTCGCCGCGCGTGCCGGTCATCGTTTTGGGTTCGGCTGCGGACGAGGCGTTCGCGGTGGAAGTGATTGCGGCTGGCGCGCAGGATTTTCTGGCGAAGGAGGAGTTTACCACGCAAAAACTGGAGCGCACAATCCGTTGCGCGATTGAGCGTCAGGCCGAGCGCGTCGCGTTGATCAGCGAGAAGGAAAATTACTACGGCATTTTCGACCATCTGGTTGAGGGAATTTTCCGCACGACGACGGACGGGCATTATCTGCTGGTCAACACGGCGTTGGCGCGCATTTACGGCTACGATTCGCCGGTGGAATTGATGGCGAGCATCACGGACATCGCGCACAAGCTGTATGTCGAACAGGGAAGGCGCGAAGAATTCGTCCTGTTGATGCAGGCCAACGACACGATCACCGGTTTTGAATCGAAGATTTACCGCAAGGACGGCGACATCATCTGGATTTCTGAAAATTCCCGCGCCGTGCGCGACGCGGAGGGCAGGGTGCTTTATTACGAAGGTTCGGTCGAGGACATCACGGAACGCAAGCACGCCGAGGAGCAAATCCGCCGCACGACCGGCGAGCTTGCCCGCAGCCGCGAGGAAACGCGCGCCAAAAACCTGCTCATGGAGGAAAATTTGCGGACGGCGCGCGAAATCCAGCTCACGATGCTGCCGCAGCAATATCCCAATTTTCCGAAAAATGTTCCGGCGGAGCAAAGCGCGTTTCAATTCGCGCATCGCTACCAGCCCGCCGAAACCGTCAGCGGCGATTTTTTCAGCATTTCCGCGCTGTCGGACACGGAAGCCGGAGTTTTCATCTGCGACGTGGCCGGACATGGCATCCGCGCCGCGCTCGTCACCGCGATGATCCGCGCGCTGGCCGAGGAATTGAAGCCGCTCGCGCGCGAGCCGGGATATTTTTTGCGGAAACTCAATTCCGACCTGGGAAGCATCCTTAAAAACACCGGTTCGCCAATGCTCACGACCGCGTTTTATCTTGTCGCCAATTCCCAGACCGGCGTCATGCGTTTCGCCAACGCCGGCCATCCCAAACCGCTGCTGTTGCGCCGCTCGAAAAATAAAATTGAAACCCTCGCCAACGTCTCCGGCCACGGGCAGCCGGCGCTCGGTTTGTTTGAAGAACCGCCTTACGAAACGACCGAGACCCGGCTTGCGCCCGGCGATTTTGTGATGCTCTTCACCGACGGACTTTACGAAGTGCAGGGGGCGAACGAGGAATTATACTCGCAGCAGCGCCTGATGGTGGACGTGAAAAATCTGATCCAAAAACCCGCCGGACAGTTGTTCGACGATTTGCTGGAAACCGTCCGCACATTTTCCGTCAGCCATGAATTTGAGGACGACGTCTGCCTCG
The DNA here is from genome assembly GCA_036490295.1 of Verrucomicrobiia bacterium. Taxonomy (GTDB): domain Bacteria; phylum Verrucomicrobiota; class Verrucomicrobiia; order Limisphaerales; family UBA11358; genus UBA11358. Next base: position 2,739 of record DASXED010000029.1, on the reverse strand, counting down.
TCGGAATGGAATTTGCCGGAAATCCGGCGGCGAAAAAATCCTGACGCGCGTCATTCAGCGATGAACTTTATCACGCGCGACTTCTCGGAACGCTTGCGCTGATTTTCATCGAGAATCTTTTTGCGCAGCCGCAAATTTTTCGGCGTCGCTTCCACGAATTCATCCACATCAATGTATTCCAGTGCGCGCTCCAGCGAGAGTTTCATTGGCGGCGATAATGAAATGCCTTTGCCGTCGCCTTGTGAACGCATATTCGTGAGGCGTTTTTCCTTCACGGGATTCACGGGAATGTCATTCTCTCGCGCGTTTTCGCCGACAATCATGCCGACATACACATTGTCGCCGGGTTCGACCATCAAACGTCCGCGCTCCTGCACCATGTTCAGCGCGTAACTCGTCGCCTCGCCCGAATCCATCGAGACGAGCGAACCATTTTTGCGCGCGGCAATCTCGCCGGTGTCCGGCCCGTATTCGTGGAACAAATGACTCATCACGCCCATGCCTTTCGTCGAATTTACCAAATCAGTTTCAAATCCGATCAAGCCGCGCATCGGCACGAGCGCCTCGACGGAAACCTGGTTGCCGACGTGGTTCATGTTCGTGATCTGCGCCTTGCGGGCGGCCAGATTTTCCATGATCGTGCCAAGGCAGTCGTTCGGAATTTCGACGAACAATTTTTCAATCGGTTCGAGCAGGCTGCCATCGGCGGCTTTTTTCCAAAGCACTTCCGGGCGCGAAACCAAAACTTCGTAACCTTCGCGGCGCATCTGCTCGACGAGAATCGCAATCTGCATTTCGCCGCGACCGCTGACCGCGAAAACTTTCGGGTCGCTCGTCTGCGCGATTCGCAGCGCGACGTTCGTGCGGATTTCTTTCACCAAGCGATCCCAAATGTGCCGCGCAGTGACCAATTTTCCATCCTGTCCGGCGAGCGGGCCGTCGTTCACGGCGAATTCCATCTGGATCGTCGGCGGATCAATCGGGATATACGGCAGCATCGCGCGCGCCTCGGAATCGCAGATCGTTTCGCCGATGAACACGTCTTCAAAACCGGCGAGGCCGACGATGTCGCCCGCGTGCGCTTCCTGAATCTCGATGCGCTTCATGCCCTCGAAATGGTAAATCGCGGTGATTTTGCCTTTGGTGATCTTTCCGCTGCCGTGACGGCAAATGGCCGGGTCGGTAATTTTAACTTTGCCTTCGACAATTTTCCCGAACGCGATTCGCCCGACGTAATCGTTGTAATCCAGATTCGCCACGAGCACTTGAAAACCATCACCCGCCTTCGCGCGCGGAAATGGAATATGCTTCACGATGGCGTCGAACAATGGCTCCATCGTGCCGCTCGCGTGTTCGAGTTCGACTTTGGCGTAACCTTCCTTCGCGGAACAATAGATGAACGGAAAATCCAACTGCTCGTCCGTCGCATTGAGCGAGACGAACAATTCAAAAACCTGGTCGAGCACTTTTTTCGGATTGGCATTCTCGCGGTCAATCTTGTTGATGACCACGATCGGCTTCGCGCCGGCTTCCAAAGCTTTTCGCAAAACAAATCGCGTCTGCGCCTGCGGGCCTTCGGCGGAATCCACCACGAGCAGCACGCCGTCAATCATGTTCATGATGCGCTCCACCTCGCCGCCGAAATCCGCGTGGCCGGGCGTGTCCACGATGTTGATGTTGTAATCCTTGTATTTGAACGCGGCGTTCTTGGCGCGAATGGTGATGCCCTTTTCCTTTTCCAAATCCATGGAATCCATCAGGCGTTCTTCCTTCGATTCGTGCTGGTTCTCGCGGAAAGTTCCCGATTGTTTGAGCAAACAATCCACGAGCGTGGTCTTGCCGTGGTCAACGTGCGCGATGATGGCGATATTTCTAATGTGCTTCATAGATTCCAAAATAGTCGAATAGAATGCCTTTTGGGTGGAAAAGGTCAAGCCGCGTCTGTGGGAAAATTGAACTGTGGGCTGGCTAAATGCCAAACCAAAGTTTTAACGCATTTCAAATTCCACTTAAAATCCCTTTCAAAAAATCCAAAGGCTCGCAGGTGAAACTAAAACTGCGTTTGGTTTCTTGCTTAAATGAAATTTTCATAGGCGCTAATTAAATTGTTAATCATGTCCATAGACTAAAGGACACGAAGTCAACGCACATCTATATGGGACAAAGGCAAAATGGGTTTGTCGCGCAATTGCTATTTAGATTTTGGAGGTGGGCCGGATAAATGTTTAGCCACAAGTCCCAAAGTGCGATAGCGGTATTTTTCGACCTGTTCAGGCGTGAATGAAGCTGTAAGAATATCGCCAAGTTTTCCGGCGATTTCCGCATCAGATAAATAACACCAGCCGAGTTCCCAATTGAATGCAATCAGGTAAATCGCCATATCTGTAGTTTTGCGTTTCCCGCTTTGTGCGAATTTTTTAGCCGCTTTGGTTAATGCCGAACACAATTGCAAATCAGCTCGAATAGTATCGGCTTTGGGATCGTATCCTTGTTTGACTAAATCCAAAAGATAGGCGTCTTGAGATTCTTGATTGGAAATTTTTGTGCTTGGATTGGCTTTTCCTTTTTCGAAAATTTCAAAGCAATGTGGCCATTGTCGCTTTAGCGCAGTCCATTTGGCGGCTGGCAAATCGTCCTTCAAATCAGATTGCGTAAGTGGATTGCAACGCGGCGGAGGCGGTAATGGAACATTTGATTTTGCCACTGAATCGAAAAACTCTTTCTTTTTCTTTTCATATT
>DASXED010000187.1:0-24472 GCA_036490295.1 Verrucomicrobiia bacterium | reverse complement strand
CTCCCACCCAAACCGCCACTGCCCGTCGGCTTGCACAGGCAGCAACGTCACCTCCAACGCCCCGCTCGCACCCGATGCGCCCGAAACCGACAGGTTCGCCACAGCATACGCCGTAAACTCCCCCTTCCGTATCGTGTTGTTGCTGGCGTCTCCCACATAGACATTCCCCGCACTGTCCACCGCAATGCCAAAAGGAAAAAAGAACCGCGCGACGTTGCCCGCTCCGTCTGCGCCGCCATTCTTTCCAATCAGCCCGCCGATGGTGTTGACCATCCAGTTGGCGCCGACAAGTGTAATCTTTCGGATCGTATAGTCGTCGGTGTCCGTCACATAGACATTTCCCGCGTTATCCACGGCAATACCGGCAGGGTAATAAAAACCTCCAATCGTCCCGACGATGGTGCTGACCGCCCAGTTGGTTCCCATCGGCGTGATTTTACGGATTATTTGATTGTCAGTATCCGTGACATAGAGATTGGTCGCGCTGTCCACCGCGACACCATACGGAGCGTAAAATCGCGCCGTGCTGTTACTGCCATCTGAAGTTCCAGAGTTTCCGGCCAAACCGGCAATGGTGGTAACCACCCAGTTGGTTCCCACTGGCTTGATCTTTCGGATCGTATGGTTAAAAGTATCCGCCACATAGAGATTAGTTGCACTATCTATCGCGATACCATACGGTTGATTAAGCCGCGCAACTTTGTTGGTTCCATCGGCAATGCCGGGGTTCCCCGCCGAACCGGCGATAGTGATTACCAGCCCGGCCGGAGTGATTTGCCGGATTGTATCATTGCCGGTATCCGCCACGTAAAGATTGCCGCCATTGTCCGCAGCAATTCCCCTGGGAGACGAAAACCTCGCATTGCTGCCCGCTCCGTCGGCGCTGCCGGAATTAGTTGTCAATCCGGCAATGGTAGTCACCACTCCTTCCGAAGTGATTTTCCGGACTGTGTCGTTGCCGGTTTCCGCCACATAGATATTGCCTGCGCCATCCATCGCCACACCGGTGGGATCGTAAAACCGTGCGGCGTCGGCGGTGCCGTTCACGCTGCCTGATCCTCCGCTTGAACCGGCCACAACGCTCACCACCGCCGCCGAGGTGACTTTGCGAATTTCATTGTTGGCGAAATCAGCCACATAGAAATTGCCCGCCCCGTCCACCGCAATGCTGAATGGACCCCAAAACCGCGCGGTATTGCCCGTGCCATCGGCATTGCCAGTGGTTGCGGCCAATCCGGCAAAAGTGCTCACCACCCCTGACGGCGTGATCTTCCGGATTATTTCACCGCTCGAATCCGCCACAAAGAGGTTGCCCGCATTATCCAGCGTAAGGCCGGTAGGATAGAAAAGCCGCGCGGCACTCCCCGTGCCGTCGGTGTTTCCATGGCTTCCACCCAATCCGGCCAGTGTGGTCACCATCCAGCTAGTTCCCGCCGGTGTGATCTTGCGGACTGTTCCGCTGCCGGAATCCGCAACGTAAAGATTGCTCGCAGTGTCCACCGCCAGACCGCAGGGATTGTTAAATCGCGCGCTGCCGCCCAAGCCATCGTTCGTGCCTGAAATTTCGGCCATCCCGGCAATGGTGCTGACCACCCAATTGGTGCCCGATGGCGTGAGCTTCCGAATCGTGGAGTTGGCCGTATCTGCCACATAGACATTTCCCGCTTTGTCCACTGCGACGCCTTGCGGGGTGTAAAACCGCGCGGCGGCGTTCGTGCCGTCACTGCTGCTCAAGGCTCCCGCCAAACCGGCAATGGTGCTGACCACCCAATTGGTGCCCGACGGCGTGAGTTTCCGAATCGTGGAGTTGTCCTCGTCCGCCACATAGAGATTGGTCGCGCCGTCCACTGCGATGCCAATGGGAGAATTAAACCGGGCATTGCTGCCCACGCCATCCGCGCTGCCGGAAAACCCGGCTACTCCGGCAATGGTGCTTACCCGTCCCGCCGGCGTGATTTTCCGAATTGTGTCATTGACCGTGTCCGTCACATAAAGATTGCCATTGGCATCCGCCGCCACGCCTTGAGGGTTGTTAAACTGCGCGGCGCTGCCCACGCCGTCGGCGCTGCCCACGCCCGGATATCCGGCGATGGTGGTCCATGTGTAAGCGGCGGAAGTGCTCGACTGCGCCACCGCCGTCGGGATCCCAAAAATCAGACAGGCCAAAGACACCGCCGTCAGCACAAACGCGGGAAACGTGATCAACCCAAAACAACCCGGGACAACGCTCTTCAACGATGCGCCCAGACCCGTTTTCTTCGGGAAAGTCCCAAATCGGAATGCAATCATGATTACGCACATGGGGAAAAACCATGCGCATGGACATTATACAATTGATGAACGGAGAAGGCAATGAATTAAGCCGTTAGTTTCGGTGGCGGCAAATTCACAATGATTTTGACAAAAGAACATCAGAAGCCGTTGGAATTACAAACGCCCTTGAGCCGGCGTCTGAAAACTTTTCCACATTTTCAGCGGCAGCGAACCAAGAACGATGAATCCAATCTGGCTCGCCACAAAAAGCACCAGCCATTTGAACGCCGCGTCCGTGAAACCATAACTGTGCAATCCGATGCCGAGCATGTTCACGCCGAACCAAGACCAGCTCGTGACAATGTTCCCGCCGATGGCGCAAATGACGAGGCCGCGCTCGCGGATCATCCCGCCCCAGCGCAGATGCAAAATCAGCGCGTTCCACAAAACAATTATCAACGCGCCGTTTTCTTTCGGATCCCAGCCCCAAAATCTTCCCCAAGATTGGTCAGCCCAAATTCCGCCGAGAACTGTTCCGACAAAACTGAACAGCGTCGCAAAACAAACGATTCCATAAATCATCCGCGCGAGCGATTTGCCCGTCGTCTCGTCCAAGGTTTTCGTGAACACGCCGCGCACGATGTAAATCAGCGCAAGAAATCCGGCGACAAACGTGCTCGCGTAGCCGGTCGTCACGGCGACGACGTGCGTCGCCAGCCAGAAATTCGTGTCGAGAACAGCGCGCATCATTTCCATCGTGTCGCCGTCGAGCGCAAGATTTTGCGCGATGACGAGCGTGATGAAACCCATGCCCGCCGAAACCACCGCGCCGATTCCATTTTTGTAAAATTTTTCCAAAATCATTCCCAGCAAGCACGCGCCCCAGCCGATGAAAATCGCCGACGAATACAAATTCGTCACCGGCGGACGGCCTTGCAAAACAATCCGATAAATCAAACCCGTCGTGTGGATGAAAAACGCCAGCGCAATCAGCCAGACCGCCGAACGCCGCAGCGTTTCCGACAAATTGAACCATGAAAAAATCGCGAGCAACCCGGCCAGAACGTAAATGACCATCGCATTGTAAAACGGCTGCATTTGGTTGAAGAAAACTTCAGCGCGAGATTTCGCCAGCGCGCGCGAAAAATCCGGGACGAGCGACGCGCGCAAATCCGCCAGCGCGGAATTGAAGCCGGCGACATTTTGATTTTTCAGCGCGTCGGCCATCGCCGCGTAATTTTCAACCGCCGGGGAAATTTTTCCGCCTTTCGCCGCTTCGAGCAAAACCGCCCCGACGGTTTTCCAATCGCCGGATTGTGGGACGGGCATCTTGCCCGTCTGAACAGGCTGGAAGCCTGCTCCACTATTTTCCCACGGAACAATCAACGGCGGTTCGAGCCGCGACATGAAATCAAACCGCTGCAGTTCGCCAAGAAATGCTTCAAAAACATTCGTGTCATAATTTTGCCCGGCTTGCTGCGCGCGAACGGCGGCGACGCCCGATGGAACTAAATTTTCGTAATCGGCCAATTCCTGTTTCCAATTCTGCGCGTCCTGCGGCTCAATCGTATTTTTTAACTGCGCGTAAAGTTCCAGCCGCTCATGCACTTTGACGACCGCGCGCTCGTAAGCGCTGCGCTGCGCCGATTCAATTTTTTCCACCCGTTCATTTTCGGAATCGAATGTTTGAAGCGACGGCGCGATTTGATTCCACGAATAATGTTCGCCGTCCTGACGTTGCGCCAGATTTCTTTCCGGCAATTTCAAAAATGTGGCGAGGTCGGGATTGTCCACGCGAAAAACCGGCCAATCGTCCGCGACTTGCGGATTCATCATCACGTTCGCGAGCCATTCGATTGCGGAAATTGTTTTTGCGTTCCAACTTTTCCACGGTTCAAGATTCAGCGTTTGCGTCTGGCGGATTTGCAACAGCGAATTGCGAGCGAGCGAATCCATCGGCTTCACGCGGCCGTTGAAAACGAGCGGCAATTTCCCAAATTCCCCGAACGCAAAATCCTTGTCGCGCGGCGGCTGCAATTGTCCGAAAAACCACAGCGCCATGACGAGCATCAAAACCGGCGGAAACCATCTTTGAAAAATCTTTTTCATTTGCAACTTTTGTAGCAGCCGACGTGAGTCGGCTCATATTTTTCTTTGAATTGAAGCGGACTTACGTCCGCTGCTACTTTTTGAAATTTCATTTTCTTTTGGAAATAAATCCGACGAGGTGAAACATGAATTGCGTCACGAGTCCGGCGGCGACCAGCGCGCAGCCGAGATACGGCGTCAGCCACGCCGGATTCCGCACGACTTGCAAAACCGACGACGGCGTCTGGCCGGCTTGTTCGACTGCTTCGCCGGCGGACATTTGATATTGATAAAACGTCAGCCCGTCGTAGCGCAGCGGATGGTTCATGGAAATTTCCACCTCGCGGTTTTCGCCCGTGCGCGGATTTTGCAACTGCACGCGGCTGCGAAAATCCTTCGGGATGTCCGTGCCCTCATAAATCGTGTGCGTCGCCTTGAGCAGCGTCAGCGAAAATGGAAAACGCATCCGCTCCGGTTGCAATGCGAAGGTGTATTTTCTTCCATTCGCGGAAACAAACTGCGGTTGCGTCAAGTCGCCGATGATTTTTTGCGCCATTTGTGCGCCCAATTGCGACGCATAATCCTGCCGCAGCGCTTCAATCATCGAATCGTCAGTCGTCCAATCGGAAACGATCCAGTCGCCGAGCGAACCGTTTGCGCCGATGATTTCAATTTCCGCCGTCGGCACATTTTTGTCGTCCATCGTTTTGGTTTCGGCAAGCGGATGAAAATCAAAATTTGCGGCGACGCCGTTCGTCGCCAGCGGCGGACCGTTTTGCATCATCGGCGCGCGAAATTGCGGCTCGGAATTTTTCCAGAAACTTTTCACGCGGATGGAAAATGGCAGGTTTGTATTTTCAATTTCGCCGTCGCGCGCGAGCAATTTGTCGGAAATTGCAACCTCCAGATCGCTGTTCGCGCCATCTTCAGTTGTAAAAATCAGTTCATAGTTTCGCGGGCTTTCGGAATACGATTTCGTTTCGCCTTCGACAAAGTGCATTTGCGTTTCGCGCGCCATCATGTCGGTCACAAGCTGGCCGACGAGCAAAAGGATCACGCCTGCGTGCGTGAGTTGAATCCCGATTTTTTTGACCGAAAGCTGGAAGCGATAAATGTGCGCGGCGAGCAGATTGATCAAAAGCAAAGTGCCGATCAAATAGCCGCCGGGCAAAATGACCGGGATTTTCCGGCCAAAAACATCGAGGCCGAGAACAATCCACTGGCGGAAATAACGCGCCTGCGCCTGATAAAGTCCCTCGTCCACCTGCGCAAGCGTGCCGATGAAGACAAGCACGATGGCAAACGTGAGCAGGATCACCGTGAGCCGCAGCGACGTGAAAATCTTGACCAACTTTTTAAGGAGCGTTGCCAGCATCAGGATATTTTGCCGACTGGATGAACTTAATGAAAGCGTCTTTTTGCGACGCGACAATTTCGTCGTCACCCATCAATTTATAAAACCATGTCTGTCCGTTTTGCGGAACGATTGCGCCGACGAGCCGCGCGGGCTTGCCGGTTTTGGAATCGGTGCCGTTGAAATCAACAAGCGTGGCGTGGCCGTTTGGAATGTCGAAGGTCGAAATGCTTTTGCTGAAATCCGTTTCGTCAGCCGTCGGCAAACCAAGTTGCCCGCGCCAGCGGTTCACATTTGCAGCCAGCCCGCTGTCCATGCCCGACGACAAGATATTCACCTCGGCGCTTCCGTCGCCGCTTGTGATTGAAAATTTTGCGGACAGCATCGCGCCGGGATCAATCTGTTTCCAGTCCGGCGGAACCGCCCAGATTGATTTGCCGCCTTCGCTTTGAGCCGCAGGCGCGGCGGCAATTTGAGCCGGAGCATTTTGGACGAATGAAATTGATTTCAGGAATTGCAGGAAATTTGGTTTCTGCGCCGCAACAAATGAATCGTCGCCGGTCATCTTGAAAAACCAGCTCATTTCGCCGCGCGTCAGCATCGCCACGAGAATCCGTGCGCGGGATTTTCCGTCAATGAGCAATGCGTCGCTCGCGATGTCGAAAAGTTTTGCGGAATCGTTGCCGACGGAAATGGTTTCGGCGGCGGTTTCGTTCGTCAGCGCGGGCAATTCCATTTGCTGCCGCCACATGTTGACCAGTTGGATTTCCTGCCCGGTCGAGGGCAGGGGAATCACGCCGACATCTGCCGTTTCGCCGTTTGTTCCAGTCACCGTGAAACTGGCGACGCGCATCTGGCTTGGCGCAATTTCCTGCCAGCCGCCTGGCAATTTGAATTGCAATTGCGGCTGCGAATTTTCAGTTGGAACTGGCGCGACAATTTGATTTTGCGGCGGCGCGGCGGAATCATCTTTGGCGACGTGATAAACTTTCACGTCATCGCGATTGCAGCCGATCAGCGCAAAGGCGGCGAGCGTCAAAATTGTTGCGTTGCGAAACGACATTTTGGAAATGCGAAATCAACCCACGCTCATCTGGAGCAGAAATTCGATGTTGCTCTTGTGTTTTTTGAGTTTGCCCAGCAGCAGTTCCATCGCCTCGACGGGCGGAACGCCAGTGAGCGCGCGGCGCAGCAGGACGATGCGGCTCAATTCGTCGGGGTGATAAAGCAATTCTTCCTTGCGCGTGCCGGAATGCTCGATGTTGATGGACGGAAAAATCCGGCGGTCAACGAGGCCGCGATCCAAGTGGACTTCCATGTTGCCCGTGCCCTTGAATTCTTCAAAAATAACTTCGTCCATGCGCGAACCCGTGTCCACGAGCGCGGTGGCCATGATCGTGAGCGAACCACCTTCCTCGATATTTCGCGCCGCTCCGAAAAACCGTTTCGGCTTGTGCAAAGCGTTTGCGTCCACGCCGCCGGAAAGAATTTTTCCAGAATGCGGTTGAACGGTGTTGTAAGCCCGCGCCAAACGAGTAATGGAATCAAGCAGAATCACCACGTCGCGCTTTTGCTCGATCATGCGCTTGGCTTTTTCGATGACCATTTCGGCGACTTGGACGTGGCGTTCCGGCGGTTCGTCGAACGTGGACGAAATTACTTCCGCGCCTTTGCAACTGCGCTCCATGTCCGTGACTTCTTCGGGTCGCTCGTCAATCAGCAGGATGAACAGATATGTTTCAGGATTATTTTTGAGAATCGCATTGGCGATTTTCTGCATCAAAACCGTTTTGCCCGTGCGCGGCGGCGCGACGATCAATCCGCGCGTGCCTTTGCCGACCGGACAAACCAAATCAAGAACGCGCGTGCTCAATTCATCCGCAGCAGTTTCCAGAATAAACCGCTTGTTCGGGAACAGCGGCGTGAGATTGTCAAAATGCGTTTTGTCTTTCGCCTTGTCGGGATCGCCGCCGTCAACGGCCTCGACTTTCAGCAGGGCGAAAAACTTTTCCTTTTCCTTCGGCGGACGGATTTGTCCCGCGATCAGATTTCCAGTCTGCAAATCGAAGCGGCGGATTTGCGACGGCGAAATGTAAATGTCCTCGGGGCAGGGGAGATAATTGAAACTTTGCGAGCGCAAAAATCCAAAGCCTTCCGGCAGAATTTCCAGCACGCCCTCGGAAAACAAAACACCCGCGCGCTCGGCGTTTTTTTGCAGGACGTGAAAAATGACCTCGTGCTTGCGCATCGTGCCGAAATTTTCCACGCCCAAATCGCGCGCCATCTTGTTCAAGTCGGTCATGCTCATCGCCTGGAGCTTGGCGATGTTGATGCTCGCGGCGATTTTGTCGCGCTGATGCCCGTGCGCGCGCCGGTCGTCGAAGCGCGGCTCCTCGCGGTCATGCGTCGGCTCGACCGGCTTGGACGGCGGGCGCAATCCGGCGGAACCGGATTGTTCGGCGGCGGGCGGCTCGGAAATTATTTCCGGCGCGGCGGTTTCTTTCACAACGGGCTGTTCAGCCGCCGGCGCAATTGATTCGGGCGATTCTGCGGCTGGCGGATTTTCCGCGTCCGGCTTCGTTTTTGGTTTTCGGGTATAAACTCGTGGCATAAGTAAAATGTAAATTAAGTTGGCGGACTGGCCGGGATTCGATTGCCTCGCGCTTCGGCGGCTGCAAAAGCCGTCACGCATTGGACGGTTCAGAGCCGGATTGGTTCAAATGATTTTTTGACCAGGCGCTTGAAGAATTTTTCCTCAATACGGCAAGGGAAATTTCGCAGTCAACTTGCGGAGAAATTGGCGTAACTCGATGACGTTGTCAAATCCGATTTTTCTTGTGCGGTTTTCATTTTGGCGGGTGCTATAACTTGAAAATGACGCCCGATTCAGAATTGCTTCGGCGATTTGCCAAAACAAATTCCGAGGACGCCTTCGCCGAACTGGTGAAACGCCATGTGAACCTCGTCTATTCCGCCGCGCTCCGGCAAGTGAACGGCGACGGACATCTGGCAAAAGACGTCGCCCAAACCGTTTTTGCCGATCTTGCGCGCAAGGCCGGTTCACTTTCACGCCGCGAAACTTTGACCGGCTGGCTTTACACCAGCGCGCATTTTGCCGCCGCAAAAATCGCGCGCGGAGAAAACCGCCGCCGCGACCGCGAGGAAAAATTTATGCGCGAACCAACTCACGAAAGTGGGGCAGGCTTCCAGCCTGCCCAATCCGCGCCCGAAGCCGATTGGGAAAAACTTCGCCTGACGCTCGACGACGCCATGCACGAACTCAAGGAAACCGACCGCGAAGCCGTTTTGCTGCGCTACTTTGAAAACCGGCAGTTCGCCGAAGTCGGCGCGAAACTCGGTCTCAACGAAAACGCCGCGCGGATGCGCGTCGAACGCGCGCTGGAAAAACTGCGCGCCATTTTCACCAAGCGCGGCATCACGACGGCGACGGCTCTGGTGTCCGTGATTTCCGCAAACGCGATTCAAATTGCGCCTGCGAATCTGGCCGCGACGCTCACGACGGCTTCAATTGCAACTGCTGGAACCGGAACATTCACACTTCTAAAAATTATGACAGCGACAAAATTAAAACTGGCATTCAGCGCGCTTGTTGTGGCTGGCGCGGCAATTGCATTTGCGCTTCAACATCAGGCGCAGGATAAATTGCGCGCGGAAAGTGAATTGCTGCGTCAGCAAATCGCACAATTGCAAACCGACAACGAAAGCTTTTCCAATCGTCTCGCCGAAATTGGCGACGCCAAAAAATTGTCGGATGAACAGTTCAATGAATTGTTGAAATTACGCGGTGAAGTTGGAGTGCTGCGTAATCAAGTTGCGGAAAATACTTCTTCATATTCTGATTTAACAACGAATTCGTGGCAAAGCCGCTTTGATGCCGTCTATAAATTAAAAGCTGACGAAGTGGTTCGATATATTCCGCCGCCTTTTATTCCAGAACGCACAGAATATTATCACAAGACGGAAGAATGGCGTGAGTCTGCAGAACACATCTCGACGCCGCCAGATTTTTTCATTTTTCATCAGGATACTAATGGGCTGTTTCATCGTCATGGCACAGACGGCGGGTTTGGATACAAGCAACATTCCCTGCAACAAGTATTGAATGCCACTCTAGGAATCAATGAAAGCGAACTGGAAGCGCCGAAGGAATTGCTTGATCTTAATCTGCCGGGAGATTGGACAATACGGGATGGTGTCAGCCATGAAACTTTTCTGGCAGCACTCGAACCAATTCTGCTCAAAGCCACAGGACATCCAATTCATTTTGAAAAACAAATGGCTGAACGCGATGCGATTATTGCACAAGGCCAGTTCACACTCGAAACTTGGCAAAAGGCACAGCCAATTCAAATTTATTCAGAAACGACTAATTACACCAAAGGCAGCTTTCTTGGAAACGGAGTCGGTGATCTTCAAGAATTTTTGAGAAGAGTTGGAGAACGATTGGACGTCTATATTATAAATGAAGCTCAAATAGATTCACGGTTGCCAGAGCCGTTTCAACTTCAATGGACATACCACGCTGACGCAGATGCTCCTCGGATGGGAAATCGACGCGCAGAACTCACGGACAAAGTTCTGAATAATCTCGCAGAGCAAACAGGGCTTTCATTTACGCACACAAATCAGGCTGTAGAAGTTTGGGCCATTATCGAAAAACCGTAAGGGATTTCAATGCGGCAGCGGCAATTTCGCCGTCAGTTCGCGCGCATTGCCAGCCGCGACTTTTCTGCTAATCTCGCCCGCGTATGGCTTTTGATTCCTTCCGCGATTTCGTCAACGCCCTCGACAAGGCGGGCGAGCTGAAACGCATTTCCCAGCCCGTTGCCACCGAACTCGAAATCACCGAGATCGCCGACCGCGAAATGAAATCGCCCGGCGGCGGCAAGGCGTTGCTGTTCGAAAAGCCCACCGTCAACGGCGTCGTCTCGCCGTTTCCCGTCGCCATCAACACGCTCGGCTCGCACAAGCGCATGGCCATGAGCATGGGCGCAAATTCCGTGGACGAAGTCGCGAACGAACTTGGCGCGCTGATGAAGGCCAAGCCGCCGACGAGTTTTCGCGAAACGATAAAACTGCTCGGCCAAGCGTTTGAATTGCGCCATGCCAAACCGAAAATTGTGAAAAGCGGTGCGTGCAAGGAAGTGATTCATTTAGTTGATAGTCCGAAGTTGAAAGTTGATAGCTGGCCGAAAGCACCCGATTGGCAAAATCCGTCAACTATCAACTCTCAACCATCAACTCTGCTCAATCTTCCCATCCTCAAATGCTGGCCGCTTGATGGCGGACGTTTCATCACACTGCCGTGCGTCGTCACGCGTGACCCGGATACGGGCGAGCGCAACGTCGGCATGTATCGCATCCAGATTTACGACGACCGCACAACGGGCATGCACTGGCAGTTGCAAAAGGTCGGTGCGCGGCACGGGCGACGCTATTACGAAACCGGCACGCGGATGCCTGTCAGCATTTTCATCGGCGGCGACCCGATGTTTCCGTTCGCCGCGACCGCGCCATTGCCGGATGGTCTCGATGAATTTTTGCTCGCCGGTTATCTCCGCAAAAAATCCGTCGAACTGGTGAAGTGCGAGACGAACGATCTGGAAGTTCCGGCAAATTCCGACTTCGTCATCGAAGGTTACGTTGACCCGACCGAGCCGTTGCGCGACGAAGGGCCGTTCGGCGATCACACCGGCTATTACACGTTGCCCGAGCCGTATCCCGTGTTTCACATCACCGCCATCACGCATCGCAAGGACGCGGTGTATCCGGCGACGATTGTCGGCATTCCGCCGATGGAAGATTTTTACATCGGCGGCGCGAGCGTGAAATTATTTCTGCCGATCTTCAAGATGAATTTCCCCGAGATCGTGGACATCGCGCTGCCGGCGGAAGGCGTGTTCCACAACCTCGTGTTCGTCAGCATCAAGAAGACCTACCCGATGCAGGCCTACAAGATCATGCACGGCCTCTGGGGCATGGGGCAGATGATGTTCACGAAATACATCGTGGTGGTGGACGCCGGCGTGAACGTCCACAACACCAGCGAAGTGCTGTTCCATCTCACGGCCAACACCGATCCGCAGCGCGACAGCCTCTTCACCAAAGGCCCGTCCGACGTGCTCGACCACGCGACGAGCGAGATCGCCAGCGGCAGCAAGCTGGGCATTGACGCGACGAAGAAAATTCCCGGCGAAGGTTTCAAACGCGCCTGGCCGCCGCTCATCAAGATGGATGAAAGCGTGAAGGCGAAGGTGGAAAAATTATTGCGAAACTTTTGAACGGCGTTTCGTCTGGCGTCGGTAAGAAACAGTTTTCGTTTTTGCAACTTGAATCGGTGCTATGCGACTTGCTCTTTCGGCGAGGATTAACAAATCCTGCGCTGGCGCTGCGGGTCGGTGGAAAGTTCCATTGCGTGGCTGCTGAATCGGCGCGTTAAGAACATTGACGCACAAATCCACAGTTTCGCCCGCAAGAATTAAATCGTGAGCAGTTTTGATTTCAGCATCAGTCACCGTTTCCGAGAAGAATCGGAACGAGGAAGTTGCGAGATAATCAAGACGCTCATCAAAAGCCATCCATTTGCGGCCTACACATTCAGCAACAGAACCGGTTGTGTTTGAGCCGGCGAAAATATCCAGCACGATGTCGCCCGGTTCGGTCAGAAAACGGATGAAGAATTCCGGCAGCTTAGATGGAAAGCGTGCGGGGTGGACTTTCGCGCCGACGGTTTTGCAGCCGCGTAAATAACTGCCGTTGGATTCTGAATTTGAGATTTGTAAAAGGTTCGACGGAATCGCGCCGCCATTGTTTTTGGCAAAGGATTTACCGATGTCGTGGCCAGACGGACGTTTTTTTGGAGTGTAAAAACCTTCCGGGTCTTCCAATAATTTTTTCATCCGGTCGCTGTATTCAGTCAGCACTCTGGATACGTTGGCCTTCGGCCAGCGAGTCTTGCCAAACCACCAAACTGTATTTACCGAATCTTTTGCGCGAAGCTTGCGCTTGTTCACCCATTCGATGGGGCTGGGAAGCTTCGCCGGATTGTGCCAGTAAAAATCTTCGGCGAGATGAAAACCAAGTTCGTCACAGAAAAAAATCGGAACGCGAAAATTGTAAAGGCTGCGGGTTGGCGAGCCGAGTTCGTAGGCGCCACCGAGATCAAGGACGAAACTGCCATTGTCTTTGAGTTTGCGAAACACCAGCCGGGCGAACTGTGCCAGCCAAGCCACATAGTCGGCTTGTGTCTTGTTGCCGTATTCTTTTTCACGCTGGAGCGCAAACGGTGGGCTGGTGAGAACAAGATTGACGCTGGAATCAGGCAGCGCAGCCAGCAGCTCAAGCGAGTCGCCGCAATACGCCGCACCCCAATTTGTGAGGTAGGCTGGCGCATGATTTTCCAAAAACATAAAAGCTACTTTAAGGCTGTAGATGTAAAGTCGTCAACTTTAATAATCTGTCGCAGATGAAAACCAAATCATCCGCACGCAGAATATTCGCCGAAAACCTGCGCAAGGCAAGGCTGGCGAAAGGGCTTTCGCAAGAAGGCTTGGCGGAGTTATCCGGTCTTCATCGCACTTACGTTGGCTCGGTCGAGCGGGCGGAGCGGAATGTTTCCATTGATAACATGGAACGACTTTCGGCAGCGGCTGGCGTTTCGCTGCCAGACTTGTTGAAGGAGGGCAAACGATGAAACCTCATCCCAACAAGAAAGAACTTGAACGGCTTTTTCCGTATATCCGCGAGTATCAAGCACTCGCTTCCAAACACGGCATTGGTGATATTTTTCAGGACAACGGTGGCAAGCTGCTTCAACTGCTGCTGATCACAGGGCTGAAAGGTGTTGGCAGCCGCGAGGGCAACGACGCTCAAGATGCGCAGGGTAACGAATACGAATTGAAGTCGGTTAACACCTTGCTGACGCAGAGTTTCTCGACGCATCATCACATGAATCCAATCATCCTTGCCAAATATCGGAAAGTGGATTGGGTGTTGGCGATTTACGAGGGAATTGAGTTGCAAGCAATCTACCGCATGAAGACGACAGCGCTCGAACCTTACTTCTCGAAATGGGAATCAAAATGGCATGAGTCCGGTGGTAAGGACATCAACAATCCGAAAATTCCCGTGAAATTCGTTGTCCAGCACGGTGAATTGATTTTTCAGAAGTCGAAATAGTTCTTTGAGGTTCACGCGCCGGGTGGCGGCAGAAATTCCAGTCCGAATTTTCTCAAAAATTTCACTTGCATCTTTTTCAAGTTGCGTTAATACTTAACCATATGGTTAAATGTTCGCCGAGATTGTTGAACCGCACGTTTGCCGCGCTGGCCGATCCGACGCGCCGCCGCATCCTGGAGCATCTCGCTCACGGCGACCGTTGCGTCACCGATCTGGCGCGGCCGTATTCCATATCGTTGCCGGCGGTCTCGAAGCATTTGCGCATTCTGGAAAATGCCGGATTGGTCAGCCGCCGCCGTCGCGGGCGCGTGCATTCGCTGAAATTGGAGGCCAAGCCGATGAAAGAAGCGCAGCAGTGGATCGAGGAGTATCGGAAATTTTGGGAAGAAAGTTTTGACCGTTTGGACGAGTATTTGAAACAACTACAAACCAAGGAGAAAAAATGAGCACAACAGCAACCATCAAAGAAAACAACATCAAGTTTCAACTCACCCGCGTTTTCGACGCGCCGCGCGAACTGGTTTTCAAGGCGTGGACGGACGCGAACCAATTCCAGCAGTGGTTCGGCGCGGCAGCTTGCGACGGAGGCTCAGTGCGATCTGTGAAAGTGGACGCGCGTATCGGCGGGAAATATCGTCTTCAGGTGCAAAAAGACGACGGCGAATTTTTCACGACTGTCGGGATTTATCGCGAAGTGAAACCGCCGGAACGTCTGGTCTTCACCTGGGCGTTTGAAAAGGACGGCAGCGGCGATGAATTCGGCGAAGTTGAACCGCCCGAAATGCTCGTAACGCTGGAATTCAAAGCGCGCGGAAAACAAACGGAATTGATTTTGACGCATGAAAAATTTGCGTCCGTGGAAAGCCGCGACCGCCACAACGAAGGCTGGAATCGCTGTCTTGATTCGCTCAAAAAATTCGTCGGCAATAAAAAATAAAAATTATGGAAACGAAAACCAAAGCGACGGAAGATTTCGCCGGACGAGAATTTGTCATCACGCGCGAGTTTGCCGCGCCGCGCGAACTGGTCTTCAAGGCGTGGACCGATCCAAAACATCTGGCGCAATGGTGGGGGCCGCGCGGGTTCATGAATCCGGTCTGCGAGTGGGACGCGCGGCCGGGCCGGGAAATTTACGTCGTCATGCGCGCGCCGAACGGAGCGCGTTATCCGATGGGCGGCGAGTTCCGCGCAGTCGTCGCGCCGGAAAAACTGGTGTTCACGAGCGGCGCGCTGGACGAAAAAGGCGGGATGCTGTTTGAGTTTCTGCACACGGCGGTGTTCACCGAAGCGAAGGGCAAAACCAAACTCATCTTGCGTTCGCGCGTCACCAAAACGACTGCCGAGGCAAATAAATACATCGGCGGATTTGAAGCGGGCATGACGCAGAGTTTGGAAAAGCTCGCCGAATATTTGCCGAAATGAATTTTGTCCCGTGCGCTTGAGATTATTTCAAATCCGCGTTAGCCTTCCCGACGCTGGGACGAATTCCCGTTCCACAATTGAAAGGAAATTTATTTTATGAAACGCAAAGCATCGGCAGTCTGGTCGGGCGATCTGAAAACCGGCAAGGGCAAAATCTCCATCGAGAGCGGCACGCTCAAGCAAACGCAATACTCGTTCAGCACGCGCTTCGAAAACGGCGTCGGCACGAATCCCGAGGAACTCATCGCGGCGGCGCACGCGGGCTGTTTCTCGATGGCGTTCTCGGCGGAACTCGGCAAGGCCGGCTTCACGCCCGCGTCCATCAACACCACGGCGACAGTCACGATGGAAAAAAGCGACGCGGGCTTCTCCGTCACGGAATCGCACCTGGACATGACGGCAAAAATCCCCGGCATTGACGCGGAAAAATTCACCGCCATCGCGAACGGCGCAAAAGCAGGCTGCCCGATTTCACGTTTGCTCAATGCAAAAATTTCCCTGGACGCGAAGCTTGAGGCGTGAGCGGAAGTTATCTCGGCGCGAAGAAGCAAAATTTCCGCAGAAGATTCCGGCTTGCCAAGAAAGTGCCCGTGTTTGATGCTGGCGCGTGAACAAGCCACGGTCATTGCGATTGAAGGGAACATTTTCTTGAAAAAACCTTCCGCAACCGGCGCGGCCCTGATGGTCGCCAAGCGCGTGGTTTATCCGCAGCACGCGGTTGAATGGCTGAAGCACTTGCGCAAAAAGCCGCACGCGGCCAAGTCCGTGGACGACGCGCAGTTGAAGCTTTACGCGGAAATTCTTCCCGGCGATTTTCTTAATTACGGCTACTTCGACGACCCGGACATCGCGCCGGAAAAAATCAGTTTGCACGACATCCAGCAGGCGCAAATCCGCTACGGCCAGTTGTTGATCGGCCAGATTCAAAATAAAAAAGGCACGGTGCTCGACGCGGGCTGCGGCATGGGCGGACTGCTCAATCTTCTGGTGGAACAGGGATTTTCGCCGACCGCGCTGACGCCGAATCGCGCGCAAATCAAATACATCGAGACCCGCCATCCCGCCGTGCCGATGATTCAGGGAAAATTCGAAGATATTCCCGTCGAAAAATTCCGGCGTCATTTCGACACCGTCATCACGTCGGAATCCTTCCAGTATGTCAACCTGTCCGCCGGGCTTGCGACGATGGAACGGATTCTCGCGCCGGGCGGACGCTGGATTCTCTGCGATTATTTCCGCACGGCCGCCCGCGCCCGCAAGTCGGGGCATCTCTGGACGGATTTTTTGCAGGCGCTGGAAAAAAACAACTGGCGCGTCGTTTCGGAAAAGGACATCACGCGCAACGCGCTGCCCGCCGTCGGCTTTGTTTATATGTTCGGCCGGCGCATCGGCGTGCCGGTCGCGGCCTTTGCGCTGGGGAAATTGCGGCGCAAGCGACCCGCGCTGCATTATCTTTTCGAGGAAGTCATCGAACAATCCCACGCCTATCTGCTCGATCAACTGGAACTCATGAACCCGGAAACTTTCGCGCGCGAAAAAAAATACGCGCTTCTGGTCATCGAACGGCGTTGACGAAAATCAAACTTGATTTGCCGTTGTCCTCGGTCGCCGCGTTGCAAAGCACCGCCACTTGAATGTTCATGCGGAAATAAAGCCACGAATTCCGGGAAATGGCACGAAATTCTTTTGGGGAAATTTAAGGAAATAATTTTTGGACAAATGAAAAATGCAAGTTTAGCATCCGATCCATGAAACTTAACAGACTGCAAAATTGCGGTTCAATACACTGTTAGGCGATATTACACTTTATGGAAGAACCTTATCCAAAATTACTCGTCGAGGTGAGATCGAGCCGTGAGTTGTATGTAAGCGTTTTTGGGACGCCGGACTCGCTGCGTATTGTTGTTGCTTCTCTTTTGAGTTCAGTTGATGCATTGCCGTCGCCCCTTGCAAATCGTCAGCTTCTAAAAGATTTTTACGTCGCAAACGCCAACGGAAGCAAACAGGAGACATATTTGAGTTTTCACGCCGAGCCATCGCTAGATTATTTAGCAGGTCGCAAGAAGCGATATGCCATTCGGGATTTTGTAGTTGTCATCCTTTTAATTGCGTTTGTTGCATTCGCCGTCGTTGGAGTCATGACGATTTGGCATTGGATTATATGACCATGTCGCCTAACAGTGAATTAGGCTGCAAATTTTCTTCGCCCTTCTAAAAATTCTTCAACTTCGCCGCAACGTCCGCAAAAGCTCCGCTTGTTCCCGCACTTTTTTCTGCTACCTTCCGCGCCCCTGTGAGCATTGCAGAAGAAATCCAGCGGCGGCGCACGTTCGCCATCATTTCGCATCCCGACGCGGGCAAGACCACGTTGACGGAGAAGCTCCTGCTTTACGGCGGCGCCGTGCAGCTCGCCGGCTCCGTGACCGCGCGCAAAAATCAGCGCGCCACGACGAGTGACTGGATGGAACTGGAAAAAAAACGCGGCATTTCCATCAGCTCCACCGTGCTGCAATTTGATTACGACGGCTTCCGCATCAACCTGCTCGACACGCCCGGCCACAAAGATTTTTCCGAAGACACCTATCGCGTGCTCACCGCCGTGGACTCGGTGGTCATGGTAATTGATTCCGCGAAAGGGATCGAACCGCAGACGCGAAAGCTTTTTGAAGTCTGCCGCCAGCGCGGCGTGCCGATCTTCACCTTCATGAACAAGTGCGATCGGCCCATGAAAGAGCCGCTCGCGTTGCTGGACGAATTGGAAAAAGTTCTGAGCATCGGCGCGTTTCCGGTGAATTGGCCCATCGGCAACGGTGCGGATTTTCAAGGTGTATATGATCGGCAGACCAAAACGATGCACACGTTCGAGCGCGTCGTGGGCGGCAAACATCGCGCGCCGGTTGTCGTGGGCGGACTGCACGACCCGGAAGTGCGCGGCAATTTGAGCGAAGCTGAATTCAGCAAAACGCTCGAAGAATTGGAAATGCTCGAACTCGCCGGCGAATCGTTCGATGAAGCCGCCGTGCTCGCGGGCAACACGACGCCAGTGTTCTTCGGCAGCGGCGTTAATAATTTCGGCGTGCAACTTTTACTCGATGGATTTCTGAAACATGCGCCTGGACCAAAAGGACGAAACGCTTTGGTAGTGGGACAGGCTTCCAGCCTGTCCAGTTCACAAAATAAATCCTTGGAACTCGACAGGCAAGATGCCTGTCCCACTAAATTTATCACGCCGGAAAATCCGGCGTTCAGCGGTTTTATTTTCAAGATTCAGGCGAACATGGACCCGAAGCATCGCGACCGCATCGCGTTCATTCGGGTCTGCTCCGGCAAATTTGACCGCGACATGACCGTGCATCACTCGCGCTCCGAGAAGAAAGTTCGCCTGTCCAGTTCGCACAAACTGTTCGGCAACGAACGCGAAACCGTGGATGAAGCGTATCCCGGCGATGTCATCGGCCTGGTCGGTCATGACAGCTTCGGCATCGGCGACACGCTCACGACCGATCCCAAGATTCTCTACAAAGAAATTCCGCGCTTCACGCCCGAGGCGTTTTCGTATCTGCACAATCCGAACACGGGGAAATACAAACAATTCCGCCAGGGCCTCGACCAACTGTTGCAGGAAGGCGTCATTCAGGCATTGTATCTCCGCAACTCGTCCATCAAGACGCCGCTGCTCGCCGCCGTCGGCCCGCTGCAATTCGAAGTCGTGCAATTCCGCCTCGAAAGCGAATACGGCGCGGAATCCCGACTCGAAGCCGCGCCGTGGAGCGTCGTCCGCTGGCTGCCGACCGACATCAAGGAAGAAGAACTCGACGCGCTTTCGCTCCCGACCGGCGCGCGCCTCGCCTACGACATCGGCAAAAATCCCGTCGTGCTTTTCCAAAACGAGTGGTCGGCAAATTATTTTGGCGAGACGAACAAAAACACGCCGCTGTCCGCCTTGCCAGTGCAGACCGTGAAGGAATAATCTCTGTTCGCATGGCTAGAAAATTTACATTCGATCAAGTAAAGCAAATCTTCCGCGCTGCGAATTTTAAGTTACTCAGTTCATGTTACAAAAGCAGTAAAGAACAACTTGCCTATCGTTGTAAAAGTTGCGGACATGAAGGCGTAACAAAACTTGAATATGTGAAGGCGGGAAGCGGATGCCCTCGTTGTTGGGAAGCTCGGCGCGGCCAAAGTTCCAAACACAGCTTTGATTACGTTCGTGAAAAATTCTCCACTCGAAAATTATTGTTGCTCGAAAAAAACTACCCAAATTCAAAAACACCATTGCGCTATAAATGCGTTGAGTGTGGCTACAAAGGCCAGCTTCGCTTTAATGATTTGAGTAATGGATCAGGCTGCCGCCAATGTGGCGTAGTTCGGCGTTCGTCTCGACAAAAACTTGATTTTGAAACTTTCAAAAATGAAATGCACAAAAGGGAGATTGAGGTTTTGTCGCAAGAATATGTGAATTCTGGGACGAAGCTTCGGCTTCGGTGCATAAAATGCAGACGGCTTTGGAAAGCGAGAGCGCATGATCTTCGCCAGACTGATGGAGGTTGCCCGCGATGCGGTCATAATAGAGGCGGTCAAAAACGAGCATACACACATGACCAGATTGTGCAGGAATTGGCAAAGCAACGGATTGTCTTGCTATCAACTTATAGAAGTTCACAAAAATCTATTCGTGTGCATTTTGAGCAATGCGGTCACACAGTTTGGCGAACTTGGAATACAATTCAATGCGGCATTGGATGTCCTAAATGCGCCCCAAATGCACGACCAACACATAAAGATTATCGTTTGCTCGCTGCTAAATTTGAAGGTCAAGTCTTGGAAATTGCACGAACTTCTAATCTCCAATCTAAATGGCGCTGCTCCATCGGCCATATTTTCCGACGTCCATTTATTTCTATTAAGGAACTTGGCACGTTCTGCACTATTTGTTCCGGCTCATACGCCGAGATGTTATGTCGGGTAGCCATTGAGAAACTTTTTAAGAAATCTTTTCCACGGAAAAGAGTTTCTGGAATGAAGTCTCCAAAAGGCCGTTTGTTAGAACTGGATATTTACAATCAGGAATTGAAGCTTGCTGTCGAACACCACGGAATTCATCACTACCGAGCATTACTGCATTGGAGTGGAATTGAAGGGTTGCACAGGCAACGTCTTCATGACGATTTACGACGTAAGTTTTGCAAAGCGAATGATATTTTGTTGATTGAAATTCGCGAGTTAGGGATTCGCACTTCGCTGGAAGAAATGCGACAACAAGTTCGTAATGCTTTATTACAAGACGGAAGAAATATTCCTTCCAGCTTTGACGCAGCAGACTTAACTAACCTTCCACAGTTAAATGCTAGTCAGATTTACTGGGCAGAAACACAGGAAGCTGCCAAAAAGATGGGCTTAAAAATCTTGAGTAAAGTATTTCAAGGATCAGAAATGCCAGTCATCGTTAGATGCAAGCAAGGGCACGTTACACCGAAGACAACACGTTCTATCCTTCAAGGCCATCAGTGTGACGAATGTAATATGGAGCAAAGAAAGAAACCGCTTCGACTTTCCGACGGACGAATGTTTGAGTCCGGCACTGCCGCCGCTAAAATTTTGGGCGTAAGAAAAGAAACGGTGAACACAGCGATTCGCAATCAATGGAAAGTTAAAGGATTGGGAATTAAACGAGTTACTTTGGATGAATTTCGCCAATCTTTAATTCCCGCTTGAATTAATATGCCCACCATCATTTCCGCCTCTGAAATCACCGTTCGCTACGGCGACCGCGCCATCCTCGACGACACCACGCTCGGCATTCAGGAAGGCGAACGCCTCGGGCTCGTTGGCCGCAACGGCGCGGGCAAGACGACGTTTCTGCGCATTCTCGCCGGCCTGCAATCGCCCGACAGCGGCGACGTTTCGCGCCAGCGTGATCTGGTCGTGAGTTATCTGCCGCAGGATTTCATGCTCGATGCGACGAAGTCCGTGGAAGAAAATATCCGCGACGGCGCGAAGCCGGTGCTGGATTTGATCGCGGAATTTGAATCGTTGCCGCACGACTCGAAGCGGCACGAGTTTCTGGAACATCGCATTCAGTCGCTCGAAGGCTGGACGCTCGACACGCGCATCGAGATCGCGATGGCGCACTTGAATTGTCCCGCCGGTGACCGCCGCATCGAAACGCTTTCCGGCGGCGAGAAACGCCGCGTCGCCATGTGCCGCGCGATTGTTTCGCTGCCCGACTTTCTGATTCTCGACGAACCGACGAACCATCTCGACCCGGAATCCATCGAATGGCTCGCGGAATTTCTCGAAGAATTTCACGGCACATTTCTCGTCGTCACGCATGACCGTTATTTTCTCGACCGCGTGGTGAAGCGCATGATCGAGTTGTCCGATGGAAAATTTTTCTCGCACGACGGCAATTACACCGAATATCTGCTCGCAAAGGCCGAACGCCAGTCCGCCGACGCGACCGTCGAGCACAAGCGCCAGATGTTTCTGAAAAAGGAACTCGCGTGGGTGCGCCAAGGCCCGCGCGCGCAACGCAGCAAACAGAAAGACCGCTTCGAGCGTTATTACGATGAAGCCACGAAATCCGGCCCGGTGATCGAGGAAGACGTGGAACTTTGCATTCCGCCGCCGCCGCAACTTGGTAATCGCACGGTGGATGTTGCCGATTTGGGCATGACCATCGGCGGCAAAAAATTATTTTCCGGCTTCACTTTTTGTTTTGCGAACGGCCAGCGCATCGGCGTTTGCGGGCGGAACGGTCTTGGCAAAACGACGCTGCTCAAGGCAATCATCGGCCAGTTGCCGCCGACCGAAGGCACGGTGAAAACCGGCCAGCTCACGAAATTCAATTACGTGGATCAAGGCCGACTGCAACTCAACGAAGAGCGCACCGTGATGGATGAAGTCGCCGACGGCACGGAGTTCGTGCAATGGGGCGACGCAAAACTTTCCGTGCGCTCGTATCTCAAGCGGTTTCTTTTTTCCGACGACCGCATCCTGACGCTCGTGAAAAAATTGAGCGGCGGCGAACGCAGCCGCCTTTTGCTCGCGCGCATTTTGAAAAGTGGCGGCAACTTCCTGATTCTCGACGAACCGACGAACGATCTGGATTTGCCAACTTTGCGCGTGCTGGAGGAAGCGTTGATCGCTTTTCCCGGCGTGGTCTTGGTCGTGAGCCATGATCGCTATTTTCTCAACCGCGTCTGCACAGACATTCTCGCGTTTGAAGGCGACGGGAAAATCGCCCATAGCGTCGGCGATTACGATTATTATTTGGAGAAGAAAAAGAAGGCCGAAGTAGCGGCGTCTCGGCAGAGCGCCGCAATTCTTTCGACAAATAAATCTGCGGCACTCTACCGAGATGCCGCTACGAAAACAGCCAAGCCGCGCAAACTTTCCTTCAAGGAACAGCGCGAACTCGAAGGCATGGAAGCGCAAATTCACGCGCTTGAAGCGGAAGTCGCGCGCATCGAAGGCTTGTTCGCCGATCCGGAATTTTTCCGCAAAAACGCCGCGCAAGTGAACCAACTCACGTCCGAACTCGAAGCGGCGAAGGCAAATGTGCCAAAACTTTACGCGCGCTGGGAAGAACTCGAAGCCGTCAAATCCGCCAGTGATGTGAAATCGCAGATGTCGCGGGTGGTTTGAAAGCACGAGGCCGGGATTATTTTCCACCCGTCTTTTGTTTCATTGCAATAATCAATAAAATTGATGTTGACTTTAATTTTGTTTAGTTGTATAAAACGAAAGAACAATTCAATTTTGTTAAATGAGCGATTCCGACAAAAAGCATTGGATGAATTTTCTCGAAGACGAGGATTTGGCTTTCGTCAAGCGGTTCATCCTGTTTTCCGGTTCACTCAAGGATTTGGCGGACGCCTACAATGTTTCCTATCCGACGCTCCGGCTGCGCCTCGACCGGCTGATTGAGAAGATCAAAATCCTCGACAGCCAGAAGATTGACGACGATTTCGAGCGCCAGCTCCGCGCGCACTTCGCCGACGGCAAGCTGGACTCGCAGGTTTTCAAAAAACTTCTGACCGCCTATCAAAACCAAAAGAAAGGAACAAAATGAAAAGGTTAATTCAACTGAACTTATTGCTGCTGCTCATTTCATCAGCGACGGCACAGGAATCGCAGCCGCAAGAACCAACTCCGCAGCAACCAACAAAAATCTTAAGCATTTATGACTGGAAAGATTTGGACATACAGAAAAAATTGCCTGGCAGTGAAATTATTTCGATAGATGGAATTCCAACTTGGAAAATTCAAATCACCAATTTCGCACCACTGGAAGTTTCACTTTTGACTATCACCAATGCATCAATTCTTAAAAAAACATATTCGACTCACTTTTCATTTGAGATGAAATATGAAAACGCGAAGTTAAATGGATGGGATCGTCCAGATTATTTGGAACTATCTTGTATGTTTCCGCCTCTTGCGATTGGCGGCGATCAAAGAACTAACACCTCAAATTATCAGATTGATGGGTATTCTTCCATTTCTCTTTCATCGAATTGGCGACCACATGACTTGAAAGTCAATTGGATGCCAGGAAGTCTGCCTGCCGAATTGGAACTCAAACTTTATTTGGCTGGAAGCGGAACTTTTTATTTTCGTCCTATAAAACTGGTGGGAACTAAAGAAAATTCAAATTGGTGGACGCCGCAACAAGCCGGAATGATCGGCGGCGCAGTTGGCATTTTCGGTGGAGTCATCGGTTGTTTTGGCGGTTTGCTGGGATGTCTTGCCGGTTTTGGCAAAGCGCGCAAATTTGTGCTGACGACGACGAAAATTTTCATCGCGCTGGGAATGCTCCTCACGATAACCGGAATTGTCGCCATCGTATGCAAGCAGCCATTTTTCGTGTGGTATGTTTTTCTTCTTCCCGGAGTCGTCCTCACTTTGATCTTTTCCTTGAATTTTCCCATGATCCAAAGGCGTTACGACGATTTGGAAATCCGCCGCATGGCTTCAATTGACGCGATGGGAAGTTGACTTGACCCGCGCGTCGAATTGAAGGATTATATTCTCGCCGGATTGGGACGGGGGCGCACTGGTTTCGACCATGTGAACACGCCAGAGGCGGCATGCCGAGGACGATGCGTTGGCCTCGTTAATCATTCGCATCAAAACAAAACAGCTAATCAAGAA
>DASXED010000182.1:0-11789 GCA_036490295.1 Verrucomicrobiia bacterium | reverse complement strand
AACGGCACGGCGGGATATTTAGCCAAACTCTATCACCTTGCTTCCACAGCCTGCAACCTGCGATTTGTGCAACATGGTTTGAAATTTTGGCACTTATGTTGTGGGACACTCTGCATCCGGCTGTTGCCACCGCATTTCATCGTCTCTGCCGCCTCGACACGCGCATCTGGTTGAACTAGACTTTCGCCGCCATGGAAGCGCTGCCAAAACCCGATGTGATTCTCACGCACGAAAGCGACCTCGACGGATTGCTCGCGGGCGCGCTGCTGCAAAAACTCGCGAAAAAACTTTTCGGCACGGACACGCCGCTGGAGGCGCATCATTACAATTTCTGGAAACAGCGCGAATTGCGCGAGCGCGCCGCGTGGGCCACGGACTTCACTTTTGAAACGCGCATGGACAAGCAGGACTGGGTCGTCATTGACCATCACGTCACGGAAGTCGCGCCGAAAAACGCGCGGCTCATCCACGACGTGAACAAATCCGCCGGACTGCTTTGCTACGAACTGTGCAAGGAACACGGCTTCAGTTCGCCCGCGCTCGACAGGCTCGTGCATTTGAATAATGTCGCGGATTTGTTTTTGGAGGACGATCCTGATTTTGAACTCGCTTGCGATTACGCGAACCTCGTCAAAATTTACCAGTTCTGGAATCTGCACACGCTCATCGGCGGCGACATTGAAAAATTGCTGGATCACCCGCTGCTTGAAGTCATGGCCGTGAAACGTAAAATTGAAAATCCGCTCGGCTTTGAATGGAGCAAATCAAACATCACGGAAATCAGCCCGACCATCGGCTTCATGGACACCATCGTCGGCAACAACAACCTCATCGTCCATCAATTGCTCGAACAGCAGGCGACGAAATACTCCGTGCTGGTCACGTTGTTCCGGCGCGGCAACGTCGTTTTTGCCAGCTTTCGCAGCCGCAACGGCGCGGCGCTCAAAGTCGCGGAAAAATTCCAGGGCGGCGGCCATGCCAACGCCGCCGGCGCGCTCCTGCCCAAATCCGTCCGCAACGTCCCCGACGGCGTTGAATATCTGCAACAGGTTTTGAACGTAAAAAAGGAAACGCAACAGACGCGGCTCAACAGCCTGGAAAATCTGTTTGCAGCGATTGAGGCGGAGAAGAAATAGAATCGAAAATCTGGCTGTTCAATTTTCAATTGATTGCAAACAGGAACTTTCTTTGATTAAGGTTTCAGCAGCGCTCACACTATTTGCAGCGGCTGGAATTGTCTTCCAAGAATCGGCGCGCTTTTCGTCTTGAGCCAGTTTTCCAGAACGCTCGCGTAGACGCTCCGAAAGTCCACGTTGTATTTGATGTCGCCCTCGAACAAATCCTGCGGCGCGAGACTCGGATAACGTCCGAGCAAGCCAGCCTTCACTTTATTTCCAACAATGAACATCGGTGCAGCCGCGCCGTGGTCGGTGCCGCCGTTGGCGTTTTCATGCAGTCGCCGGCCAAATTCGCTGAACGTCATCACGAGGACGCGCTGCATATTTCCCTGCGCCCTCATGTCGTCCACAAACGCCTTCATCGAATCGCCGAGATCCTGGAGCAAACGCTGTTGCGTGTTGATCTGGTTTGTGTGCGTGTCGTAACCGCCTTGCGAAGCGTAATAAATCCGCGTGGGCAGACCGCCGCCGATGAGTTTGGCGACCATCTTGAGCGAATTGCCGAGCGGCGACTGCGGATACGTCGCATGGTTTTGCACGCGCGCGGCGATGGCGCGGACTTCGTCGGAACTTTGCTGCGCGTCGAGCGCGGTGCGCGTGATGAAATCCACAGCGCGGCCGCCTTGCATCGGCATTCCGGCGGGCAACATCCCAATGCTGTCGCCGGAATTGGCGTTGTCACCGGATGTCATGCTCGGCCCGCCGTCGGGCAACGGGCTGGACATTTCCAGTTCGTTTAATTTTTTGTAGGATTCCTCGGTCATGTCCTCTTCGCCGGGTTTTGGATGGCCGTTGGACATGAAGCGGTAATTCGCAGGATTGTCGAAGCAAATGCCTTTTGGCTTCGCCGCAAAAAATGATTCCGGCAACTGGCGGCCGATGACAACCCCGACCGTCGGGTCTGCGCCGTCGCAGGCGTTGTCAAAATAGCGCCCGACCCAGCCGTATTTTTCTATTTTGTCCGAGTCGCTGGCGGTCTGCCAGATTTCCGTCGAGCGGAAATGCGAGCGGTTCGGATTCGGATAACCGACGCCCTGAACAACGGCGAGATTGCCGGAGTCGTAAAGATTTTTGAACCCCGTCATCGAACCGTGAAAAGCGATGTCGTCGTTCAATTTCAAAACTTTGTCGGCGGCCTGCCCGATTTTCGGACGCGCCTTGTGGTAAAAATCATTTGAGTAAGGAATGACGGTGTTGAGTCCGTCGTTGCCGCCGGCCATTTGCAGCACGACGAGAATGGTCGAATCCTTGCCGGTGACAATCTGCGTGGCGGAATCCGCCGCCTCGCCGTGCAGCGCGGCAAACGTGTCGGCGAGAAACGCCGGGACGGTCCACGACAGCGCGCTGCCGAGGACGGTTGTCCGCAAAAATTCGCGGCGGGTCTGGAATGTGATTTCATTTTTCATAATTTCTTTTCTTTGTAGCGGCGCTCTGTGAGCGCCGTCTTCGGCGGTCACAGACCGCCGTTACAACTAAATTGAATTCTTGGTTTCATGTCACTTGGTATTCGGGCGTGGACATCATCAGGCGGATTGTCGTCAGAATGTCTGCGTCGTTTAATTGTTCCTTTGAATCAAGAAAGTCGCGCAGCGCGTCCTGCTGGTCGTTTGTGAGCGTCGTCTGAAAAAGTCGGTGTTGCAGCGAGGCGACAATTGAATCCTTGTCGGCGCGCTCTTCCGGCGTCAAAATTTTCTCCACGTCCACGCCGCCAATGTGGATGCGTTGCGCGAGCTTCGCAAGTTTCTGGCCGCCCGCGCCACCTTGTTTGCGGGCAAAATCATCGGCGGAAAGCTGCTGCGTCGTGCCGGTCACAAGCGTTGCGGCATCATTGTAACGATCCAGCAAAGTGTTGGTCGTGATCCAGGAAGTGCCGCCGTCCCAGCCCTTGACGCTCGGCGGCGCGAACAAATTCTGTCCGAGGCTGGCGGTGATGGCGCTGGAAATAAATGGCGGCGGCAGGTCGCTTTCCAGCATCCGCGCGGAGCCGACAAGCCATTGCACCGGACTTTTGACCTCGTTGCGGACGATGTCGTCGCCGTAAAATTCCCCGCTGCGGAACATGACGCGCAGGAACGGCTTGAAATAATCTCCGTTCCCCCGAAAAACAGCGGCGAGCGCGCCGTTCAATTCTTCCGACGGAAATTGTCCCGTGAAAAAATTCCACAACTTCGATGTGATGAACACGGCGGCCTGCGGTTGCCTGACGACTTGCGCGAGAAAATCCTCACCAGTGAGATTGCCGGTCAGTCCGAGAACCGTTTTCGTTCCCTCGTCGTGAAACGTGGGGCGATAGACAAATTTTTGCTCCTGCGCGTTGTAAGACCAGCCGGTCAGCGCGCGCGCCGCTTCCGTGACGTCCTTTTCCGTGTAATGGCCTTCGCCAAGCGCAAAAAGTTCCATGGATTCGCGCGCGAAATTTTCGTTGGGATGCTCCTTGCGGCTTTGCGCCTGGTCAAGATAGAGCAGCATCGCCGGGTCTTTGCCGGTTTCGATGAGCAGCCGCAGCCAGTTGTCCGTGGCGAGGCGGCGGAACAATTCATTCTGCCGCCACATCAAATAGGACGAATTCGGCGTGCCGCGAATCTTCTCGATGCTCGTCGCAAAATGGCCGTGCCAGAACAAAACCATTTTTTCCTGAAACGGCCTCGGCCCATTGGCCATGCGGTCGAGCCACCAGCCGCGCAATTCGAGCATCCGCGCGGCCTGAATTTTGTTCTCCTGCTGCCGGAGCAATTTGACGTCCTCCGGCTTCGCGCTTTTGATCGCCTGCCGCAAATTTTCCACCCGCTGCGGATCGGGAAACGCCCAGACCGGGTCGGGCAACAGGCCGCGAATGTGCTCGTAATCAATCAGCGAAGAAATGGCCTTGTCCGGGCCGATGTCGGCCAGCTTTTGAATTGCTTCCGGC
Organism: Verrucomicrobiia bacterium; assembly: GCA_036490295.1. Lineage (GTDB taxonomy): Bacteria > Verrucomicrobiota > Verrucomicrobiia > Limisphaerales > UBA11358 > UBA11358. The sequence goes on along the minus strand of DASXED010000182.1, from coordinate 7,703 downwards.
GGGCCGCCGAAGCCAGCGCGATTCAACAGGTGCGCCGCCGTTTCATAATTCCAGCGCTCATTTGGAAGCGGACTTAACATATGACGAAATACAAAAAAACAACTTTCTGTTTTAGACGTAAAAAATGCGCGCAGGTTTCAAATTAAGAAAATTTATTCAATGCTCCACTTTCAACCCTCCACGCGAAAATGTTCTTCATTGGTGAACATATTATGGTATGCTTGGTCAAAGTTGTGCCAATTGCCATGAGTCATTCAAAAAATAAATTTCTCGCGCTGGTCGCGCCGGCGGCGCTGTTCTGCGCCGTAATCGTCTGGGGCTGCGCCAGCGCCAAAAAAAGCCCGCCGCCTCCGCAGCAGCCGGCGGATGAAAATGCGGATGCGGTTCCCGCCCGCCTTGCGCCGGGGCCGAACGATCCGCGCATCGCCTACGTGACGGCGCGGTTGCTGGAGGAATCCCATTACTCGCAACAGCCGCTGGACACGGAAATGTCCGTGAAATTTTTCGACGCCTATCTGGAATCGCTCGACCCGCGCCGCGAGAATTTCCTGCAATCGGACCTGGATGAATTCGCGCGCTACCGGACGAATCTCGACAATCTCACCATCGGCGGACGCGGCAGGGCCAATCTCGCGCCCGCGTATGAAATTTTCCAGCGTTTTCTCGAACGGCTCGGACAGCACGCCGCCTATGTGGACGATTTGTTGAAACAGGACAAATTCAAGTTCACCGGCGACGACCGCATTCTCATTGACCGCCGCCACGCGCCTTATCCGCAGGATTTGGACGAGGCGAAGCAGCTCTGGCGCGAGCAATTGCGCTGGCAGTATTTGCAGGAAAAATTAAGCCGTGAAACACAGCCGCCGACAACTGTTTCCATGGTCATAAATCCAGACGTTCCGCTTAAAGCGACTGAAGCTGTCAATTCAACCGGAAAAAATTCCGCCACCAACGACATCGCCGCCACGCTCGCGCGCCATTACCACTGGAATTTGCGCTATTACACCAAATGGGACAGCACGGACGTGTTGCAGGCGTATCTCGACGCGCTGACGCACGCCTACGACCCGCATTCGGATTATATGAACGACGCGCACGAGCAGGATTTTTCCATTGAAATGAACCTGTCGCTCTTCGGAATCGGCGCGAAATTGTCCGACGACGACGGCTATTGCACGATTGCCTCGCTTGTGCCCGGCGGCCCGGCGGCCAAAAGCAAACAGCTCAAGGAAAAGGATCAAATCGTCGCCGTGGCGCAGGGCACCCAGCCGCCCGTGGACGTCGTGGACATGGACATTACCAAGATCGTCCAGTTGATTCGCGGCCCGAAGGGAACGGAAGTGCGGCTCACCATCAGTCCGGCGGAAGACCACAGCGAGCGCCACGTCGTCAGTTTGATTCGCGACGAGATCAAACTTGAGGATCAGGAGGCCAAAGCGCAGATTATTGAGTCGCCCGACGGCCACGGCGGCACCAATCGTCTGGGTGTCATAGACGTTCCGTCGTTTTATTTCCCGACCGACTTGTCGGGAAGTCCCGACCAGCCGACGCCAAAGTTCATATCCGTTGACACGGCGGTGTTGATCAAAAAACTGGAGCAGGAAAAAGTCGCAGGCATCATCCTTGATTTGCGGAACAACGGCGGCGGCTCGCTTGAAGAAGCGATCAAGTTCACCGGACTGTTCATCACCAACGGCCCCGTCGTCCTCGTCCGCGACTGGGACGGCCATGTTTTGACGGATGATGACACCGACACGAACCAGCTTTATTCCGGCCCGCTCGTCGTGCTGGTCAACCGGCTCAGCGCCTCCGCGTCGGAGATCGCCGCCGCCGCGTTGCAGGATTATGGCCGCGCGCTCATCGTCGGCGACACTTCCACCTTCGGCAAAGGCACGGTGCAACAACTGATGCCGCTGCGCCCGTTCGTTTTGTCCGCGACCAACGACCCCGGCACCGCCAAAATCACCATCCGAAAATTTTACCGCGTCAGTGGCGCCTCGACGCAGTTCAAAGGCGTGACGCCGGACATCGTGCTGCCCGACAAATTAAGTTACGCAGATAACATTGGCGAAGCCTCGCTGGACAATCCACTGGCGTGGGACACCATTTCCAACGCAAATTATGGCCGGCTGGACTTGGTGCAGCCGCATCTTGCCGGACTTGCCCTGCGCTCCGAGACGCGCATCGCCACGAACCATGATTTCATTTTCATCCGGCAGGACATTGACGAATTCAGAAAATTACAGGCCGACAAAACCGAGTCGCTGAACGAACAGGAACAATTGAAGCAAATCCGGGAAAACCAATCCCGCCAAAAAGCCTACGCCGCCGAACGCGCGATTTTGCCCGCGCCGGATGAAAAAATTTACAACATCACGGTTGAAAACGCCGGACTGCCCGGACTGACCGCGCCCGAACCGCTGACCGCAACCAATAAAAATTTCGTGCTGATTTCGACCAACGAAAATGGAAGCGTCTCAATACTGACAACCAACAACGAAACTGTCGTCGGCGTTCCCCTGAATCCGATTGAAACAAATGCGTCCGCCGAAGTCGTCACGAAAACCCAGGTGCCTGATCCAATGCTGGATGAAACCGAGCAGATTCTTGAAGATTATATTTCGCTTTCGTCCCCAAACCATCCGCTGATTGCGAAGTGAACGAATGCGCGGAGCCAATGTCAAATGCCCGATATGCAAAAAATCCGGCGACTGGTTTGCCGGAAAGTTCGGCCCGTTTTGTTCGCAGCGCTGCAAGTTGATTGACCTTGGAAAATGGTTCAGCGGCGAAAACGCCATTTCCGAGCCGCTGCGCCCGGAACATTTTGAGAAATACGCCGACCTGCCGCCCGGCGAACATTTGGATGAACCGGACGAATAATATGAAAATAAAAAATAGCCGCGAAAAAACGCAAAGGACACAAAACCGGTTTTTTCTTTGCGATCTTTGTGTTCTTTTGCGGCTCATTGTTTTTTCAATTTTAACCGGCGCGCTGAATTTTTCCGCGCTCGCGCAAACCAATTCTATGAACACAACCCATAAAACTGAAACCGCAGATCTCGGCGGCGGCTGCTTCTGGTGCATGGAAGCCGTTTTTGAACGCCTGCCCGGCGTCATTTCCGTCACCAGCGGATTCGCCGGCGGCACGACGGAAAATCCGACTTACCAGCAGGTCTGCACCGAGACGACCGGCCACGCCGAGGTGACGGAGATCGAATTTGATCCCGCGAAAATTTCCTACGACAAGCTGCTGGAAGTTTTCTGGCAGGCGCACGACCCGACGACGTTGAACCGCCAGGGCGCGGACGAAGGCACGTCGTATCGCTCCATCATTTTGTATCGCGACGGGAAGCAGAAGCTGGAAGCGGAAAAATCAAAACTTGCCGCGCAGGAAAATTTCAAAAAACCCATTGTGACGGAAATCGCGCCGCTCAAGAAATTTTACAAGGCCGAGGATTACCACCAGCAATACTTCGACAACAATTCCAGCGCGCCGTATTGCCAGGTCGTCATCGCGCCGAAGCTGGAAAAACTGGAGAAGAAAAAAGTGATTCAGGAAACGCCGCAGACGACGAAGTGAATCCAGGTTTGCATAATTCAGGCCGGAATGTTTTTAATCATTTCGAGACTTCTGCAAAACCATCGAACAACCGTAGCGCCGCAAAACCTCGGAAATTAAAAAATGCGGCTTTCTGCCGAAAGCCGCTACGCCCCTTTTGCAGAGGTCTCATTTCACCAGCGTCTTGCAGAATTTCTCAATCCGTTCCAGGCCTTTTTCGATGTTCGCCATGCCCGTCGCGTAGCTCAAACGGATGTAATCGTCCGCGCCGAACGCGATGCCGGGAACGGCGGCGACTTTTTCCGCTTCCAATAATTTCGCGCAGAAGTCGGCGGATTTGAGTCCGGTTTTTGAAATGTTCGGGAACAGATAAAACGCGCCTTTTGCGTTCACGCAGGAAATTCCGGGAATGGAATTCAATTTCGTGTGAGCGAAGCGGCGGCGTTTGTCAAATTCCGCGAGCCATTTCGGCAAATGATCCTGCGGCCCGGTCAACGCGGCGACGCCGCCTTTTTGCGCGAACGAACAAGGATTGCTCGTGCTGTGCGATTGCACGGCGTCAATGGCCTTGGCAATCGGCTCCGGCGCGGCAAGAAATCCAAGACGCCAGCCGGTCATGCTCCACGCTTTCGCAAATCCGTGGACGATAATTGTGTGCTCGAAATGCCCGGGCGAAAAACTGGCGACGCTTTTGACCTTCGCGTTGTCGTAAAGCAAGTGCTCGTAAATTTCGTCGCTCATGATGAGGACGTTTTTCTCGATGCAAATGTCGCCGAGCGCCTTGGTTTCTTCCGGCGTATAAACCGAGCCTGTCGGATTGCTCGGCGAATTCAAAATGAACAGCCGCGTGTTCGGCGTGATGGCGGCGCGCAGTTGCGCGGGCGTGACTTTGAATTCCGTCTTGTCGCTCGTCTGCAAAATGACCGGCTTCGCGCCAGCGAGCTTGACCATTTCCGGGTAGCTCAACCAATACGGCGCGGGGATGATGACTTCGTCGCCCGCTTCGCACGTCGCGAGGATGACGTTGTAGCAGGAATGTTTTCCGCCGTTGGAAACGATGACCTGCGATGGCTTGTAATTTAATCCGTTCTCGCGCTTGAATTTTTCGGCGATGGCTTCGCGCAATTCGGGAATGCCGCTGCTCGGCGTGTATTTTGTGAACCCGGCGGCGAGCGCCTTGGCACAGGCGTCTTTAATATGTTGCGGCGTGTCGAAATCCGGTTCGCCCGCGCCGAAACCGACGACGTCCTCGCCGGCGGCTTTCATCGCCTTGGCTTTCGCGTCAATGGCGAGCGTGAGCGATGGTGACAACGACGCGGCGGCTTTCGAGATTTTGTAATTCATAATTTAGCGGCGGACAATTTACGCGGCGCGCGGCGAAATTCAAGGACGGAATTGCCGTCAAATTCTTTTTTCAGCGGTTGAAATTAAAAAATCACCACTTGCATCTTCGGCTGGACTGGCCGAGGTTATTTCATGAATGAAATCAAAAAAATTGCGGGCGGCGCAAGAGCGGAAAGGGAAAAAGCGCAATTGCTGCTGGTCAATGGCGGCGGAAGATCGGCGGTGGAGGCATCCGAACACATGATGGATGAAATCAACAGGCGCGCGACGGAAGTCGGCCCGGTGCTGGAGGGAATCCTTCACATCCATTGTGAAGAAAGCGTGCGATTGTGGAATTGATTTTGCGCCCTTACTTCGCCAGATAATATTTCTCCGTGTATTCCTTGACCATGCGGTCGGTGGTGAACTGCGGCACGAGCGTGACCATGGTGCGGCGGATGCGCTGAAGCCATTTGCGCGGGATGCCGTGGACGTCGCGGTCGAAAAACAGCGGCACAACTTGTTCGGTCAAGGTTTTGTAAAGATTCGCGCTGTCGAGCCGGTCTTGTTCCGCGACGTCGCCCGGCTGCGAATCTTCGCCGATGGCAAAACCGTTCGTGCCGTCGTAGCCTTCGCGCCACCAGCCGTCGAGGATGCTCATGTTCATGCAGCCGTGGCAGCCGCATTTCATGCCGCTGGTGCCGGAGGCCTCGAGCGGACGGCGCGGATTGTTGAGCCAGATGTCGCAGCCGCTGACCATTTGCCGCGCGACGTGAACATCGTAATTTTCGATGAAGACAAGATTGCCTTGCAACTCCGAGTGCTTGCTCAAATGGATGATTTGCTGGATGAACCGTTTGCCTTCGTCGTCGCGCGGGTGCGCCTTGCCGGCGAAAATAAATTGGATCGGACGCTGCTTGTCGTGCGCGAGTTTCACGATGTTATTGAACTGCTGGAAAATCAGCGGCGCGCGTTTGTAAGTGGCGAACCGTCGCGCGAAGCCGATGGTCAGCGCGTCGGGATTCAGCAAATGATCGAAGCGGATGTAATCGCCCTGCGTCATGCGCTGGTTTTGCAGGAGCAAACGGCGGCGGGCGAATTCAATCAGTTCGCGGCGCAGTTTGTAGCGCAACGCCCAAAGCTCCTCGTCGGACAAAAATTCCGGGTCGAGCATTTTCTGCCAGAATTCGCAGTCGTGGATTGTGCCGGACCAGTTCGCGCCCGCGCGCGCGCTCCAGAACGCCGTGCCTTCGGGCATCGCGCCGCCGCCGTTGGTGAGTTTTCTGCGCCAAAATTTGCGAACCGTTCCTTTCATCCAGCCGAGCAGATGAATTCCGTTGGTGATGTGGCCGATGGGAACTTTCTCGACGGGCGTGCCCGGATAAAGCGACTGCCACATTTCGCGGCTGACCTGTCCGTGCAATTCGCTGACGCCGTTGGCCGCGCGCGAAAGTTTCAGCGCGAGAACCGTCATGCAAAATGTTTCCTGCGCGTTCGCGGGATTCACGCGGCCAAGTCCGAGGATTTCTTGAAACGGCACGGACAGTTGCGCGCAATAGCGCTGCATCGCGTAATTCATCAAATCGGGCGTGAACCGGTCGTGCCCGGCCTCGACGGGCGTGTGCGTAGTAAAATGGCAATGCGCCTTCGTCTCGGCGAGCGCGTCGGGATAATTTTTTCCGGCGGCCATTTTTTCGCGGATCAACTCCAGCGTCAGAAACGCCGCGTGTCCTTCGTTCATGTGAAACACCGACGGCTCGACGCCGAGTGCGCGCAGCAATCGCACGCCGCCGATGCCAAGCAGAATTTCCTGCATGATGCGCGTCGTGCTGTCGCCGCCATAAACGCGCAGGGTCAAATCGCGGTAAAGCTGCTCGTTCTCCGGCAAATTCGTGTCGAGCAGATAAACCGGCGCACGCCCGACGTTGACGCGCCATGCCTGGAACGCGACGACGCTCATGCCGATTTCCACGTTGCATTTCAGCCGTCCGCCATCGGCGTTCAAAACCGGTTCGACCGGCACGTTCTGCGGGTCAACGGGATTGTAAAATTCCGTCTGCCAGTTGTTCGAGTCAATCGCCTGCTGGAAATAACCTTCGCGGTAAAATAAACTGATGCCGACAAATCCCAAACCGAGGTCGCTCGCGGATTTTGCGTGGTCGCCCGCGAGAATTCCCAAGCCGCCGGCGGAAATCGGCAGCGATTCGTGAAAACCAAATTCGGCGGAAAAATACGCGACGGGATTTTTGTGCAGTTCCGGCGCGTGATGGTGCGCCCACGTTTTGTTGTCCGCAAGATAGGAATGAAAATCATCCAGCACGGCGCGGGCGCGGGCGGCGAAATGGCTGTCCTGCAGCCGCGCGCGCAATTCCTGTTCCGACACTTCGCGCAGCACGGCGACGGGATTGTGGAACATATTCTGCCAGCCGCGCGGCGTCAGTTCGTAAAAAAAATCCTGCGCCTCCTGATCCCAGCACCACCAGAGATTGCGGGATAATTTGTTGAGTCCCGCGACCAATTCATTCAACTCCGCGCCCGAAAGAGGTTTTTTCGTCATAGCTATGATTCCTTGAGTCAACCGCCGTCAATGAATTAAGCGCAACGCCGGCATTACGCAATAAAATTTTCCGTTTCAATGGTCTTATCCCGAAAACACAGGCGATAAGACCCCGCCTTTTTTTGGGATTATCTAGTTCACAAACCGAAATAGTTGCATTGGTTTTGATGGCAACGCTTTAGGAGATTAACGGGATTTCAGGCGAGTTTTGACTGACTGCTTGCGGCTTGTGGGCAGGCGGTTGTAAGCGCAACGTCGCAATGC
>DASXED010000163.1:0-32781 GCA_036490295.1 Verrucomicrobiia bacterium | reverse complement strand
CATCGGTGTTGATGGCAAACACGATGCCATTGCTCGAACTGCCGCCAAAGTCTGTCGTTCCATAAAGAGTATTGCCGGATAAAATCAAACCAGCTTGCGGACTACCTCCGTCGCTGTCGCCAGTAAAACTATGCAGCAGCGTGAAGGTCTGCGCTGCCGCTGGCATTGCCAGAAGTCCCGTGCAGGCCGATACAAGGAACAGATTTTTAATGCGGGTTTTCATAATTGATTCAGCATTCAGGTTGCCTCGCGCGACAGGATTGCAGTTCTTACGGAGAACATTTCTACGCCTCACCCGAATGAAATGCAATTTGAAAAAACTCGGCTACCGGCTTAACTCATAATTCAAAATCGAAAGGCAATAAACCGTCGCCGTCTCGACGCGCCTTAACCCGCCAGCCGGACGCAGAGGACTTCATCCACGCGCAGCGGTTCCAACGCCCATGCGGGCAAGGCGGTTACTTTGAATGTGTCGCCCAAGGCATTCAGGACTTCCACCGCGTAGCCGGGCGTGCCGTCAGGAGCTTTGACTTCATCCACCAATTTCACAACGTCGCCACGGCGCAAGCCCTGTTCGGGCAGATCACAACTCAAGGCGGCTTCCGTGTAGAGTGGCAGGTTCATAAAATTGTTTTCTTGTCCGGCAGCAAGGTAACAAACTTCGTGCGGCCTGACAATTCGTAATTCAAAAACGAGAGGCAATATATCGCCGCCGTTTCTACGCGCAGGGTCAGTTCACCGAGCGTGATAGGTTTGGCTCCGGCGGCTTCAATTATTTTCAATTCATCAAGTGTGAAATCGCCTTCCGGTCCGATCCAAATGCCGACGTTTTGCGGCAAACGTCCATTTTGTTTTTCAAACTCGCGGAAAATTTCGCGCGGATGTCGGCGTTCCTTTTGCAATGAGCCGACAAGCGACAGATCAAACGGCGTGGCGGCTTTCGGCAGAAAGCCGGATGATTTGTTTTCCTGAAAAATGCGGCACTCTACCGAGACGCCGCCACGCGAGAGAAATTGTTCAATCGTCAACGGCGCTTCGATTTTCGGCAGCCACGCCGCGCCGCATTGCTTGATGGCTTCAATCGCAACGCCCTGCCATTTCTCGCGCTTGTGTTCGCCGCTTTCGCCGTCCAGTTGCGTTACCACGCGCTCGGATAAAATCGGCACAATCCGCCGCGCGCCAAGTTCGATGGATTTTTGGATGATGCTTTCGATGATTTTTCCCTTCGGAACGGCTTGCAGCAGCGTGATGGAACAGGCCGGCGGCGGCTTGAAATTTTTCAGCGACACAGAAAGCGTGACGGCATCGCGAGAACAATTTTCAACCGTGCAAAGAAATTCATTTCCTGCGCCGTCCAGAACCGCGACGAGTTCGCCGTATTTCACGCGCAGGACTTTCAGCGCGTGGTGCGCCTCGCGCGCGTCGAGCCGGAGTGAATTTCCGGCGCAGCGTTCGGGCGGCAGATAAAATCGGTGCATTTGTCAGATTGTAGGAGACGACGTGAGGAGTCTCATTCTTTTTCTGCGAATTAAAATTAGAGACTCGTCACCTCGTCTCCTACAAAATCACTTGAAAAACTTTTTCGCCTTCTCAAAAAATCCGTGGGCTATCGGCGTTTCCTTGCCGTCCAGCAGTCCGGCGAATTCCTGCAACTTCGCCTTTTGCTCGTGGTTCAACCGCGTCGGCACTTCGACTTGAACGCGGACGTGCAAATCGCCGTGGCCGTAGCCTTGCAGATTTTTCACGCCTTTGCTTTTCACGCGAAACGTCGTCGCGGGCTGCGTTCCGGCGGGAATCTTGATTGTCGCCTTGCCTTCGAGCGTCGGCACTTCGATTTCCGCGCCGAGCGCGGCCTGGATAAAACTCACCGGCACTTCGCAAAGCAAATCGTCGCCGTCGCGTTGAAAAATCTCGTGCGCCTTGACGTGCAGCATCACATACAAATCGCCCGGCGGCCCGCCGCGAAAACCGGCCTCGCCATTTCCCGTCGAGCGCAAACGCGAACCGGCGTCCACGCCCGGCGGAATGCGCAGTTTTATTTTTGAACTGCGCTCGCGCTTGCCGTTTCCGTGGCAGCTCTTGCACGGTTTTTCCAAAGTCCGTCCCGCGCCTTTGCAATGCGGGCACGTCTGCGCGATGCTGAAAATTCCGCGCGACATCAAAACCTGCCCGCGCCCGCCGCACGTCGCGCAGGTTTTCACGCCGGAATTTTTTTCCGCGCCGGAGCCGTTGCACGATTCGCATTTGTCGAGCTTCGTGACGGAAATTTCCCTTTCGCAGCCGAGCGCGGCTTCTTCGAGCGAGATTTCCAGGTCGTAACGCAAATCGTCGCCGCGCTGCGGAGCGGACGGGTCTTGGTTGCCGCCGAAGAAATTTTCAAAAATGCTTCCGCCCGCCGCGCCGCCGAAAACTTCGCGGAAAATATCGAACGGATCGTGGAAACCGCCCGCGCCGTCGCCGCCGCGCGCGCGCTGGCGCGGGTCGAACGCCGCGTGGCCGAACTGGTCGTAGGCCGCACGCTTTTGCGCGTCGCTCAACGCCTCGTAAGCCTCGCCGAGTTCCTTGAATTTTTCCTCGGCGGACTTGTCGCCGGGATTTTTGTCGGGATGATATTTGACGGCGAGACGGCGGTAGGATTTTTTGATGCCGTCGGCGGTTTCCTCGCGGGTGACTTCGAGAATTTCGTAATAGTCGCGTTTTGCCATCGGATGAAATTAAAAATTAAAAATGCAAAATGCAAAATGCAAAATGGGACGCGGCCTTTTCGTTTTTTAATTTTGAATTTTTCATTTTGAATTCTCCCCGGGTTTCTTTGCGACAATCACCGCCGCCGGCCGCAGCAGGCGGTCGCGCAATTTGTAGCCTTTGCGGATTTGCTGGACGACGTGGCCTTCGGGAACATCGGTGGTTTCCTGCTGCGAAACGGCTTCGTGCAACGTCGGGTCAAACAATTTTCCGGTCGCGTCAATTTCTTCAAGGCCGGTTTCGAGCAAAACGCTTTTGAGTTGCTGCTGGATCATGGCGACGCCCGCTTGCAACGCCGAAAGTTTTTCGCCTTCCGCATTTTGCGCGGCGGACTGCGCCATTTCAAAATTGTCGAGAATGGGCAGAAGTTTTTGCAGGAGCGAGGCGTTGGCGAATTGCGCGGCCTCGGTGCGTTCGCGCGCGGCGCGCTTTTTGAAATTTTCAAGATCGGCGGCGGTGCGTATCCAATTGTCCTTATATTCATCGGCCTTGGCCGCGTGAGTTTGCAATTCAGACAATTGCTCCGGCGCGAGTTCGGGGGCAACTTCAGTTTCAGGCGCGTTTGATTCTTTTTTCTTCATGCTGTTGTTCCGGCGCAAAAATAAATCCAGGCCGGCAGATTAAACGATTTGCCGGAATCCGCAACCGGGATGAGGCGGCGCGGATTAATCTGTGGCACGGGCGTCCCGCCCGTGTGTTTCGGCCAGCGCCAAATTTGCGCCAACCTCTCAACTCACGGGCGGGACGCCCATGCCACTAATTGGGCGGGACGATTTTTTGGAATTCCGGCAGGGCGCGAAGCGAGTCAAAGCGCCCGTCCAGGCGGCTGGTGGCCATGAGATCGGGCGCTGCCGGGTTGCTTTGACGCCGCTTGGCGCTCAAGTCCAGCGCCGTGCGCAAGTCCTGAAGCGATTCGTCTTTTTTGCCCAAAATGGCCTTGAGCGCGGCGAGGTCATACCACGGTTCAGGTTGAGATGGCGTCAGCGCGGCCAGTTTTTGGAGCGCGGTTTCGAGTTGGGCGAGGTTGCCGATGTGGGCGTCCATTTGGGCGATGGCGCCGACGGCGGGGGCGGAAATGGCATGGTTGGTCAGCGCCTGGCCGAACAGTTCGATGACGCGGTTGGTTTGCTGCGTCTGCAAATAAAAGCCGGCGAGGTTCATGAGGTTTTGAATGTTCGTCGGATTTTGGCGCGCTTCAGCCTCCATTTGCTGCACTTGGGCCTCGGTTTGGGCGCGGTCGGCGGATTGTTTTTTGAAGTCATCGAGATTTTTGATGAGGCCGGTGAGCGAATCATTATACGGATCAAATTCCTTGCAGGTTTGGGCGACGAGCATCGCCTCGTCAAGGCGTCCGAATTGGAGCAGAAAATTGACGTAGCGGAAAACGGTTTCGGGGCTGTAGGGACAAAAGGCAAAGGATTGCTTGAAGGCGAAGTCGGTTTCGCGCTCAAGGGACTGCATTTCAGCCTGGGTCTTCGGGCGGTATTCGGGCGGGCATTGCGGACTCAAGCGCCACGCATAAACGCCGGCCTGCGAATCGCGCAGTTTGGAAAACGCCTTTTGCGCGTCGTCGTCGCGGATGAATTTGCGGTCGCCCTTGAAGCCCGCGTAATTGTTGTCCAGATAAACTTTTTTGGCGAAGTCGGCGATCTGCTTGATGCTGGTGTCATAGGTGATCCAGTTGCCGATGAGCCGCTCGGAGTATTTGCTCCAGAAATCATGATCCTTTTTGTAAATGTCGTCGGTCAATTCCGGCAGCGGATTGCGGTTGATTTTCATGATGATGCCGAACGGCGTTTCATAGGGATACATCCATTGGAGCGGGAAACTTTCCTCGACGTAAAAGTCGTTGGTCGGGTTGTGGTCGAAGATGACTTTGCAAAGCAGGCCGTTGATGTTCATCACCGCGACCTGGCCGGAAACCGACACATGGCCGTTTTCGACGTGAACGTCTTCGCCGGGTTGAAGCTGGCCGAGTTGCTGGCGGCGCTGGACGTCCTCCATGTATTCCGAAAAACAGTTTTGCGAATCTTCGGCGGACGGTATGTAAATTTCATTAGGCGGATAAACGCCTTCGGCACGGCGGCGCGCTTCAATGTTCGCGCCCAGTTTGGTGAACGGCTTGTCAAGGGTTGTGTCGAGCAGGCTGGCGACGCCCTCGACCAGCGCATTTCCGGTATTTCCCTTGCCCGCGTCTTCACTGTTGACATCGGTGACGACATTGCCCGAATTGCCGATGCCGATGGTGGCTGCAACGAGTCTGAAAAACCGGCTGAAAAACGGCGGGTCTGTCTGCTGGCTGCGAAAGTATTGCGCGCGGAGATAATCCAGATAAGTCCCGTCCGCGAGCGCGTTTTGCGTGATGAGATAAACGTCGCGGCGGTCGAATTTTTGATCCTCCAACGGCTGATCTTTGTGCGGAATGAAACTTTCGCAAAAAATCATGTAGGTCGGGCAAAAACGTCCCGGATCCGTGCCGCCAAAAAGAATTGTGTTGCGCGCCATTTCGGGATAAATGCCGAACGGCGGCGTGAACATATCATGCCCGAACCAGTAGCCGAACCAGTGGTTGCGCTGCTCGCTTTTATACCAGTGCGACAGCCCCGAATAAACCGGCGCGGTGGCAAAGATGCACAGCGTGATCAGCATCGGCGCGCGGTTGCGATAAAACAGCAGGCTGGCGATGAAGGCAATGACGCTGCCCAAAATCAGCAGCGCACCCCAAACCGGAAGACTGTATTGGTTCGGCGCGAAAATGCGCGGCAGTGCCTCGCAGACTTGTTTCAAATTCAGCCGGTCTTCCCCGGAAAAAGCCAGATACATCGAAAATGCCAGGCAGAGCAGAGCAGCGCCGCCAAACATCCAAACCAGAGAACCGTCGTCCGGCGACGACGTGGATTTCTTTATGAACAAGCGCACGGCCATGGCGGTCAGGACAAAAGTTGCGACCATGCTCAAAAAAAAGAATAATGTTTTTAGATAAGTCAGTGCGCCGACGCTGCCGTAAAAAGTGTTGCCGACCTCGTCGAACAGCACCACGAATGCGGGCAGCAGGGCGAGCGTTCCCAACGCCAAGCCGGGAATTCGGAATTTGTCATAATGCGTGGCCATGTAAGCGGCCATCAACGCGAAGCCATAACCGATCATGATGGCGACCACCGCGTGGGAGGCGGTGAAGAACACCTCGCACAGCAACGCCGACTCGCGGTCTGGGCTGGTGTTCATGATGATCGTCAGCAGCACGCCGATGCAGAGGTAAATCGCCCCCAGCCCGATGATCCAGGCGCGCTCGCGGGTTTTCATCCGCCAGAGGAATAAAAACGGCAGCAGCGCGACGAACAGATAAACCCAGCCAAACGAATTGGCGAGGCCGCTGATGAGCAGGCCGAGTTGCGTCAGGAAACGCATTGGGTCCTGGATGATGTCCGTTGGATTGGATTTTTCATACTGCCCGCGTGACAGCGCATGGAAAAATCCATCAACCGTGCGCGGGTAGCCCCACTGCATCGGCGGATCCGTCATGCCCGAAATCGGTTCATAAAAATAAAACGCTGTGCCGCACAACCAAAGGAACCCGCATACGACCACCAGTAGCCATCCCAAATCCAATTTTCTTGTGTCCCATGCGAATTTTAGAAAAAAGCCGAGCGCGACCAATGATAGAAAAATAAAAAAAGAACCTTGAGTGGGAACGGCAGCCAGCAAAACAAACACTGCAAGCGCGCAACCATCGCGCACAAATTCTAAAAAGGTTGCTTTTGTAAGTTTGGCAAGCCACGCATAGGCCACGATTGATCCCAAGCCAACAACGTAGAAGATGCCGACGAACATCGGGCTTAATTCATTCAAAGCGGGAAGAACGGCCACTCCTGCTTTTTTACTATTCATCAAAATCAACACCGCGAAAAAAATGAGGCTATTTCCAAGAAACAAATTACGCCCATAGCGACGATGGGCGATGGCGATGCACACTTCAATGCCCATCGCGGCGACCAGCATCGTTTGATGGATGGTCGCGCAGATGCCAAAGAAAAACATCCCGATAAAAAGATAACGGATTTGCTGCGGCGCATAAATCCACCGGAACAGGCAAAGCGCCACCACCATGATCCACGGCACGTCGAAGAGCGAGATGCGGTTGATGACCACCGATTCCATCCACATGAAACGGTCGAAACCCAGCAGCAGTCCCGCGACGATTCCCGTGACGACGCAAATGACGTTCTCCCACTGGCGGTTCATGTTTTTTAATTCATCAATGCCCTCGATCAATATGCTGCTGCCGCGCGAAACCATGAAGCCGACCAGCCCGCACGCCATCGCGGCGGCGAAGGATTCGCCCACTTCCACGCGCCATGCCACGTTGCCAATCGGCAGAATCACCGTCCACAGCCACGAGTAAATCGCCCAGAACGGATAGCCCGGCGGATGCGGGATTCCGGCATAATACGACGCCGTGCAAAGTTCGCCGGAATCCTCCAGCGTCAATTCCGGCGCGAGCGTGAGCAGATAAGCCGTCCACACGACCGCGAAAATGACGATCAAAACCAGCCAGTCAATTTTTCGGAACAGCGGCGGGACTTTTACTTTTACCGGGACGGGTTTGGCGGGCGGTGTTTTGCCCGCCGCCGGTTTCGCATTCGGCGTCTTGTTTTTGTCTTTGCTCATTTGTAAATCGTCAAATCAATTCATCTTGCCAGTGAAAAGGGAGACATACTAGAAGTGAAATTGCCATGGTTTGTCCAATCAAAAGTGACGGAGGACACTTTATTCTCCTGCCCGCGAAAATTGCCCGGCAGGTAGGCGGCGTAACTTTGGTTGCTTGAAATCAGGGCGATCCACGGTTTGGAACCCGTTGAATTGTCCGAAATTCCGCTTCCCGAATTAAAGGCCGACAAGGTCAGCAGCGCGCACGCGGTGACCGGCGCGAGCGAACCCAAGGCCCACGCCAGCTTTGGCGCGAGACGCATCGGCGCGGCGAACAATTTCCGCTTAAGCCCCGGCGACGGACGGCGCGGACGCCACGAACGCAATTGGTTCTCCAGTGAATCCGTCTCTTTCATAAACGACTCCTTCCAGTTTGGATTTAATTTTTTGCAACCCGTAGCGGTAACGGCCCGCCGCCGTGTTCGGCGAAATTTCCAGCAGCCCGCCGATTTCCTCGAACGTGAGCTGGTTCCAGATTTTCAGCACGATGGTTTCGCGCTGTTCCGGCGGCAGTTCCGCGAGGCAATTCATCGCCGCGCGCTCGGCGGGACTTTCGCCCGGCGATTTTTCAAACCAGCGCGCCGATTCCAGTTCGCGCGCTAGCCGCCGCCACAGCGAGCGTTTGTAATTCAGCGCGCGATTGCGAAAACTGCGGAGGCAATAATTTTCCGGCTCGCGCGGAAATTCCGGCATTTGCATCAGCGTCAGAAAAGTTTCCTGCAAAACGTCCTCCGCCTCGCCGTGGCCCAGGCCGAGCGCGCGGCCATAAAGGATCAGTCCCGCCGCTCTCGCTTCGTAGAACTTTTCAAACCAGTTGGAATGTTCGTCGCCGTTCACGGTTTCAACACATAGACACCGCAACCGTGAAATTTGTATAAACTTTTCTATGAAAAGTAGGAGACGACGTAAGGAGTCTCTGATTTATTTCTGATTTTGAATTGAGCCTCGTCACCTCGACTCCTACAAAAATGACTAGACGCGCGCCGCCAATTCCTCTTCCTCGCGCAGCTTGGCGCTGTGAAGACGCGCCGCGTAGTAAGAGCCGACGACAAGAACCAATGCGATTGCCTGCGCGACCAAAGTCTGCACCGTCGGGAAAACCGAGAACCACACGCCCGCCCACGCCGGAATTTTGTCCGCGAGCCAGTTGATCTGCGTCGTGCAAATCCAGTTGGCCTGCTGCATTTCAAACGCCTGTTCGCCGACCATCACCAGCAAAACGACGCCGAGCAGGACGCCCGTTGAAACCAGCATTTTCCGATACGGCAACCGCTTGTGCGCCACGAACGTCAGCATCGCGACAATTCCGGTGAAGAAAAGTCCGAGCAGCGCGCCGAGTAAAACTATTTTTCCGCCCATTTGCAGATAATACGTTTGTAGGAACAAGACCACTTCAAAACCTTCGCGGTAAAGCGACGCGAAACCGAGCAGCACGAGTCCCCATTTCAAGCGCCGTTTGGAGATTTCCGATTCGCTCGCGCGGTTCAGCAGGTTTTTTTTGTTGCGGTTGTGCATCGCAATCCAGCCGCCCCAATAAACTTTGTGAAAAAACCAGTTCATCACCACAAGCAGAACGACGACCGCGAGCAATCCCGTCGCCGCCTGCAAATTCAGCGCGGAAAAATTCTGCTGCAAATTGCTGACGATTCCGACCGCGACGAACCACGTTATCAAAGTCGCGCCGAACGCGACGCCCGCGCCCGCGACAATCGGCTTGCGATGCGATTGTTTCTCGCCCGTCATGCTCGCGATGATTGCCGCAAGAACAAGAATTGATTCCAAGCCTTCGCGGAAAACCAGGACGCCGATGTCGAGCGCAGCCGAGGCCGGACTCATGTTTGGCGTTGGATTCGGATTGCCGCCGGCGGTAAGACCCTGCCAGACCAAAATGCCGACGACGATGAGCGCGGCAATCACGAGCAGGACGCGAAATGCCATGCGCGCGGGTTTGGCAGTGGAAGGCATCGTGTCAGGCATTACACAGGATTCCTCACGCATGGCACGCCCTGCAAATCAAAATTGTCCGTTTCATCTTTTTGAGAACCACAGGCTAACATCCTGCAAAAATCCGGCTTGCGGTGAATTGCTAAAAGTTAGCCCGGAATTGCGATTGTCAAAAACAGGCTGCGGCTTTGGGAATTTTCCATTTTGAAACCATGCAAAAGGAGCGCGGGCGGCTCGCCGTTCATTTTCTTGCAACAAAAGGCATCCGCGCGAGACGAGCGGGTTGGAGGTTGCGCGACCGCATTTAAGAATTGCCACGGGCGCGCGGCGGTTTAGAATGTCCATGTTCAAATGAAAATTTCATTGTCCATTCTCGGCCTGGCGTTGCTGGCATTTTTCAGCGCGCCGGCGCAGGTCACGGTGGAAGTGGCGCTGGATCAGCAGCAATTTCTGCCGGGCGAATCGCTGCCGGTGGCGGTGAAGGTCACGAACCGTTCCGGCCAGCCGCTGCATCTGGGCGCGGACGCGGGCTGGCTGACGTTCGACGTGGAATCGGAGGACGGCTTCATCGTGATGAAAAACGCGGAAGTGCCGGTGCTGGGCGCATTTGACCTGGGTTCATCGGAGGTGGCCACCAAGCGCGTGGATTTGGCGCCGTATTTTGATTTAAGGCGGCAGGGGCGTTATCACATCATCGCGACGGTGCGCATCAAGGATTGGAACGCGGAGATCGCCAGCCCGAAGCAATACTTCGACGTGATCAACGGGGCGACATTATGGTCGCAGGATTTCGGCGTGCCCGCGCCCGCCGGCGCGACGAACCGCCCGCCGGAAGTCCGCAAATACACTTTGGAAAAGGCGAATTATCTGCATTCGCAACTGCGGATGTATGTGCTGGTGAGCGACCAGTCGGGATCGCAAATATACAAGGTCACGGCGGTCGGCCCGATGGTTGGGTTCAGCCAGCCGGAACCGCAACTGGACCGGTTCAGCAATCTGCACGTGTTGTATCAAAGCGGCGCGTCGTCCTTCATTTACTCGGTGATCAATCCCGGCGGCGACATCGTGCAGCGGGAAATTTATGATTACCGGGACACGCGCCCGAGGCTTGGCGCGAACGCCGCTGGCGACATTGTCGTGATCGGCGGCGCGCGACGGGTCAGGCCAAGTGAATTGCCGGTTGTGAAACCGCCGGATGAATTGCCGCCGCCCGCGAAGCCGTGAGGGCGTCATTGCAGCAAGTCCTGGCTCGAACTGATTTGCGCCTGCATTTCTTTGGCAATCATGCGCGCGCGCGTCACCGTGGTGTCCTGCGTCTCGAACAGGGATGATTTCAACTGCACGCGCATCGCCGCTATCGGGTTGCCGTTGCGGTCGCACAATGGCATCGTGACCGCAACGGTGTCCCGGCCTTTGCCGTAGAAAACCGCGCCGTTGGCGAGCGCGCCTGCCTCGGCGTCCGTGCCGGGCCTGCCGATTTCCTTTTCATCCTTGCTGGCGATGACGCGCGGCTTGCCTTTGTCGTCGAGCGTGTAGATTCGCAGTCCCAAAATGCGCGGCTCCTTTTTCAAAATTTCATCCACGAGCGTCTGCGCCAGCGGCACAAGCGGCGTGTAATCAATCGTCGTGTCGCCGAAATAACTCACCGCGTCCGATTTCGTCCAAAAGCCGATTTTGCCGGCGGTGAAGGTGTTGTCTTGCAACGGCGGCATGATCAATTGGCCGTCGAACCAGCAGGTGATCTGGTTGCCCTGGCATTGCACGGCGAGCGTGTGCCAGACATTGGTGGAAATGTCCATGTCCGGCCCGATGAGGTTGCCGCGCTCGCCGTCCACGACTTTGTAAAAGCGCAGGTCGTGCCCCAGCGCGCTGGCGCGAAAGACGTAAAAGTTCGACGCGTTCTGGTAGCGGAAAACGACGCCCGCCATTTGCTCCACCACGCCGCTGACGATTTTGAACGAGGTTGTCAATCTGAAATCCTTGAACGTGCCGCCGTCATAAATCAGCATCGGAAAATGCTCGTCCGTCGGATCCTGGCCGGTTTGTGCGAGCACGGCTTGATGGGTGACGATGGGCGTTTGCCCCGTCAGCGGCGCGAACGCCGACGGCACATCGGCCATGATAATTTTCCAGTCGCCCGGTTTGCCTGCGCCGGCCAGCGCTTTGTGAAAATTCGGCGGCGTCTGGCCGGTGGAAAAATCATCGAAATTGATTTTAATTTCCGCCGCGCGCGCGGACAATGCGAACGCAATCAGGAACAAAAGAAAACTTTTTTGCACCGCCACAGCCTGACAAAAAAAGAACCGGACGACAAGCAAATGCGCCCGGTTTTGAATTTTTGGAGAACGAATTACGCTTTCCAAACCATGTCCGCCACCGTTCGTCCCGCCGGGATGAACGGCAGCACATGTTCGCTGTAAGGCGTCACCACGTCGAGGACGTAAGGCGTTTTTGCATCCAGCATTTTTTGCAGCGCGGCGCGCAAATCTTTTTTGAAAATCACGCGCTCGCACGGAACACCGAACGAATTGCACACACGCACATAATCGGGATAAATCTCCGCGCGATGGTCGGGATCGCCGAGATAAGTGTGGCCGCGATTGCCGGCGTAAAAATTATCCTCCCATTGCACCACCATGCCAAGATGCTGGTTGTTCAAAATGATCGCCTTCGCCGCAATTTTTTCAACGTGCGCGGTCGCGAGTTCCTGAATATTCATCAGGAACGAGCCGTCGCCGTCAATGTCAATGACTTCCTTGTCGGGATGCGCGACCTTCACGCCGAGCGCAGCGGGATAACCGAAGCCCATCGAGCCAAGTCCCGCGCTCGTGATGAACTGGCGCGGAAATTTATATTTATACCACTGGCCGCTCCACATTTGATGCTGACCCACGCCGGTCGTGATGAACGCATCACCGTTCGTGAGTTCGTAAAGCATCTCGATCACCATTTGCGGCAAAATCACCTGATCTTCGCGGCCTTTCAAATGGTCTTTCATGTGGTCGCTGTTCGCGATTTCCGGCGTGACGGCGTAGGCGAACGGCGCTTTCTTTTTCCACTCGGCGATTTGTTCGAGCCACGCCGTGTGCTTTTTCGTGAGCGGACGTTTCGCGATCATCGCGTTCAACCGCGTGAGCGCGTCCTTGATGTCGCCGACGACGGGCAAATGCGCCTTGCGATTTTTGTTCAGTTCGGAAGCGTCAATGTCCACATGAACAATCGTGCCGCTCTTGCAAAATTCCTCGAACTTGCCGGTCACGCGGTCGTCGAAACGCACGCCGAACGACAGCAATAAATCCGCGCCGTTTTTCAATTTCACCATCGGCGCATCGAAGTTGGCGCGCTTTTCGTATTCACCGTTGACCGCCCAGTTCGCGAACGCCGCACCATGCATTCCGAGCCAGCGCAACGAAAGCGGATGCGTTTCAGGAAAACCGCCGACGCCCATGATTGTCGTCGTCACGGGAATATTCGTCGCCTCGGCGAATTTTTTCAGTTCCGCCGCCGCGCCGCTCGTGATGATTCCGCCGCCACAATAAAGCACCGGACGTTCGGCTTTTTCAATCAAGCCGAGAATTTCGTTCAACGCCACTTCGTCCGCTTTCAAATCCGGCTGCGTGTAGCCGGGCAAACCTTTTTTGACCTGCTCCAGCGTCGGCCAGACCGGCTGCGCTTTTTGCTGCTGGATGTTTTTTGGAAAATCAACCACGACCGGGCCGGGACGACCCGTTTGCGCGATGTAAAACGCCTCCTTCACGATGCGCGGAATGTCGTTGATGTCCGTCACGAGATAGGAATGTTTCACGATCGGCAACGTGACGCCGATGATGTCCGTTTCTTGAAACGCGCCGCGCCCGATCATGTTTTGATTCACCTGCCCGGTGATCGTAATGAGCGGGCATGAATCCATGTAAGCATCCGCGATGGCCGTGACAAGATTCGTCGCGCCCGGCCCGCTCGTGCCCATGCACACGCCGGCCTTGCCCGTCGCGCGCGCGTAACCTTCCGCCGCGAAACTGCCGCCTTGTTCGTGGCGCGGGAGAATAGTGCGGATTTTGGAATGCGTGAGCGACTGGTGAATTTCCATGCTCGCGCCGCCGGGATAAGCGAAAATGACTTCGCAGCCTTCGCGCTCAAGTGCTTCGACAAAAATGTCGCGTCCGAACATCGCCGGGCCGACTTCTGCGCGTTTGCGCGTAGACGTTTTTGGTTGCCGCGATGAAGCGGATTTCTTTTCAGCAATTGCGGTTGTTTTGCTCATACGATTTTTCGTTGTACAGCTGACGGCGCGGATTAAAGCAAAAACCCGCAGCCGTTTCCAGCCGCGGGTTTTTGTTAAAATTCAATTCAACAAGCGCCAGCGGCGTCGCCAGTTACGACGACGGCCAGAATGACAACTTGTGAAACGATTTTCAACATTGTGTTTTCAGCCTAGCGGAATTCCCGTTCACGTCAAGCCCCGTTTTCAAAACAAACTCACCACTTCAATTCCTGCAAGCGGCGCGCGACTTCCCCGGCGTTGGCGCGGCTGTTGAACGCGCTGATGCGGAAATAACCTTCACCCTTCGAGCCGAAACCGCTGCCGGGCGTGATGACCACGTTCGCGTCGTGTAAAATTTTATCAAACGCCTGCCAACTCGTGACACCTTTTGGAGTTCGAACCCAAATGTAAGGCGCGTTCACGCCGCCGAAAACTTTCAGCCCGGCTTTTTTCGCGCCCGCGCGCAAAACTTTTGCATTGTCCAAATAAAAATCCACAAGTGCGCGAACTTGCGCTTTTCCTTCGGGCGAATAAAGCGCTTCCGCCGCGCGTTGCACGATGTAACTGACGCCGTTGAACTTCGTGGTCATGCGCCGATGCCAGAGTGGATGCAACGGTTTGAACTCGCCGGATTTCGTAAAAGCATTAAGTGATTTCGGAACGACTGTGAACGCGCAGCGCGTGCCGGTGAAGCCGCCGTTTTTCGAGAAGCTACGGAACTCGATCGCACACTCGCGCGCGCCGGGAATTTCGTAGATCGAATGCGGAATGCCCGGCTCGGTGATGTAAGCCTCGTAAGCCGCGTCGAACAAGATCACGGATTTATTTTCCAGCGCGTATTTTACCCACGCTTCGAGCTGTTCGCGCGTGGCCGCCGCGCCGGTCGGATTGTTCGGCGAGCAAAGATAAATCACGTCCACGTGCTTCTTCGGCGGTTCGGGAATGAAACCGTTGCTCGGTCTGCACGGCAGATAAACGAGCTTCGCGTAGGCGCCCGCGTCGTTCGCCTCGCCGGTGTGACCGGCCATCACGTTCGTGTCCACATAAACCGGATAAACCGGATCGCTGATGGCAATCTTGTTTTTCGCGCCGAGGATGTCGAGGATCGCTCCGCAATCGCATTTCGAACCGTCGCTGACAAAAATTTCGTCGGCGGCGATCTCGATTCCTTTGTCGCGAAAATCATTTTTGCCGATGGCGGCGCGCAGCCATTCGTAACCTTGTTCCGGGCCGTAGCCTTTGAACGTTTCGCGCGCGGCCATTTCGTCCACGGCCTTGTGCAGCGCGGCGATGACGGCGGGCGGCAACGGTTCGGTCACGTCGCCGATGCCGCAGCGGATCAATTTTTTTGCGGCTTCGGGATTTGCTTCGCAGAAAACTTTCACGCGCCGGCCGATTTCTGGGAACAGGTAGCCGGCTTTCAGTTTCAAAAAATTGTCGTTGAGAAATGCCATATTTCAACCACAGATAAACACGGATGAACACGGATGTAAAACTTTGAGTGAACAGCGCGTGCAGCATTATTTTGAAATTGGAAATCCCTCGCAATTTGACGAATAAATATTTAGGCTGCGCCGATGTCACCGATTGTTGAAACACTAATTCTGGGAGTGATTGGAAGCGTAATTGGCACGTTTCTGTTTCTATTTATTGATTTATATTGGCGTCGTCTCGCTCTTCCAAAACTTGAAGATATGGTTTATCGCGGTGCGAGAGTTGATGGACGTTGGGAATTTACGGATAAGCTTGGTGACAATCAAAGGCAGGTTTACACATTAGAAATTATTCAACACGCTGATTCACTCACTGGCACTTACACCCTTTGTTCTGATATTTCAGAAGGACTGTCTACATGCTCATACGCATTTACAGGTTACATCGCTGATGGTTTTGTTATTGGAACTGCTCGACCGCGTGACAGAAATTCAATTTATCATGCTACATTCTGTCTAAAAGTCGTAGAAGAATTGGATGCTCTTGCTCTCAAGGGCAAACATTCCGCAATTGTGCTCGATACAAACGAGATTTATTCTCGTGATGTTTATTTCAAACGCAAATGCGCCTGAAGGCTTTATCTTTTTTAACAAGCCGCAGCGCCGTAGGCGTGACATCTTTGTAGAACTTCCGAACGAAACAAATTCAGCTCCGTTAGGAGCGGCATATTCTGATTTCGCTCCTACGGAGCTAAAAATCTTTTTTGAAATTTTCTACAAATATGACGCACCTACGGTGCTTAATTTGTGAAACATTCGTGTAGTTCTTGTCGGAATTTTTATCCGTGTTTCTCTGTGTCCGTCCGTGGTTAAAGCAAAAATCCCGCGAGGCACGCAGTCATATAAGCCGCGAGCAGCCCGCCGATCATCGCGCAGGAACCGATCTTGGCCATTTCGCTGCGGCGTTCGGGCGCAAGCGAGCCGATGCCGCCGACTTGAATCGCGATGCTGGAAAAATTCGCGGCATTCATTTTTGGCAAACTTGCTTGCAGGCTTCCTTATAAATATGCGGGTGCAGCACGCCGACGAACGGCAGGTTGCGGTAACGCTCCGCAAAATCCAGACCGTAGCCGACGACAAAAAAATCCGGCACGGCAAAGCCGACGTAGTCCGCCTTGATTTTTTCCACGCGGCGTTCCGGCTTGTCGAGCAGCACGCAGACCTTGATGCGGCGCGGTTTGAGCGCGCGAAGTTTTGGCAGCACGCGGCTCATCGTTCTGCCCGTATCCAAAATATCATCCACGAGCAGCACGTCGCGACCGCGAACGTCGAGGCGCAATTCCTTCGTGAAAACCAAATCGCCGGATTCGGTGCCGACGCCATAACTGGAAACGCCGATGAAATCGAGGCGCAGCGGCAGATTCAAATGCCGGATCAAATCCGCGAGAAACATCACCGTGCCGTTGAGCAACGAAACGACGACCATTTCGCGCCCGCGAAAATCACGCCCGATTTCGCGCGCCAGAGTTTTGGCGCGGCGGGCAAGTTGCTTTTCGGAAATTAAAATTCTTTCGACTTCCGAACGCAGGCGCAATGGAACGGAAATTTTCGATTCGGGATTTTTAATTTTTGGTTTCGCGGCCACGGTGCTTAAATGTGTTTTGAATCGCTTTCGTCTTTTTGAACGTAACCGCTCTCCTGCCGCTTGAAGTTCACTTCATTCTTTTTGACGTAGGCGGCGAAGACGTCGTCCGCGCTCATGCCGAGAACTTGCGCCATTGAAATCAAAAAATGAAACAGGTCAACGACTTCGACGCGCGCGTTTTGTTCGTCGAATTTCTGATACTTCGCCCACCATTTCCACGGCACGCTATCGGTCAGTTCGGCCATTTCCTGCGACATGGCGCGGCAATAATTGAGAATCCACTTCGTTTTTTCCGCTTCGCTCATGCCGTCGGTTTTTACGCCGATGCGTTCGTTCAAGGATTTCTGCATTTGGAACAATTCGCGGAATTGGTCGGGTTTTTCCATGCCGGACAGAATACAGAAGCCGGAATTCAGAAGCCAGAATTTAGAAAGTTGTTTTGCGTTTCAGGCAGATGCTGCTAGATTTGAGGCATGACCGTCGAATTGCCGGTGGAACAAATGAGCGTGGAGGAAAAACTCCGCGCCATGGAAATTCTCTGGGAGAATCTGCGGCGCGATGAAAAAAACATCCACGTCCCGCAATGGCACAAGGATTTGCTGGACGAGCGTGAGAAGCTGATCGCCGAAGGCAAGGCGCATTTCGAGGATTGGGAGTCCGCCAAAAATTGGATCGCAGGCAAAATCCGTGAAAGTTGAAATCCTCGGCCTTGCCAAACTTGACCTGCTCGACGGTTTTCATTTTTACGAGGAGCAGCAGTCCGGACTTGGCTCCTATTTCCTGACCAGCATTTATTCGGACATTGAATCCCTCCACCTTTATGCGGGAATTCATTTGAAGCCGCACAAAAACTTCCACCGCCTTTTGTCGAGACGATTTCCATTTGCGATTTACTATTCCGTTTCAAAAGACAGCGCATTTGTCCACGTGGTTGTGGATTGCCGCCGCGATCCGGCATGGATCACGCAGCGGTTGAAATAATTTCCGAAAAATTTTGGGATTATGCAGATGACAAACCAATGAGGCAAAACTGGCAGGGCGGGCAGTCCTCTGCCCGCCGAACGCGTGGATTTGCAACCGACGGCACGCACGGAGTGACGCGCCCTACCCAGAAAGTTTGTCATCTGCATAATTTCAAAAAATTTGCGCTTTGAACTTCGCACGCAAACGCCTATAAAACCTCATGCCAATGCTTCTTCATGACGGCGGGCCGGTGATATGGTTGATCTTGATCGCCGCAGCTATCGCCATCGCCGTGTTCATCGAGCGCGCGCTGCATTGCCACCGCGCGCAGATCAATTCCACGGAATTTCTCAACGGCGTGCGCAACGTGCTCAAACGCGACAACGTCGTCGAGGCCGTTTCCATTTGCGACGCGACGCCCGGCCCGGTCGCGCGCGTCGTCAAGGCCGCGATTTTGAACCGCGACAAAGGCCGCGAGCGCGTGCGCGAAGCCGTCGAGGAAGCCGGCCTGGCCGAAGTGCCGCTGCTCGAGGAAAAATTAAACCTGCTCGCCACCATCGCGCAGATCGCGCCGCTGCTCGGACTGCTCGGCACGATCCTCGGCTTCATCCATGTGTTCATGCAGATTCAAAATGACGGGCTTTACGCGCACATCGGCACGCTTGCGGCGGGGATTTGGGAAGCGCTCATTTGCGCGGCGGCGGGCATTGCCGTCGCCATTCCCGTTCACGCCGGATACAATTATCTCATCAGCCGCGTCAGTAAAATCGTGCTCGACATGGAACGCGCCGCCGGCGAAATCGTCAACATCGTCGCCGAAAAATGAAATTTCCGCGCAACACGCGCCTGCTGCGCAGCCCGTTTGAAGTGGCGCCGTTCGCCGCCGTTTTTTTTCTGCTCGTGATTTTCCTGATGCTCGGCGCGCTTTTGCCGACGCCGGGAATTCCGCTGCAATTGCAGCCGCCGGGGGCGGATGATTTGCCCGGCATTGACAGGCCGGGCGTGGCCGTGGCCGTTGATTCCAGCGGGCGGTTTTATTTTGAAAATCAAATTGTCGGGGAATCCCAGTTGAAATCCAGTTTAAGCAGCGCCGTGAAAAATTCCCGTTCGCCGCTCACGCTGGTCATCCACGCCGACAAAGCCGTGACTTACGACCAGCTTGTGCATTTGACATTGCTCGCGCGCGACGCCGGAATCCAAAACGCCCTGCTCGCCACGCTGCCGCGTGTCGTCAGCGCGCCCGCGAGACAATGAACAATGTTCCGGCAAATCCGCCCGCGCTTGCGCCGTCCGGGCCGAAGCGCAGCGAAGGCTGGTCTCGACGGCGCTGGCTCGCGCTCATCGCGCTTGTCTTCGCCGCTCACATTGCTTTTATTTTCGCGCTCGGCGGGAAAAAAGAAATCGTCCCGCGCGCCGTCACAAATGTTCCAACGCTAAAACTCGCAAATGATTCCGACGCACTGCTTGCTCTCGACGACCCGGCACTTTTTGCGCTGCCGCATGAACGTGATTTTGCGTCCGCCGCCTGGTTGAAAATGCCCGATGTGAAACAGCCGTCGTTCCGCTGGACGGAACCGCCGCAGTGGCTGCCGCTGATCGCGGAAAATCTCGGCGCGACGTTTCAACAATTCATGCAGACCAATTCTTTTGAGAACTACCCGCTTGACTTCAAACCGCCGCCGAAATTGAGCGAACTTATTTTGCCCGTTGAACCCGCGTTCGCGCAGACATCCACGCTGCAATCCGCAGGCGGACTCGCGCAGCAGCGTTTGCTCAACGAAATCAATCTGCCGTCGCTGCCCTACAACGACGTGATTGCACCGAGCGTTGTGCAAGCGCTCGTGGACGCATCGGGCAATGTCGTCTCCGCAGTCTTGCTGCCGCCGGAAAGCAGTTTTGAAGCCGCCAACCGCGCGGACATCGGCGACACGAACGCGCTGCAAATCGCCCGCGCGTTGCGTTTCGCGCCCGCGAAAAATCCGACCGTCGGCCAGATCATTTTCAACTGGCGCACAATCCCGATGACGACCACGAATGACAATTCCAACGCTCATTGAAATTTATGTGGCGCTCGCGCTGGGCGGCTTGCTCGGCCTGTGGATTTTTTCGGAGATGCGCCGCCGCCGCTTCGGGCCGACGCACACGGAAGACCGGATTTTCCGCTGCGCGAAATGCGGCTTCGTCTACACCGACGACCCGGACGTGGACCGCTCGCGCTGTTCGCAATGCGGCAAACTGAACGAGCCGATTGTGTTTTGAATTTCGTTAGATGTGCGTTTTTTGATGAGATGCAAAAGGGTGAAAAATTCTGTGAAAAAATTTCTGCAATGGCGAAGACAACTCGTAAAGTAATTGTGAAGGTCGAACAAGAACTGGTTTAACGGGTTTGAGTTTATGTCTCGCGACCATTTTGATGAGGTTATAGTCTAATGTAAGAAAATAATCACAACGATTGTATTCCGCACACCAAATGTGAAAGGCATCCAATAATTGCTGGTGGCAATACTTATCATTGCCTTGGAATGCGCCAGTTATTTTCTGTAATTCGATAAAACGTTTATCTTTAATACCTGAAAAAAATCCTAGTTGAAGCTCCTGGATACTCAATCTTCCACCAATCATAGTTCTTTCATATCGGAATGGGGCATCCACATATTTTATCGGTGCTCCATAGAATTTGCCTTTTTCATTAAATTCTAGGGTAACGTGGTTCCAAGACTCTAGTTCTGTTTCCATTTGCATTACCGCTTGGATTTTTCCTGCTTTGACATGATGCGCAATTTGTTCAACCAGATTCGCCTCTCTTCTATGATTAAGGTCTCGAATTTTAATGTTTGGATTAAAATGTTTCAGATCATTTACAACGAGTTCTGATTTTGTATGTCCCCAATCAAGAGTTGTCTTTCTCGGAAAAAAACGCAGCAAAGAAGTCTGTGAAAACCTTAAAACCATCGCATCAAGATAAACCGTTGGCGGAGGATTCATTTACTTTCCATGTTTTATTTACTCCGATCAGCACGAACGAGAAATTTAATTTCCCGTCTTCAATTCCACCACGTCGTGCGGCGCGGCTTCGCGGATTCCGGCGGGGCTGACGCGGATGTAGCGCGCCTTTTGCCGGAGTTGCTCCAGATTTTTCGCGCCGAGATAACCCATGCCCGACTGGATTCCGCCGATGAGCTGCGCCAGCACGCGATCCACCGAGCCGCACGCTTCCTTGAGCGCCTCGACGCCTTCGGGCGCGACTTTTTGCGACGGATTTTTTTCGTGGCCGTAACGCGCGGCGCTGCCGGCCTTCATCGCCGCAAAACTGCCCATGCCGCGATATTGCTTGTAAAGTTTGCCCGAAATTTCCACGACATCGCCCGGCGCCTCGTTGCAACCGGCAAAAATTCCACCGCAAATCACCGCGTGCGACAACGTCAGCGCCTTCACGATGTCGCCGGATTTCGTGATGCCGCCATCGGCGAGAATTGAAACGCGTTTTTTCTCCGCCGCGCGCGAGCAGACGTAAAGCGCCGTCATTTGTGGAATGCCGACGCCCGCGACAATTCGCGTCGTGCAAATCGAACCAGGCCCTTGCCCGACTTTGATCGCGTCCGCGCCGCAATCGGCGAGAAATTCCACACCCGCCGCGCTCGTGACATTTCCGGCGATGAGCGGCAATTTCGGAAATGCGTCGCGCAAAACTTTCAATGTGTCGCCCACGCCCTTCGTATGGCCATGCGCGGTGGAAACGGCAATCGTGTCCACGCCGCGTTCCACGAGCGCGCTGACGTGTTCGAGGATTCTTTTTTTGTCGAGTTCGCCGAACGCGTTGCGCGTGGCCGAAACCGCCGCGCCGCAAACCAACCGGAAATGCGAATCGCGCGCGGGCTTGAATTGCGCGGCGCGTTCCTGCGTGATGCGTTCGATGTCGTTCAGCGTGATGAGTCCGCGCAAATCATCCTTGTCGTCCACGACGAGCAGCTTGTGGATGCCCAGATGCTCCGTGAAAAATTTGTCGGCGCGGGCGATCGGGTCTTTGCCGAGTTCCTTTTGATTGATGGTGTGGACCTGCGCGCGCGGCGTGAGCGCCTCGGAAACTTTCTTTTTGGCGTAGCGCGGCTTGACGACGTGGCCGGACAGCAGCCCGACAAGCTTCCCCTTTTCATCCACGACGGGAAAAGTGCCGAACGCGAATTTTTTTTGCTCGATCAATTCCAGCACGTCGCCGACGAATTGATCCGGCGAAACTTTGATCGGCTCCTGGATCAGGCCTTGAACGTGGAATTTCACGCGGCTGACTTCGGACAATTGCTCACGCTCGGGCAGATTGTAATGGATCAGGCCAAGCCCGCCGTTGAGCGCCATCGCAATCGCCATGCGCGATTCCGTCACCGTGTCCATGTCGGACGAAATCGCCGGGATGTTCAGGTGAAGATTTTCCGCGAGCGTCGTGTCGAGCTGCGTGTCGCGCGGAAGAATTTCGGAATAAAGCGTCGCGAGCGTGAGATCGTCGAACGTCAGTCCGATATGGTTGTTCGCGGAGAAAAATTGTTCCGCCGGTTGGTAGAACGGATTGTCGAAGCCGGAATTGCGCGTCGCTGCCATGTCAGAAAATGCCTTCTGGCGGGCGGCCCTGGCAAGGAAAATGTGGAGCGCGGACGGCTCGTCCGCGAATTCCCAAATTCAAACTTTGGAATTAACGCGCGGGCAGGCTGCCCGCGCTCCAATTTTAATCCGCATAGCCGTCCGGATTTTTTTTGTGCCAGGCCCAGGCGGTTGAAACAATGTCTTCGAGCTTGGGAAATTTCGGTTTCCAGCCGAGTTCGCGGATGGCTTTTTCAGCGGAGGCGACGAGCTTGGGCGGATCGCCGGGGCGGCGCGGTTTTTCAATCGCCGGAATTTTTTTGCCCGTGATTTTTTCGCACATCTCGATGACTTGCTTCACTGAATAGCCGTCGCCGTTTCCCAGATTGTAAAATCCGGTCTTGCCCGGCTGCAATCCGAGGATGTGCGCCTGCGCCAAATCCTTGATGTGAATGTAATCGCGGACGCAGGTGCCGTCGGGCGTGGGATAATCCGTGCCGAAAATCTCGCATTGCGGTTTGCGGCCGAGCGCGACGAACAGCACGTTCGGAATCAAATGCGTCTCGATGCGATGATGCTCGCCGAATTGCACGCTCGCGCCGGCGGCGTTGAAATAGCGGAACGCAATGAAATCCAATTTGTAAATTTCGCGATACCAGATGAGGACTTTCTCGAACATCAGCTTCGCCTCGCCGTAAGGATTGATCGGGCGTTGCGGCAAATCTTCCGTCATCGGAATTTTGTCCGGCGGGCCATAGGTCGCGCACGTCGAGCTGAAGACGAATTTCTTCACGCCACATTCCACGGCGGCGTCGGCGAGCTTGAGCGCGTTAACGAGGTTGTTGTGGAAATACTTTTTCGGATTCGTCATGGATTCGCCGACGAGCGCGCTCGCGGCGAAGTGCATGATGGCGTCTGGCTTGGCAGATTTGACGGCGTTAAGAATGTCGTCCGGCTCATCGGGCTTCGCAAAAATAAATTTCGCGCGGTTGTCCACCGCCGAACGGTGGCCTTCGGTCAAATTGTCATAAACCGTGACTTGGTGTCCGGCGTCAAGAAGTTCTTCCGCGCAAACCGAGCCGATGTAGCCTGCGCCGCCGGTGACAAAGACATTCATATTTGGATTGTAAAAAAACTGCGCGGGCTTTCAAAGTTGAAACTGTGGATGCGCCTGAAGTTTTTCCCATGACCCGCTACTCAACGGCGCGATGCGATAAACATTTTCAATCAGAGGTTCAGCGCGGTGCGAACGCTTTGCGCGTTCCAGCCAGCGGCGGTCGAGCGGTTCGGAAATCAAACTTAAATCGTTTGCGGCAATCGTCGTTTCCTCTTTCTCGCCCGTCGCGTGGCCGACGCCGACGAAAAATCCGGCGAGCAGCAGCGTGACGCGCAAAATCGTGCTGCGCGAATATGTCGGCAGCGCGCAGGGGCGTTGCGGGTCGAGCAGTTGAAACAAGTTCGTGAAAAGCGGCAGCGTCCACATCGCGGGATTTTTGGCGGGCGAATAGGCGTCGAACAGAATCGCGTGCGGCGGCGGAGCGAAGTTTGAATTTTTAATTTTTAATTTTGAGTTTGAAAGAAAAGTCGGGAAGTCGCCGAGATGAAATTCCCAGTTCACTGATTGGTTGCCATCTTGAAATTTTACGCGATGTTCGCGGAGAAATTTTTGCAGATGATTTTCGTAGCCACCGAAGTAGCCGAGGGCGTCGGCGTGTTTCAGTGCAAATTCCAAAGGCTCAATCGTGTGGTCAAAACTTATGAGGCGGATGTTGCACGCAATCTCACGCGTCGCGCGCAAAACGGTGAGCGTGTTCGCCGCCGCGCCGAGTCCGACATCCCAGATCACGAATTCGCCGGAATGATTTTTGAGACGGTCGCGCAGCTTGAGTTGATTGACGTAAAGCGCCTCCGCTTCCGCGACCGGGCCGATGACCGGATGAAACGTCTCGTCGTCCGCGAGCGAGCGCACGGAGCAGATTCCGTTGTTCAGGCGGACGAGCTGGTAGCCGGAGTCGGTTTGCACGGTTTAGTTTTGCGCGAATCGTGACGGGCGAAAAGGAAAACCGGCAATCCGCCTGTGCAGATTACTGGTCAAGTGATTTGAATGGTGGCCGTCCGCAAGGACTCAAAGTTGCGCCATCGCCTTGTCGAGCGC
Source organism: Verrucomicrobiia bacterium (assembly GCA_036490295.1). Lineage (GTDB taxonomy): Bacteria > Verrucomicrobiota > Verrucomicrobiia > Limisphaerales > UBA11358 > UBA11358. The sequence continues at coordinate 8,356 of DASXED010000163.1, read as the reverse complement.
AGCGTAAAGTTGGTTCATTGTCGTCTCGGTTTCGTCGCCCATGTTGGAGAGACGGAACGTGGTGCCTTTGATTTTTCCGTAGCCGCCGTCAATCAGGAAGCCTTGATCTTTCGTCAACTTTTGCAATTTCGCCACGTCAACCGTTCTGCCGCCGGGGCGCGCGCCGTTGCTGACGCAGGTGAGCGTGACGGATTCAAAACCTTTTTCGGGATACAGATTAAATCCGTGCTTCGCCGCCCAGTCGCGCGTGAGCTGATTGGTTTTTTTGTGGCGCGCGTAACGATTGTCCAAACCTTCGGCGAAGAAATCGTCGAGCTTGGAACTCAACGCGTAAATGTGACCGATACTCGGTGTGCTGGGCGTCATGCTTTGCTCGGCATTCTTCTGGAATTCGACGAAATCAAAATAGTAACCGCGATCTTTCGCCGTCGCTGCTTTCGCGAGCGCGGCTGGCGATGCGGCAAAAACTGCGAGTCCCGGCGGAAGCGCAAATGCCTTTTGCGTTCCCGCGAGCAAAACGTCAATGCCGAGTTCGTCGAACTTGATCGGCAGCGCGGTGAGCGAACTGACGGCGTCCACGATGAACATCACGTCGGGATATTTTTTCTTGAGCGCGGCGATTTCAGCGAGCGGCGACATTGTGCCGGTGGAAGTTTCGTTGTGGATCAAAGTGAGCGCGTCAAATTCGCCGGTCGCGAGTTTTTTGTCAATCGCCTCGGCGCGGACGGGCAAACCCCATTCCACTTGCAACGCCTCGGCCTGCTTGCCGCATTTTTTTGAAACATCGAACCATTTGTCCGAAAACGCGCCGCACATGCAGTTCAAAACTTTTTTGGAAACGAGATTGCGGATCGCGCCTTCCATCACGCCCCACGCGCTCGAAGTGGAAAGATAAACCAGTTGCTTCGTGTAAAGCAGTTGCTGGAGTTGCGGCTGGACTTTCGCGTAAAGGTCTTTGAAGCCCTGCCCGCGATGGCCGATCATCGGCGAGCAAAAAGCCTTGAAAGTTTTCTCGCTGACTTCGACCGGTCCCGGAATGTGTAATTTAACGTGTGCCATAGTTTGTGAAATGTTTCACAAGCGGACGAGTAACGCAAGACTTATCGTCGTGCCAATCGGTAAAAAATGCTGCATTGCTGGGTTTTATTTCGTGCTGAAAATGCGATTATCGGTCATTGGCTTTTGCGATATGCAATTCCTGCGGTAAAAATCTTTGCATTTTACCAAAAATAATTTTTTCGGGAAATCCGGCGGCAACTTAAAGTCCCGGTGACGGTGATTGAAAGAAGACTTAACAGTCCTCACCCACACCGTTTTCAAATACACTTGTTCGGCGCGGCTGATGGGGAAATCCGAAGGTTGCGCGGTCGCTCCGCGACAAAGATTTTGACACGAATTGCACGAATTTTCGCCAATTGCCCCGGCGATTTAAGCCGTCCCGCCCAAGTCTTCGTGCCGGAAGCCGATTACGACCGCGCTTACAAATTATTTTACACCGAGCGCGAAGACGAGTTGTAGCCACAGATTGACACAGATGAAACACAGATAATTCCCGTTTTTCCATCTGTGAAAATCTGTGTCCATCTGTGGCAAAAAAACCATTCTGGATTCCGGCTCCTAAATTCTGTATTCTGCTCCGATGTTCGAAATGATCGCCCCACAACTGACGACCGCCGCCGAGAAACTCACGCACCTGCGGAGGTTTCTTTGACGTCGCCACTTTGCAAAAACGCTCCGGCGAATTGAATTCGCTGATGGCGGACGAAAATTTCTGGAACAACCGCGAAAAAGCCCAGGACTTCATTGACGAAGCGGGCGTCATTCGCAACAAACTCGAGCCGCTCCAACGACTGGAAAAGCAGCTCGACGATTTCCGCGTCATGCTCGAACTCGGCGAGGCCGAACCCGCCGCGTCGCAGGCGAAGGTCGAGGCGGAACTCACCCGCGACCTCGCGAAATTTTTCAAGGAACTCGACGCGCTGGAACTGAAACTGTTTCTCAACGGCCCGCACGACAAAAAAAATTGCATCTTCACCATCAATTCCGGCGCGGGCGGCACGGAATCGCAGGACTGGGCGGAGATGCTTTCGCGTATGTATACGCGCTGGGCCGAATCGCGCGGCTGGGAAGTCGAGGTCACCGACGCGCTCACCGGCGAAACCGCCGGCCTCAAAAGCGTCACGATGCTCATCAAGGGCGAGAACGCCTACGGTTTTTGCAAGGCCGAACGCGGCGTGCATCGTCTCGTGCGCATCTCGCCGTTCGATTCCAACAAACGCCGCCACACCAGTTTCGCGAGCGTGGACACGATCGCCGAAATCGAGGAGAGCGACGGCGAAATCGTCATTCCGCCGAATGAATTTCGCGTGGACACGTTCCGTTCCGGTGGCAAGGGCGGCCAGAACGTGAACAAGGTCGAGACCGCCGTGCGCATCACGCACATCCCGACCGGCCTCGTCGTCGCGTCGCAGGCGCAGCGTTCGCAGCATCAAAACCGCGCGACGGCGATGAACCTGTTGCTCTCGCGGATTTTCGCGCAGCGCGTGGACGCGGCCAAGGCCGACATGGAAAAATTTTACGGCGACAAAGGCAGCGTCTCGTGGGGCAACCAGATTCGCAGTTACGTTTTCCAGCCGTATCGCATGGTGAAAGATTTGCGGACCGGCGTGGAAACGAGCAATGTTCAAGGCGTGATGGACGGCGACCTGGACATGTTCGTGAACGGCTGGCTGCGCGCCGGCTGTCCGACGAAACGGATGCAGGGTGTGAAAGATGAGGAAGAATAAAATTTTACCGCATGAAAAAATGTCCATATTGCGGAAAAGAATATCCCGACGAGGCAACGAATTGTGCCATTGATAACGAATTGCTTTTGGATAATTCTCCGCAATTGGCAGCGGCTGAAAAACAAGAAACGAAAGCTGCACCCAAAAAAAACGAGCCTTATCTTTTATTTCCTGATTATAAGTGGTCTGCGCGTGATGCGTGGAAGTGTGTTGGCGTGCTTTTCCTTTTTGGATTTATTTTATTTGGCGTCAATCAGTTGATCTTTTCATTTTTCCCAAATTTTTGGAGAAGTGGATTCGGATATTTTTCGGAATCCGTTTTACATTATGCTGTTGGATTATTAATCGCGGCTTATTTCGCGCGGACTGAAACACTTGCAACATTTTGGAAAGGGTTCAACCTCGACGTTAAGCCCAGTGAATATGTCTGGTATGGTTTGGTCATGGCTTTGGCAATTAGAATTTTGGGCCATTTTATGATTGTTCAGGGATGGGGACACGGCGTTCACGATTATGATCTCGCTGCGTTTAGAAATACGATTGGTTTTCAGAGATATTTTTTCCTGCTTCCGCTTTTGATACTCGCACCCATTTGTGAGGAAATTATTTATCGTGGGTTTCTTTACAAAGCATTTCGTGGGTCTTATCCAGTTGCTGCAAGCATGATTTTAATTGTAGGATGGATTTGCTACACACATTGGTCGCAATATTCAGTTTCTTGGATAGCGGCTCTGGATTTAAGCACGCTAACCATTGTTCAATGTTATTTGAGAGAAAAATCTGCAAGCCTTTGGGATTGCATTCTTTGCCATTTTGCTTTCAATGCGTCACTTTTGTTTATCTCGCGTTAAAATAAATTTGTGAACATTCTCGACAAAATTGTTGAAGAAAAAAAACGCGAATTCGCGAAATTGCCCGCGCGAATCATCGCGTCAGGCGATTTGCGCGACGCGATGCTAGAGCATGGCGAACGGCGTGATTTTATTTCCGCATTGAAAAACCCGCGCGGCGACATCGCGCTAATTGCGGAAGTCAAAAAAGCTTCGCCGTCCGCTGGAATCATTTGCAAAGATTTTGATCCGGTAAAAATCGCGAAGGAATACGAAGCGGCGGGCGCAAGCTGCCTTTCCGTTTTGACGGACGAGAAATTTTTTCAAGGCTCGCTCGATTATCTCCGCCAAATCCGCGACGCCGTAAAAATTCCCTTGCTGCGAAAAGATTTCATCATTGATGAACGACAAATCCTCGAAGCCATCGAATGGGGCGCGGACGCCATCCTGCTCATCGTCGCAATTTTAACGGACGAACAACTGCAAAAATTCCATTCACTTGCGACTCAAGCCGGGCTTGCCGCTCTCGTCGAAGTTCACGACGAAATCGAATTGGAACGCGCGCTGAAAATTTCTCCGCAATTGATCGGCGTGAACAATCGGAACTTAAAAACTTTCCAAGTGGATTTGGCGACGACCGAAAAATTGGCGGCGCGAATTCGTAGTGGCACAGGCATCCTGCCTGTGAGTTCAAAAACAATAACTCACGGGCAGGATGCCCGTGCCACTACGCTGCTCGTGTCCGAAAGCGGAATTCATTCTCGTGCAGATGTGGAACGATTGAAAAAGTGCGGCGCGAAGGCAATCTTGGTCGGCGAATCATTGATGAAGAACGGCGACATCCAAGCCAAAGTCCGCGAGTTGATTGGTTGATTTGTAGGAGACGAGGTAACGAGTCTCATTTTAATTTCCCCGATTAGTTAGAGACTCGTTACCTCGTCTCCTACTTTTTATTGGCTGCAAGCTGCTTCGCGAGCCGGATTGCTGCAATCATGCTCGATGGATTGGCGATGCCTTTTCCGGCGATGTCGTAGGCCGTTCCGTGGTCGGGCGAGGTGCGGATGAACGGCAGGCCGAGCGTCCAGTTCACGCCGGTGTCGAACGCAACGGCTTTCAGCGGCGCGAGTCCCTGGTCGTGATACATCGCGACGACGACATCGAAATCCCCTTGCAACGCATAGTGAAAAATCGTGTCGCCGCTCAACGGGCCGACGACATCGAAACCTTTTTTCTGCAAAGCCAAAACTGTCGGCGCAATTATTTTAATTTCTTCGTCGCCAAATTCTCCACCTTCGCCCGCGTGCGGATTCAAGCCGGCCACGGCAATTTTTGCGCGCGACAAACCGAGGTCGCGGCAGGCTTGTGTGGCGAGTTCGATGGCAAGCGTGATTTTTCCCGCCGTCAATTTTTCGGAAACGGTCTTGATAGAAATGTGAACCGTGGCGAGCGCGACACGGAGCCAGCGTCCGGCGGCGTCCGTGCCGAGGAGCATCATCGCGGTGCGTTTGGTGTTGGCGAGTTCGGACAGGAATTCCGTCTGGCCGACAAATTTGTGTCCGGCGCGGATGATGGCTTCTTTGTTCACGGGCGCAGTGACGAGCGCGTCGAGTTCGTCGCGTAAACAACGCTGACCGCCATCTTGCAGCGCAGCGACGGCGGCGTTGGCAGCGAGCGGTGAACCGGCGGGCAGATTTTCCGGCAATGGTGCGGCAAGCGGATTTGCGACGTAAATTTTTTCTCGGAAAAGTTTTTTGTCATGGTAAGTGGAAAACTTTTTCAGTGGCATATCAAGCCCAAGTTTCCGGTTGAGACTCTGAAGATAATTTTCATCGCCTATGAGCAAATAGCGCGTGTCATCGTTCGCGACTTCGGCATCGATGGCCTTGAGCGCGACTTCGGGGCCGATGCCGGCGGCATCGCCGAGGGAAATGCCGATCCAGCCAGTCATGCGAATGAGGTTTGCGCGCGTCAGCCAGTCGTCACGGGATGATGCGGATGAACGCCTTCTTTTTCAATTGCTCGATCCACTGTCTTTCCAGTTGCGATTGCTGCTGTGTGCGGAGGGTTTGCTCGATTTCATCGCGCACTTCGCCGAGCGGTTTGACGTGCGCGGTGCGTTTGTCATCAACGAGCATGATGTAGCAGGCTTCGGGCGTTTCAATCACGTCGCTGATCTGGCCGGGTTTGAGGGTGAAGGCGGCGTCGGCAAGCTCCTTGCGCAAAACGGAGCGCTCGATCCAGCCCCAGTCGCCGCCCTGATGTTGCTGCGAGCCTTGCGAATAAACCGAGGCCATTTCGGCGAATGTCGCGCCTTCCTTGATTTTCGTCAAAACTTCACCGGCCATGCGCCGGGTGTCCTTGTCGTCGGGAGAAGATTTGTTGAGCACGATCATGTGCAATTTGATCTCGTCCTCGACCTTGAAATCGTCCTGATGCGCGAGATAATAATTTTCAATCTTGTAGGGTGAAACGACGATTTCCTGCGTGACATTTTTGCGGCGCATCGCCGATTCGATGTATTGATCGTGCAGTTCATCGCGGTATTTCTCAAACGTCTCGCCCCGCGCCTGCAGCGTTTTCATAAACGTGATGCGGTCGCCGAAATTATCGCGGATGTTGTCCTGGACGTATTCATCCAGAACGCTGTCGGGCAGTTTGTAGCCCTCGGTGTCGAAATCATGCAGGATCAACTGGCGCTCGACCAAAATTTCCAGGCTGTTGGTGAGGGCATCGGTGAGCTTCTGCTGGAACACGTCCGGCTGGCCGGCGTATTGGCGGCGCAACGAGTCAATCGCCGGCGCGGCGAAATCCTCGACCTCCGCATAAGTTATGACCGAGTCGTTCACGATGGCCTTGACGCCGTCGGCCAGTTCCGCGCGCAGCGGCAGGCCGAGGCAGAACATCGCCGCCAAAAACAAAATCAATCGGGACAATTTCATCAGAATTTTCACGGATACTAGCAGCAAACCCCGACGGGTCAAGCGCAGCGAAAGCTTGCGGCGACGCGCATCGCGCAGCTAACTTTCCCGCATGAATCTCGAAGACCATCTCGGCGACATCATCGGCAAGGCGCGGAAAATGAACAACATCTCAACTTCCACTGCCGCAACCGCCGCAGGCATTTCTGAAAAAGAATTGTCCGCGCTGGAAGAATCTGGAAAATTTTCCGGCAAAATAAATTTCCACGCGCTCGGAAAAATTATCGGACTCAATCCGCAAAAACTCGAAGCCATTGCAAATGGCTGGCTGCCATCAAAAAAAGACTTGTCCGCGTGGCACGAAGTTCGCGTGTTCACGACGGCAGGCGATGGACTCACGGTGAATTGTTATCTGGTCTGGGATGAAGTCACGCGTGATGCAGCCTTGTTTGACACCGGACTTGATGCAAAACCGATTCTCGATTGCATCGCCGCCGAGCAACTTCAACTAAAACATATTTTCATCACGCACTCGCATTGGGATCACGTCGAGGCGCTGCCGAAAATCCGCGAGGCGTGGCCGAAGGCGAAATTGCATTCCAGTTCAAAAAGGGCGCCGGTGGACCAGCACAATAAAAATTCCGAAATCATCCATCTCGGCGGACTGCGCGTGACGCATCGCGAGACGCCCGGCCACGCGGAGGATGGCGTGACTTACATGGTCGGCAACTGGCAGGAAGACGCGCCCCTCATCGCCATCGTCGGCGACACGATTTTCGCCGGCTCGATGGGCAACGGCAATGGCGCTTGGGATCTGGCGAAACAAAAAGTGCGCGAACAAATTTTATCGCTGCCGGCGGAAACCTTGATTTGTCCCGGCCACGGCCCGTTGACGACGGTGGCGGAGGAAAAAGAACACAATCCGTTTTTCTGATTGTCGAAGAACAATCAGCCACAGATGAAACACAGATTGAACACGGATAAAAAAGATTTGGCGTTCACTCTGGTTGAACTTCTGGTGGTAATTGCCATTGTCGCCATTCTCGCGGCACTTTTACTTTCGGCAATCTCTCAAGCCAAACGAATTGCGCTGCGAACTCAATGCGCGAACAATGTGCGGGAACTTGGAATTGGATTGCAGGCATTTGTAGCAGACAACAGCGTTTATCCTTTGCGCACCAATCCAAATTATAGCAAAGGAAGTTATCCCGAACACATGAAATTGTGGGTAACTACTTTGCAATTCACCGAACTTTCAATGCCGGGAAATTCCAAACGAAATTCTTTTTCTAAATGGTTTGGCCAAGGTGTCTGGAAATGTCCGGCAGCAAAGCCGTCTAACTGGCCGACAAATAGACTTTTCATAAGTTACGGCTATAATGCTTTTGGCTTGAGCTTAAGCGACCCTCTTGGCCTTGGCGGACAGGTGAGTTGGGGTCCGGACGGAATGGCGCCGCCCGTAAGTGAATCGGAAATTGCCAATCCAAGTGAAATGATGGCGATTGGTGACGGATTTTGGGGAAACGGCAATGTGATTGGAGATAACAGTTTGAATCTGACACGATTCAAAGATCCAACAAATTACATATCCGGTTACACATTCGATGCGCAAAACAGCACCAAAAGAAGTTATGCGCGACATCAAGGCAAAGCCAACGTGGTATTTTGCGACGGCCACGTCGAATCGCCGACGCTGCAATTTCTTTTTGCAGACACCAGCGACAAAGCTTTGTCTCGTTGGAACCGCGACCACCAGCCGCACCGCGAAAAGCTTTCGCCCTAAATCCACGTCCGCCAAAAGCTGCGGAGCAGCGCACGCCAG